>DNRP01000171.1 GCA_003499955.1 Cyanobacteria bacterium UBA9971
AAAAAATAAAGTAATATTAAAAATTATAATATTACTTTACCATTCAACTATTAACTTGTCAAGTGTATTTGTTTTTTAAAACTTATACCTAAATATCAGTATTTAAGCAATAATTTAATCTTTCTTGGTCAGCAATCTTGTCTTAATTTCAGCTAATGAGCCTGCAACGGCTAGTTTGTCTGTTCCCATTAACCGATTATTAATTTTATTTTCCTGTCCGCAGTCAAATTCTGATACATACTCGTATGCTTGAGCCAAAGACTCTTCTTCAATAATTTTATTCTTGATATTTGCAAGAATATTAGCTGTATTTTCAGAATCAATGCTGCAGAACTGTTTATTAATTCTTTTTATCGAAGTGGCAATTTTATATCGGGCTTTCAATATAGTTAATTCTTCCTGCCAGCTTGTAACTTGAACTTTTAAATCCTTAATTTTTGATTCAAATTGATTTGTTAGCATTTCCTGCTGATTAACGCTTTCTGCAATCCTTGTCGCTTGAATATAAGCCTGACTTCTTTTGATTATAAGTTCACTTGCAAGTTTGTCTGCTTCCTGTTCATTAACCATATTTTCCTGTGCTTTTTCAAGAATAGCCGTAGCTTGTCTTTCATAATTCATAGCCTGTTTATATTTTTCCTGTAATTCTCTTTTTAAAATATTTAGCACAGCTCTTATTTTTACAAGGTTTTTTAGGCTAATTTCCAGTTCTTTCTTTAGATTCTTGATATTTTGTTCAGCTAACTTAATAGGGTCTTCAATTTTATCCAGAATCGAACCTGTCTCTGCTCTGACAATCTTAAAAAACCTTTTAAATAAGTTAAACATTATTTCTCTCCTAAATTTAATTTATAAAAATAAAATAAATATTAGTAGTAAATTAAAGCGAGTTAAATTGCTCTTCTATACATACTTTTTAGCGGTCGCGATTATTAATTTTATTATCAAGATAAGTAAATATGCCTTTAAAAAACCTTTACTTGCTAAATGAAAGCGTATTATTATAAATTAAGATTACATAAAAGAGATAAGCAAAGATGTTACTAGAAAGTCTTGATACATATTCAAAAACTTACCTGATTATAGCAATCGCAAGTACAATTATGTTCGTTATTAAACTTGTTTTAATGCTTGTTGGTGGTGATTCTGTTGAAACGGATGTCGAATTTCATTCAGGGGAGACGCATGTAAGTTCAGACAGCGCTTTTGTATTGTTCTCCGTTGAATCAATTCTGTCATTTTTAATGGGATTTGGCTGGGCTGGCCTTACAGCAAGAAATGAGTGGCATCTTACAATCATTGCATCTGTTCCTATAGCATTTATCGTTGGCGTATCAATGATGTTATTTATTACTTTTCTGATGATGCAGGTCAGAAAACTCAATAGAACTATTGAATTCGATATTTATGATTGTGTAGGTAAAACAGGAAGCGTTTATACAGAGTTAAAAAAAGACAAAATCGGCCAGGTTAAGATTGTTGCTTCCGGCAAATCAAGAATTTTAAATGCTATTAACAGAACACAAGAAAAAATAAACTCTTTTTCATCAATTATAGTTACAGATATTGAGGATAATAATTTAATAGTAGCGGAATATAAAGGAGAAATGGAAGATGGAACAATTTATAACTGATCCAAGCATTATGACTTTTGTTGTAATACCGGTCTTAATTTTAGTCTTTATTTTGGCATTTATTACCAAACAATACAAAAGATGCCCCTCAAACAAAATCCTGGTTATCTATGGAAAAGTAACCGGCGAACAATCTGCCAAATGTATTCATGGCGGAGGTTCTTTCATAATTCCACTTATTCAGGATTATAGTTATCTTTCTCTTGAACCAATGACAACAGAAATTGATTTAAAAGGCGCTCTTTCAAAAAACAATATTAGGGTTAATGCACCATCTACCTTTACTTTTGGAATTTCAACAGATACAAGTTTAATGTCTAATGCTGCTGAAAGATTACTGGAACTTACAAAGAAAGATATTATAGATCAGGCTAACGATATTATTCTTGGACAATTAAGACTTGTTATCGCAACTCTTGAGATTGAAGAAATTAACCAGGATCGCGAAAAATTCTTAGAACAAATTAATATGAACGTTAACAGTGAGTTAAATAAGGTCGGACTTGAAGTAATAAACGTAAATATTAGAGATATTACAGATGAGTCAGGATATATTGATGCAATTGGTAAACGTGCAGCAGCTGAAGCGATAAATATAGCAAAAATTCAAGTTGCACAACAAGAAAAGCTCGGTGCAATCGGTGAAGCAGAAGCAAGTAAAGATAAAGAAGTACAAGTTGCTTTACAGCTTGCACAGGCACAAATAGGAAGAACAACTGCTATTAAAGAACAAAGAGTTCAAACGGCAAACTTAGAAGCAGAAGCCGCAATGGGAGAAGCCTCAGCTAATAAAAATAAAGAAGTACAAATAGCTCAGCAAGAATCTCAATTAAAAATCGGACAAACAGAAGCAAATAAAAATCAGAGAATTCAAACAGCAGTCTATGAAGCTGAAGCAGTTCAAGGCGAAAACACCTCGAAAGCTAATATTGCCCAATATGAAGCTGATTTGGCAGAAAAACAGGCAGATTCTAAAAGACGCGGAGAAGTTGCCAGAGCTAATGCTGAACGAGATGTATTAATTGCTCAGAAAGCACAGGAGTCAGCACGTTTAGAAAAAGAAGAAGTTGCCAAACAAGAAATTGAAAAACGCATCATAGAAATTCAATCAGATGCAGAAGCTGAAAAACAAAGACGTATTGCACTTGGTGAAGCAGATGCAATAAAAGCAAAATACTTTGCAGAGGCGGAAGGTATTAAAGCTATACTTGAATCAAAGGCAAACGGATATCAAAAACTCGTTCAAGTATGCGGAGATCGTCCTGATATAGCAACAAGCTTCTTGATGATTGAGAAAATTGAACAAATAGTTGAAAAACAAGTTGAAGCAATAAAAAATATCAAATTTGATAAAATCACTGTTTGGGATGGAGGAGCAGGAAGTGCTAATGGTAGCACTACAGCTAATTTCATGAGGGATTTGATGAAATCTTTGCCCGCAATGCATGATCTTGCAAAACAAGCTGGTGTAAAACTTCCTGAATATCTTGGGTCTGTTGGAGAAAATCCAGATAATACAACCGCAGTTAATAATATGCCTGAGCAACAGGAACAATCTAAATAAATTCAAAAACAGAATAAAGATAAACTAGCTATAAAGCCGGTTTATCTTTATTTTTATATAATAGCTGAATAGAAAAAGAAATAATGAAAAAAAGTAATTTCGATAAAATTTTAGAAGATGAAATTTCTAATTCTAATAATACTGATTTAAATCCAAATAAAGACCAATTGCTTAATTTTACGTTGATTGTGTTGGGAATCCTTATTATATTGAGTTTTCTTTATATTCTTAACCCTAATAAAGCTAAACAAAAGGATAATGCGGAATTACGTAAAAACAATTTTGCGTCTCAAAATTCTGAAGAACACAGGTTTGATAATAAAACTAAATCTCCGTCAAGTTTATTACCACCCAAAGCTAATTTAAATATTCAAAAGACACAACATAAGTTGGCCATACCATATTACGCTAAAGATATTGCTGATATTTATTCTAACAAGCCTTCCAAACCAATAGAAACAAGAAACAACAAAATTTACACATTAAAAATAGATGCCAAATCAGGTCCTTGGGACATAAATGCAAATAAAGCATACAGTTATGATTATATGGATTCTTCTCCTCCCGTTATAATAAAAGTAAAATCCGGAAATAAAGTAAAAATCAGTTATTTAAAAGGATATGCAAACTCTGATTATCCGAATAATCCTGATAGAATAACAGATGCGGGTGGTTATTCGAAGTCAATGATTACATATCTAGGACAACTTCCCTCTTTTTATATTAATGAAAATATTAATCATATGGCTTTACTCGGAACGTTTGGAGATTCCAACAGAGTTATAGTTGGTTCTCCTTTTTTCATTGGAAAAGAACCAATTGATTTAGTTGTTCCTAAAGGAGCTACACAAATACAATTAGGTGTTAACGATAATCGATTTAGTGATAATGCCGGTTGGTATCTGGTTAGGGTCGAAATCAATACTCATCAAAACTTGGATAAAACGCTTATTCCTGATAAAGACAGAGTTAAAAATCAGGAAAAATTAAATAAAAACAATGCTAATGATGTTGATTTTGTACCATACATGAGGGAATTGCAACGAAGAATTAAAAGAAACTGGCATCCGCCTCGCAGAGATGAAAGTAAACGTGTGCAGGTTCTCTTTAAATTAAATAAAAAAGGTGATTTGCTGAGATTAAATATAAGCAAAAGCTCTGGCAATATTGAGGCTGACAATGCAGCACTTGAAGCTATAAAAATAAGTGCACCTTTTAGACCATTGCCACCAGAATATCAGGGAAGTGACATTGATATTCAGTTTACATTTGATTATAACGTTTTTAATAAGAATTAATTCAAATAAAAATATTGAATTTAATACTTTAAATTTTCTAAATTTAAGAAAGCCAAATCTTTTGCTTCTTTATTTTGTTGATTTCCATTGAAATACAAACTTAATCCAATATATAAAATACAAACAGAAGCAAGCCATAGGCGAGCATTGGATAAAACCAATAGTCATAACAGCTTTACAAACAGGAATGCGAAAAAGTGAAATATTAGACCTTCAATGGAGTTGCGTGGATTTCACACAAAAATATATTGATGTCTTACAAACAAAATCAGGAAAACCCCGACAAATACCAATGTCAGAAAGACTTTATAATACTTTAAATGAGCAAAAAAGAATCAATGAGTATGTTTTCATAAATCCAATTACAAAAAACAGACATGGGAATATAAATGATATTTTTCCAGATTTTCTCAAAAAAGCTGAAGTTAAAAACTTTAGATTTCACGATTTAAGGCACACAGCAGCTACAAGAATGGTAGAAAAAGGAGCTGATCTTGTAGTTGTAAAAGATATTCTTGGACATGCGGATATTAATATTACAATGAGATACGCTCACCCTGTACCAGAAATGAAGCTTAAAGCAATTAAAGCGTTAAATGATTATTAGTATTTTAATCAAAAAATTAATCCCTAAATCATAGGGATATTATTTTGTCATTACGTAAATATTACGGAAAACTGTTATTTACGTATTTTACGGAAAACCTGAAAACCCTTGCTATAAAAAGAAAGAATGGGCAATGAGGGACTTGAACCCACGACCCCTTGAATGTCGAGCTGAAAAGTCCTATTGGTAAGGCTTTTGCGGATTTAATAACATTTAATCCCATTTGTTGCAGCACTTAACATACAAGTCATTTTTAGTTTAGCACATTTATAAACATTTTTGAAGGTTTTATGGGAATTTTTGTAGCAATTTTGTAGCAAGATTTCTTGAACAGATTCTTAAACCCCGCCCTATAGAAATTGTGGGCTTGTCCCACATACATTTTTAATATAGCCCCCCGGGGGCAAGGATTTAGGAACAGGGAGTCTTAGTCAACGGGAGCCATTTTAAACCGCACCATTTTTTAAGTTTCAAAAGTTCCAACAGGAGAAAATTTAAACTTAAAAAACAAAATTAATTTGACAATTTAAATTTCATTTGTTTTATACTTATATATGCCAAGTGAGGTGTAAAGTGGATATAAGCCAAAATTTTTCAAATAAAAAAATAAGTACAGGAACTAGAAAAGGCAATGAGTATGAGAAACTTTTCTTGGGCTTGAAATGTCTCGAAATGTTGCAAGATTCAAATATTGAATATGTGTACCACGAGGTAAAAGAACTTTTGCCTTTTGATGATATAGTTGTAGTTTCAAAGGATAAAATAGAATGTTATCAAACAAAGCACTCTATTAACAATAATGAATTTATTACATATGACGATATTTTAAATGAAGAATCTGAGTTATCTATAAAAAGGTATAAAACACCTTGGTTGTATTTCTTAAGTAAAAAGAATCTTAAAGATATTATTTTCCATATTTATTCTAATAAAAGTCCTAATGAAGAACTAGCAAATGCTTTAAATGGAGAATTTTTATGTACTAAAATTATTGAAAACACTAATTCAAGCAGAAGAAAAAAACTTAAAAAGGTAGCTGAATTTGACGATGAAGATAATTTTACTAATTTACTTAAATCTTTAAGATTTGATTTAAAAAAAGAAAACAAGGAACAACTTGAAGATTTAATTGAAATAAAATTAAAAGATTTGTTTGGAAATAGTTATAAACAAGAGATTTTTGAGAAATATAAAAATAAAATAAGTGATTGGTTTTTAGAATCTAATACTCGAGAGATAACAAAACAAGACATTGAAAAAGCTTTAAATATTAATAATGCTTCAGTTTCTCAAGAATTTGATATTGATGATTCTTTTATTGAAAATACAAATTTTCAAACAGAGTTAAAAACATTAATAAATCAAAATCATTCATACTTGAATATTATTGGAACTCCAGGAAGTGGCAAGTCTACTTTCATTACTAACTACATAGAAGAAAATTTGCAAAAAGGCAAAAAGTCTTTTATAAAATATTTTTGCTACACAAATATAAAAGAAGATATATATACACCAGAAAATAGAGCCAACAAAAATCGTTTTTTAGAATACTTTATAAAACAATTTTGGTTAAAATTTAATCATATTATAGGGCTTAATGATCCTGCTAGATATGATTATTCTGAAGAAAATTTTTTAAAATGTCTAAAAGTACTTGGAGATTATTTCAAAGATAAAAAAGAAAAACTTTTAATCATTATAGATGGGCTAGATCATACTGTAAGAGCGTCCATACCAGAATTTGAAAAATTTATAAATATATTACCTAAACCTGAAAATGTTCCAAACGGAATAATATGGATAATAACATCACAAGGGAAAAAATACCTAAGAGAAGATATTAAGTTCTATTGTGAACAAAATTCTACAATTATTGAGCTCCCTACATTTGATATTAATAAAACATCTGAATATTTCCAAAAAGCTTTTAAAAACAAACCTGATTACATAGATATAATTAATCCAAATTTGCAGAGTTTACAAAAAAAATCAGAAGGATTGCCACTATATTTAAAATACATTAAAGATTTTTTGGACGATAGTGCCTTAGAAAATTTACAAGAAACCATAAATAATATTCCTCAAATAGTGAATAAAGAAATCTCATATTATTATAATATTTTATGGATTGAGCATAGTGAAAATATTGAGTTTAAAAAGCTTTGCAGTACTATATCTCTACTAGAATTTAATATTACTAAAGATAATTTATTTAATATATGCAAAATTGATATTTTTAATGAAAAACCTTTTGACTATTTAAAGCATTTATTGAAAAGAAACGATGATGAAACATATCAAATATTTCATAATAGTTTTAGAGAATTTGTAAAATCAAAACTAGACAATTCTTTGAAAGCTACTATTAATCAAAATATTTTTATATATCTGGAAGGTCAAGAAAAATTTAATAAAATTAGATTTAATTATATATACACTTATGCATACAGATTAGGAAATTATAGATTTATTTTTGACTCTATCTCAACAGAATTTATTGACGATGCCTTAATAAATGGATTTAATGAGGAAGAGTTATACAATTTATTAGATGTTGCAATAAATGCAACAAAAAAGACTTTAAATTTTACAGAATTGTCAAAGATTGTTTTTTTAAGGTCAGAGGTTTCAAAGCGTTTTGAGTATCATATAAACAAAATACAAATATATAAAACATACTTGGCTGCAAAAGACTTTGATAAAATTTTTAATTTAATTTCAAAGGGAGAAAATATTCTTGATTTAAATATAGACATAGCTAGCATATTAATTGATTTATCTCAAGAAAATTTAACTGAAACATATAAAAAAAAATGTTTTACTCTTGCAAAAGACTTTTTTAATAAATTTTTGCAACTTATAGATAATGACCCTGATTATGATGGGAGCTTAGATAATAAAATTTACGAACTAGCTTCTATTTATCACTCTAAGCCTTTATTTTTAACTAATATAGTTGAAAATGCAATACAATCAATGTCAAATGTTGAAGAATGGCAAATAAATCAAACCCTTGTGTTATTTAAAAAGATTATTGGACATTTATATTCAAATAATAGATTTGATTTTTTGCTATCGCTGAGAAAGGAAATTGAAGATGAAAAATTATTAGAAGTTTGGTATATAGAAACGTCTAAACTAAAACTAAAAAATAATAATTTACATGGAACAAAATATATTAAAAATGCTAAAAGCCATATAAAGTCAGAAGAAAGTACAATAAAATATCTTTCTTTGCTTATACAAGCAAATATTCAGCAAGAGCTTATAATTGAATATTTGGGCGATATTAAATTATTTCCTGATATTGATACCAATACTTCATACTATTCAAAAGCTAAAGAGAAATTCTCATTATTTAGAGACTATATAAATATCTTATTATATTGTGACAAACAAAAAGAAATAAATTTTTTAAAAAATGAATACTTATTTCCTTTAGATAATTGGCTCAAGGTATATTACTATGCCAATATAGAGCTTTTGGAAGCTATTAATTCCAAAACAACTGAAAAGATTTTAGATGTCCTTAATAGGTTAATTGACCATAAAAAAGGAGAACATGAAAGAATTTTTGAGTCTTTTGCCGGAATAAAATCAGATTTATCAATATTTCTAGAGATTCTTATAGATGCTTATTTAGAATTACAAGGAAATATTATTCCTCTTATTGATGTTTTAAAGAATTTAGGAAAATCTGAATTAATAGATTACCATTATGGAATTGGTCTTGTTGACGTGGACTATGGAAATGAATTAGCAATAATCAAAATCCTATCAAAACATCCCATAAATAATATAAAAACTGAATTAAATGAATTATTAACATCAATTGAAAACAAAGTACAGGAAGAAGTTATAGAAACGCAAGGAAGAGTTGAACATTATTTTATTCTTTCTGAGTTGGCTTATAAATGCGGATTCAACCAATTAGGTAGTGATTATATAAAACAAGGTTTTTTAAATACTAAAGGGTACTTTAACAGAAAAGATGCAACATTATTTGAATTGATAGAAAGCACAGAAAATATCATTTCTTTCTTTCCAGAGAAGATTTTTCAAGATATTTTCATTAATATAGGTAGATGTATTAACTGGACTAATCAAATAACAGATGGAAAGAGTACTAAAAACTTGCCTAAAAGCTTATTTGGTTTAGCTCTTAAATATGATTATAAATTAGCAAGTGCTTTGCTTATAAAATTTCAAGAACATATAGGTGGTTGGATTCTTTATGATTGTATAGAACAATATTTAAAGGAATCTATAAGGGAAAACCCTTTACTTACTTATTTTTTGAGTGAATTTGTTCCTTTAGATACCTATTCAACTAATGGAAATCCTCATAAAGATAGATTTGATATAAGAATAAAAATATTTGAAGATACAATAAATAAAGCCGAACCAGAGACCTCTAAGTGGTTATATGAAAAACTTTTGCAGTACATTTTATGTGAAATTACAGAAGAACATAGATATTATTATATTGATTCTTTTAATAAAGTTCTAGAAAAAACCTCTTTTAAAAAACTTGACCAGATTTATAAATTTAAATCATATGACGTTATTGGTAATAACCCACAAGAAGATTTATCTTTTGACTTTGAAGGAAAGAAATATACAAAAGAAGAAATAATAGCAAAATCATCTAAAGATTTTAATTCATATGAAAAGATATATTTAGTGTTAAAAGAACAAAGACAATCCTATTTATTAGAAAAAGATTTTGAACAGATACTAAAATCTCATATTCAAAAAGTACAAACCCAAGATGAACTTAATCAAATTGCTGAATTTATTTTAAATGATAATGCTTTCGGTGAAAGTGAAAGAATTGCAATTATAGCTGATAAATACAAATGCTTTGGAAATATTGAAAAATATATTGAATTTCATAAGAAAGCATTTTCTACAACAATAAGATTTGGGTTTGGCAATTATAGAAGTATCAATTATGCTTCTTTAGAAAAATTAATTGCATATAATGAGAATGAAACATTTAAATTTTTATTTGAATCTATTGCTGAATTAGCAAGAACAGATTATGTAGGTCGGACTGCCCCAGAATTTATTTTAAGAATTTTAAGTAAATATGGTAATTCAGTACATAAAGCTCAAATAAATTTAATTCATGAAAACTTTTATAGGGATGTATTAAAAGAATTTGATTGCTTACCTCAAAAAGAATTTTCTTTAGAATATGAATGGATTAAAAACTATAAAACAGAATTCAATATGATATTTGAAGATGTTGCTTTAGATATCTTATTTGACCAATGGAAAGCGTATTCATACAATAAGAGATTAACATTAACGCACTTTTTAAATGAATTAGCTATTAAACAGCCTCAAATCATTATAGATAAATTAATTAAACTGTTAAAAAATGAAAATTTTACATTAAAAGAACAAGCAAGCTTTTTATTAAAAGCAATTGTGAAAAAACAAAAACAATATCTTATTTCTTATAAAGAGACTTTTGAACAGATAATAAAAGAAAATTATCATTATTCTATTACTAATAATTTAATAGATGTCATAACAATTTTAGATCAACCACTTGCAAAAAAGCTTATTAAAATCACATACCTTTTTCCTGTTCAAAAGCAAGAAATTATTTATCCTAATTTAAAATCTTCTAGTGATTTTAATAAATATATATTAAGTCATACTGGAAAATACTTTAAAGAACCAATTAATAGAATAATAAATATTTTGGATATAGATAAAGATTTATTTTATTGGAAAATTGAACAAGAAATTAAAAAAATTGAGCCTGATTTTAAAAGTATTGAAGAAATAGGTAGTGAACTCCACAGAAATTATTCATCTGATTATAGTGGTTACACTCCTTATGAGAATCCTTGTAATCATTATTTGTATCATGGAATGTGTATTGTGTTAGATAAAATATTAAAAAATCAAACTTATCCGGAATTAATACACAAACAGATTTGGAATCTCATAGAATATTTTGAATTTTATAGTAAAGAGCTGCCTTTAAAAGATTTACAACCAAAATCACGGAATATTAATTTATTGCCAGAGGAAAAAGATAATAACTTAAAAAATTGGTTTGAATTTAAAGATTGTAAGACAACAAAAAGAAAATTAACTGAGGAATGGGTAACTTTATACCAAAAATACACTTTATCAAAAGATTTATTAAATGAATATGTTGAGATAATTCCTTATTTTTATAGAAAAGGTCATAAACACCATATTGATATTATAGATAAAGATACAAAAATTGCTTTTTATTATCGTTTTTATGAATTAGCCCAATTAAAAGAGGAATGGATAGAAAAATACAAATTAGAATACGATTCAAATACATATTTTGACTATAATTTAAATGGAGAAAAAGCTATTCAGTATATGCTTTGGCAAGATGGAATTGATATTGGTTCTTATAAATATGATATTTTAGGTTATGGTACACAATTAAATGTATCCAAGCAACTAATAGAAAAAATTATGTCAGAAAATGATTTTTATTTAACTTTAGTTAAATATGTAACACGTAAGCAACGGGTACCAAGGTATAAATCAGACATCAAAGAAAGAGAAGTTGAAGATAAATTTGTGGAAATAATAGAATTATAAATGTTTAACGTAGTGATACTTATAATGAATATGCCCTGATGTTATTGAACTAGGATTTTTAGGCTCAAAGACTTTAAATATTTTCATTAAGTTAGATATAGATATTTATTCTTATAAAAAATCTTTGAAATTATTTTTCACTCAAAATCATAATACCAATAGCAAGGAATCCGAGTACTCCTAAGAGTTGAGTCTTCTTTTTTGATTGTTTTTTAGCTGAAATATAATGATAAAATCTACTCATTTCTTGATCCCGTTTATCAGGGTCGCTTAAATTTATATAATTTATATCTTCTAACATACCGTCTAAACTGGTAGAATCAAGTAAAATAGGAATAATAGTCTTGTTATTCGCCTTGGCAATACCTATTTCTTGCTGTACATAGCTTGAATCACTAGCGTTTGCACTATGAAATAACATAAATAAATCTGAATTACTAATTTTTTGAATAATTGTATTGCTAATTTTCTGCCCGGGATTTAATGAATATTCTGCACAAAATATATTTACGCCTTCTTGTTCTTTAAGAGGCTTTATTATTGTTTCTATTGTATTTAAATCAATAGAACTATAACTGATAAAAATTTCCAGACCCATTGTTAAATTTATTTTCTTTCTGAATTTTTATTCAATAAAGTTGATTTCTTTAATTTAATACAAAAATAAAATAAATAATTCAAAATATTTAAACCTTTACTAAATTTCACTAAACTCCTCAGGGCAAAAGGCTCTCAAAACCTCCCTATTGCGTTATTTTAATTAATACAGCTAGAAAAGCCGTATATAAAATGCAAAGGAGCAAAATTAATGTCTGAGATGATTGACGCAGTAGCCAATGATTTAAAGATTTCTATTGACGATTTAATCCATGAAATCAAGAAAAACAGAAGAGAAATTATAAAAATTAAAATGAAACTCGGGATGATAGAGCCTGAGGACGTTTTGGACTAGTCAAAATCAAAAAGTTCTTTGGGCTTAACTTCAAGGGCTTTTGCCATTGTGAAAACTTTTAATAAAGATGTGTTTCTTTCTCCACGCTCAACCATTCCCACAAAATTAGTGGACAGGTTTATTTTTTCAGCAAACTGCTGCTGAGTTAATTCTTTATCAAGCCTTAACTCACGAATTTTTCTACCAAAAGATTTTAATTGTTTCTTGCTCATAGAACTATTTTGGTAGTATTATTTATAAAAATACACAAACTGAGCGTGTTATTTTGTCTTAAAATTATTGATAAATATAAAATTACGTCACTATAACTGAGAGATTTATCATGAAAAAATTTATAACATTATTTCTTCTAGCTTTACTTTTATCATCAAGTTCAATAGGATTTGCGGAAGTCAAATCTCCTAAATGGAAAGACTTTTGTCCTCCTAAATATGCTAACGTCAAATATGATTTTAATGATTACACTTACCACGGGAATTCATTTAAAGAAACTCTTTTATTTTTATCAATTATTGGAATACCAAAGTTTATGGATAAGTGCAATCAAGCTTATAGCCTGAGATTAAAAAAGAATGAACAGTTAATAAATAATTATTGGGCCTCAAAACGAGATACTTTTGAAAAAGAGCTCACTATATGCAAGTCTGACCCTAATAATCAGTCCTTATGCTATTTAAAAGTAATGGAAAGAGAAGAAAACAGAAATTACAGAGAAGAACTTAAAGCATTAGCTGAAAAACAAATGTTTATGCAAAGTTTAAACAATATGCAAAGTGATATTCAGGCACAGCAACTTAATAACAACTTGAAGAACATTAACAACAGTATTAATAACCTTAATAAATATTAATTGTGTGAGGATTAAATAAAAATGTTCAAAAAAATGTTTGCAGCTGCTGTTGGCAGTATAGGAGTTGGGTTAAATAAAAAAATGGTCTTTAAATGTCATGTAAGGCAATTATTAAAAAAAGCACCAGGCATAAACTCAAATTTGTTTTCTGACGAATTTATTGATGATATGGTAGAAATTTACATTAATTGGACGGGAAACAATCCGGAATATCAAGATATAACAAGCCAAACAGATGGATTAGAACTATTTTTACTAACTTTTTTGAAATTAATTCGCCCTGATATTTATGAACTTAATTCATCTAAAGAAGAAATTTATGAGTGTTTATCGCGTCAGATGCTTTTGCTGAACAAGCATAATATCCCATGGGAAAGAAGTTTAGTTCAATAATTTGGCATAAAAAATTATTAAATATTTATTCCGGCAAAAGGCTTTTTGTTATGACATACTTGGGTTTTGTCAATACAGGCATGTGAATATTAATTCATTTCAGCGTTGATTCTTTGGGGCTGGAGCCTGAGAGCCTATTAAATTAATATTTTTTAGCAAAATATGCCAAATAATGTGACGTAATCATAAAAGCAAATAATTTTTTAGTTAAATATATTTTATTTATCAAAAAATTCCCATATTCCTATTGCTCTTTGCTCATTTTCTCCAAGTTGAATAGTCCAATCAACATCATTTATATAATATTTCAACTGTTTTTCACAAAATTCTATAAAATAATTTATTTTTTCTTCATTAGTTTTTTGGCCAAATTTTATTTTCTGTTCAAGTGCTTTTTTCTTAATAGTCCATTTCCCATAACAGCAATCTTTATGCTCTTGAGGGTTGCTTTCATATCTACAATCACACTTAAAAGAATGACAAAATTTAGTTTTATCATTAAACTCCTTTTGTCCTTCTTCGTGTTCATAAGAATTAGGTTTACCACAGTAGTGGCATTGCTTATAAGGATGCTCGTAATATTTCTCTATTTGGTAATCCAGCTCAAAAAAGTTTAAATCTTTAATATTTACTAATAGCCAGCTTAATGCATTTAACCTTGTATCTGATTTCATCTTTATCTCTAGATTAAATGGTGCGGGGTTTGGTAAATGCCGCTCTCGTATATATTTTGCCTGATGATAAAGCACCTGTTCAATTTGCTCTAAATCCATTGATAGATATGGCTTTAAGAATAAATTATAAAACTCATCCTTATTTATCTTTAAAGAGTTTAACAAGTCTGAATCAATGGCTAAATCATGGCTATCAGCTTTAAAATATTCCACTAAAAACCACTCCTGAAAGGGTTCTTTAAGGAATTCGAATTTTTTTGCTCTTGCTTTACTCAACATATAAATGTATTCCTAAACAATTATTTTTTTAAGAGGAAACTCAATGATATTATACATTTATTGACAGGTCAATACAGTATTAAATATCAAATTAAGAAAGAAGGTATAACAAAATGAAAATTAAATTTAATCCCAAAGCTTTTCAAGAAACTTTAGAAATGTTTGGAACTCCTGATAGATTAGAGTTCTTTTATGAAAATGGTTATGTCCCCAAGCTAGATTCAGAGAAAGATGAATCTTTAGGAACTTCCAATCCAGATGAAAAACTTGATGTTCAAGAATCACAAGAATCAGCAGAATCAAAAACACACAAGTTAAAGTTAGTTTTGGAAAAGAAGACAGGGGAAGCTTATATGCTGATTGATTAGCAGCAATATTTGGAAAGGGCGGGGATTTATACCCCGTTCCTTATCCAAATACTTCCCCCTTTAAAGAATTACAGCTTAAATAATGGAGAATATAAAATGACTGAAAAATTTAAATTAACCAAAGAAATGGTTATTGAAGAATACGGATTATCTCGCAAACAAACAGGATATTATATGCGTTATGGCTGCCCCCAATGCCACGCAATAGGTATGGATAAAGATAATGACCATTTAACCTATGACACTAAAATAGGTATACTTTGCTGTCACGCAGAAAAAGAACACAGTAGAATAGAATTCAATAAATTTCTTCAAAAGTATGGATTAAAAACTAATAATAAACCTAAAATCCAGATAGAAGTAGATGAAGAAGAATTAAAGTTTACGCAGAATGTACTTCATACAGGCAATGAAAAATTTATTGGAATTCTTAAGGAAAATGCCGGATACACAGAAGAAACAGTTAAAGAAACAGGCATAGGGCTTTCTTTAAGTGAAGATAACCAAATTTTCATAATCCCTATGTATAACATTGAAAATCAGCTAATAGGTTATGAATACAGGGAAGCTGAAACAGAAAAAGGAACTTACAAATTTTCCCATAAAAGTTCCGGTTATACTGATGACCCTAAAAACACCCTCTGCCTTGTGCATAAAGGGCAGAACCCCAAAGATATTCTTGTTATGGCAGGTTTTAAAGACGCTCATATAATATATCAGTATTTAAAAGAAAATAACTTACAGGAAGATTTTACAGTTGTTACTTGTAGCAACGGAGAGCCTAATACCCTGAAAGCCTTGCAGCAAAACAAATCCTTCCTTAAAAACTTTGAAAGAGTTGTATTATGCCTTGATAAAGATGCAGCAGGGAAAACAGCAAGGGAAAAAATTGCCCTCGGGCTCGGTGGTAAAGTTTATGAATTAAAACTCCCTATTGTTGAAAATGAACAGGAGAAAAAATTTAAAGATTTTACAGATTGGTATAAACTGTCTAAAGAAAATGGTTTTAGCAAATGTATACTGCCTGATAATATACACTTATTACCTTTGAGCATATTAAATGGAATGGTCAAAGGCAATGAAGAACTGGATAAATCTATATTCAGAAATGTTAATGATGAATCCATTTCATACTTTGAGGGTGGCACCTACCCCATAAAAGGCAGCTATTATCTTGTAATGCCAAAAACAGCTGATAATGACAAGATTCAGCTTATACTGATAAGAAAATCCAATTTTATTCTTAAAATCAAGAAAAAAGTTATTAACAGTAACATAAAATTTGGAACAGAAAAGGAGTATAAGCTTGAAATATCAACCATTATAGGAAATAAAGAAACAAAACCATTTATTATAACTCTTGATAACCTGTTTGAACTAGGCAAACTCCATGATGCGCTTAAAAGAAATGGTGTGCATATTTCTACTTTTAAAAGTGCTGAATTCAAAAGCATCCTGGAAAAAGAGCTAAGGGAAGCCACAAGCACATTAAGGGTATTTGAAAATGCAGGTCCCGCAACAATTGACAGTTTTGATACATGGTTATACAGGAATGGCATTATAAATGTTCAATCAAAACAAGTTCTTTATGACTATAAAGATGGCTGTATAAGGTTTAATAACAGCACAGATATCCTCTTAGACGCTCCACGTGGAATGAAAACACCTGTACTCTGTGAAACAAAGGATGATTTACAGAATATCCTTGAAAAATACCCGTATTTAAAAGACACACAAGAAGAATACAAAGATTATTTTACAAATGATAATGTAACACTTAACAGTCTTCTAGCTGCGACAGTAATAAAAAACACCATAGAAGCATATAACTGCACAATAGACCCTTTTCTCCTTATAGGAAATGCTATTCTTTCCCCCTTTGTTCCTGAAATAGTAAAGAAAATTAAGGGTTATCCAATAAGTTATGCTTACGGGGAAGCTCAAAGTGGAAAAAGTAACATCCTTGAACTTATAGCAAATATTTTTGGTTATGATTCATCATTCCTTGGAGGTGGAAGCGATACGAGCAAAAACCTGCTTCATAACCTTGAGTATTATAACTGTACTCCTCTGTTATTCCAAGAAGTGCAGGATTCTTTAAGAAAGCAGTTTGAATCAAATGTTAAAAGCATCTATGACAGAACACCCCGTAAAATAATGCAGGGCTATGGTAATGAGCAAAATGTGAAGGCTGTAAATGGAACTATGCACTTTGCTTCAAATGAAATAATTCCTAAAAATGAGCAAACGATGTCCAGGCTAATATTTATGGATTTACTCAAGTCAAATTTTGATTATAAAAAGGCTATACCCTTTAATAAAGTACGGGATGAGCTTCTTTCCTTAATTCTTCAGGATGTAATATTTTTAAAAAATGATTTCTCTGTTATAGAAAATCTTTTAGACAAAAATATAAGCCATATAGAAGCAAAGAAGCTGAAAATAGATTCCAGAAGCATTAAAAATATAGCTGTTGCTAAAACAGGATTTGATGTTCTTTTCAAAATTTCAGGGCTTAAAAAAGAAATTTTTGAAGAAAAACAGGAATTTAAAGAATTAAAGACCAATTTTACAAGGTATGTAAAAAAATACAGCGATTCTGTTGAAACTAAAGATGCGTTCCTGTTGTTTATAGAAACCTTTAATGAAATGCTAAAGCTGAATTTAGTGGAATATGGCAGGGATTACAAGATAACCAACCATAGTGAATTAGCTATTTATCTGGAAGGCATAGCAGGTACATTTAAAAAAACTTTCAAAACAATAAATACTAATGATGTTTTTATTCCCGGAATGAAGGAAATAAAAGATTCCAGTAAAAAATATAACTGCTCTCCTTCTCATAGTGTTAACTTTCAGGGAAAAGCAAAAAGAAGCCTTGTTATATCACCGGAATCAACAGAAGAAATAAGGAACTACATCTTCCCCCTTATTGAAAAATATCAAAAAGCATATGACCAGGGAAACCCTATAAAGAACAAAACAGCTAAACCTAATGAAGAAGTTGAAAAGCAGGCAATAGAGCAAGCTAAAGCAATCTTGTAATCGGGTCGCAATTAGTAAAAGCCTTGTTATATAAGACTTTTGGCAAATAAATTACAAAATTGCAATAGTTACAGTAAAAAATTAAAACTTAAAATTAAACTAAAATCTTAAAATTTAAAAGTTTAAAAATATTTAAAACACTATGTAATAAACGCAATTTTGTAATTATTTAGCTAAAAGCATTATAAACATTACTTTTGGAACGATTGCAAAAAATAAAACCAAATGTAATTAAGTTACAAAAATTATAAGGATATTTAAAAATGGAAAAACTGTTAAATATAGCTGAAACAGCAGAAATACTGAATATAAAAACTCCAACTATTTACCGTTGGGTACATGAAAGAAAAATACCATTTGTGAAAATGGGCAACAAACTGAGGTTTAAGCAAAATGAAATTATAAATTTCATAGAAGAAAATTCTTTTAATTCCCCATTGTATGCATAACCTCTATATCCTCCTTTCTGGCACTCTAAGGGCATAGGAACTTCATAATAAAAACTTCTTATGCCCTTTTTCTTTTTAGCATTACTTAGCATACGGGCGTACGAACCAACCAACATACGTTAAAATCAATAATATAAGGTAATTTAAGGTAGTTTATAAAATGTCAAAAGTATTCAAAAGAAAATGGAAAATTAAAAATGGTGAAAAGTCCTGTTGGGCTTTTGACTATCTCAATACTTTTGGCAAACGCAAAATTGTTAGTGGTTTTAGCACAAAACAAGAAGCTGAAAGAGAAAAAGCAAATATACTTTCCAAGGTTAACAACGGTATTTATGTTGAAAACAATAAATTTTTGACTTTTGCGGATATGGCAGAAAAACACATGAAATTTCATGCAGAAATACATTGTAAACTTTCAACATACCATTCTTATGTATCATATCTTAAAAACCATATCTTCCCCCTTTTAGCTGATATGAGGGCTATTGAGATTACACCAAACACAATTAATGAATATATTAAGGTAAAACAGGATGAAAAACTTTCTAACTCAAGTATTAACAAACATCTGGCATTAATTGGCGCAGTTTTCCAAAGTGCTATCAATGAGGGCTTACTCAGTATAAACCCTGTCTACAAGGTTAAGAAGCTGAAAGAAGCCCAAAAAGAAATGGAAATCCTTACAAAAGAAGAAATTTATGCCGCTCTTGAAACGGCAAAGAAACACTATCCTGATTTTTATCCCCTTTTGCTTACTGCAATATTTACCGGCATGAGGCGTGGGGAACTTTTGGCTTTGACCTGGGATAAAATTAATTGGGTTATGAAACAAATAAAAGTTGATAGAAGTGTTTACAGCGGACAGTTTGTTACCCCAAAAACACCAAAGTCCAAAAGACGAATAAATATGACAGATGAACTTGTGAAAGTCCTCAAAGAGTGGAGATTAAGATGCCCTAACGGTGAACTAAATCTTGTGTTTCCAAACAATGAAGGTAAATTTATGGATGAACACAATCTTAAAAGAAGAAAATTTGTTCCTGTTTTACGTCGTGCAGGAGTTAACCAGATAAGATTTCATGATTTGCGGCATACATTTGCAAGTTTACTCTTGGCTGAAAATCTTCCTGCTAAATATATTCAAGACCAACTGGGACATTCATCCATTAAGACAACTATGGATAGATACAGTCATCTCATGCCGGAAGTCCACCAACAAGGGATTAAAGCACTTAATGATTTCTTTGGCACAAATAAAATACCTGAACCAACTTCAATTTATAAAGTTGTATAATTACTTACAATGATTTATAATTAACTATAAGATTCTATAATTAACTATAAAATATTATAAGTAGGTTTTAAATGAATAAGTTTGAAGCTGGAAAATTTAAATTAATCAAAGGATACAAGCCTTTTAGTCCTGCTTTTATCAATCAGGAAATCGAGTGGCAAACTCCTGAATTAAACTTGCTGCTTCAAGATGCGAATACTCTTTTGGGAAAATTAAACGCCTATTCTCATTTAGTGCCTGATATAGACTTCTTTATACAGATGTATGCAGCAAAAGAAGCTACCACATCCAACCGAATCGAAGGGACAAGGACCACTTTTGATGAGGCTCTTGATAATGAAGAAAATATTTTGCCGGAAAAATATGATGACTGGCAGGAAGTCCAGAATTATATTACAGCTCTTAATCAGTCAATTGACGAGTTAAATGCTCTACCACTCTCTTTAAGATTGCTTAAAAACGCTCATAAAACACTTTTGCAGGGAGTTAGAGGAAGGCATAAAGCACCTGGAGAAATTAGAAAGACACAAAACTGGATAGGCGGTTCATCATTACAAGATGCGTTTTTTATACCACCAGAGCCTAATGAGCTACCTGAACTCTTAAGCGACTTAGAGAAGTTTCTACATAATCAAGATTTGTTAATCCCTGACTTAATTAAAGCCGGTATTGCACATTATCAGTTTGAAACTATTCACCCATTTTTGGATGGGAACGGTAGGGTTGGAAGGCTTTTAATTATCTTATACCTTGTTGATAGAGGGTTGCTAGACAAGCCTGTTCTCTATATTTCAGACTTCTTTGAGAAAAATAGAAACTCTTACTATGATGCTCTTTCTATGGTGAAAACCTCAAATAACATTGATCAATGGCTTAGATTTTTCTTAAAGGGTGTTGCTGATACTGCAAAAGACAGTATTCATAAGTTTAATATGATTACAGCTCTTAGAAAAGAGTGTGAACAAAAGGTTCAAAGTCTTGGAAGAAAAGCAAAAACAAGATTAGAACTCTTAAACTTCTTATATTCTAAGCCTAATATTAATGCAAAGATGATTGAAGATAAATTTAAACTCTCTACTCCGGCATCAAACAAGCTTATTGCTGAATTTGTTGAGATTGGAATTTTAAAAGAAAAGACTGGTTTTAAGCGCAATAGATATTTTGTTTTTGAAGATTATCTGAAGATATTTAGGGACTAATTTTTTCAACTTGCAACAAATTTGCAACAAAGTGGCATTTTTGCACTAAAAAAGCCTCCTGCTAAAAAGCTGAAAGCCTTGTGAATAAAAGATTGGGCAATGAGGGACTTGAACCCACGACCCCTTGAATGTCGATCAAGTGCGCTACCAACTGCGCCAATTGCCCATAATAAATAAAAATTAAATCTGAGAAAAAAGGCGACACCCAGATTTGAACTGGGGATGAGAGTTTTGCAGACTCCTGCCTTACCACTTGGCCATGTCGCCTTATTTTTTCATTTACATTTTAATATAAGTCATCAAAGATATTAGTCAATATCAATCTGTCTAAAAATAATACTATCTTTGACCAGTTACAACCAAAAGATGCCAACCAAATTGTGTCTTTATAGGCTCGGAAATTTCTCCTACAGGAAGACTAAATGCTGCTTTATCAAATTCGGGAACCATTTGCCCTTTTCCAAAATACCCGAGATCTCCACCTTTAGCTCCTGATGGACACATAGATACTTCTTTTGCTACTTCGGTAAACTCTTTTCCTGCTAAAATTTCTTCTCTTAATTTTTTAACTTCTTCTTCTGTTTTTACAAGCAAATGGCTTGCTCTTACCTGTGTAAATTCTTTATTCATTTTTACCTCTTTATTTACAGCTTCTTTTGCATAAACCTCGAAGTTTTTACTATAACAAAAAAAACTCATAATTAAAACAAGGGTAAATATACATAAATTTTTCATTTTTATACTCCTTCAACTTCATTTACAATTGTTAAGAATTAATAAAAATTGTATCACATAACAAAATGATTAATTTGTCGAAATTTACTGATTTAAATAGATTTTTAATAATTTTTTATACAAAAAATTATTTTCAATAATTAACAAAAAATTTTAATAAACTTGATTCTAAGACTTTAGTACTTTATTATAACTTTAAATATTTTATTTATAACAAGAAGAGAGTTTATACAATTATCTTAATGGGGAATTAAATGAGGTAAGGGAATATAATGAGAAGCAATACATTACGTAGATCTAAAATGTCTAAAGAAAGGGCTCTGGCATTGGACGAACTTTTACCAAAAAAATCAACACACTATGACTCTTCACCTGGTGTTTATGTAAGATCTGATCAAGATAGAGAGCTTGATGTTTTATGGCAAGGCTTTAAAGTAAACCATAGAGAAGAAAGATCTCCCGGATTTTATCTGACNNTGGAAAAAAGCTAATACCAAGCCAACTGTCAATGTTGCGCCTTCTTCTCAAACAGAAACTACCGGTTCTGTTAAAACAACAGAATATCAAGTCAAAAGCGGCGATACTCTTGGAGCTATTTCCTATAAGTTTTATGGAGTAGATAACCCGGCTAAAATTAGCAAAATTCAAATGGTAAACAAATTAAAAAGTCCGAATGATCTACAAATAGATCAAAAATTAATTATTCCCATGGAAGATTAATAATAAAATTTAAAAAAACAGGGCTGTTACTAAAAACAGCCCTGTTTTTTTGTTTATACTGAAACGAGTTTGTTTTCAGGAAAACCGGCAAAGCCGGATTTTCCCGAAAAGCATCACTCCTAAAAGCTATAGTGCTTTTGCAAAAATTATTTCATTTCCTAATTACTTTTTTAGAGCACTATAATCAACAAATAAATGAATTTTAAAAAAAATTTGAAAGACTATTATATTAATTAGGATTGTCATTTAACAATTGAAAATTAATTCTTATTAATCAAGAAGGTGGTCAGATTTGGGGAAATCTAAACAAAGAATCATTGCAAAAGCCAAAAACGATAAATTTCAACTAAATTTCACAAGACAGGATGCTTTGGCTAGTGTAATAGAAGATTTAACCTATAATCCCGCCAGTATTTCGGCAAAAAAAATGATAACTTTGTTCGGACTTACTGCCGAAGAACTTTCTGAAGCAGGGCTATCTTATGAAATACTTAGATCCCTTGATTGTTTAATCGGAAATTTCTGCTCTTATAATTATACTCAATCCATTAAACAAATTAAGTCATAAATTAAATATAAGCATGTCTCAATGATTATAAATTCCAACAACGGGTATATGTAATATAGATTTGTTCACTATAATTTTAGAGAGTTTAAGGAAAATGAGTACAAAAAAATGTGAAATTATTTATGTCAGGCATGGCGCAACTCTTTATACAGAACAAAAAAGATTTTATGTCAGCGACGATTATCCTCCTTTAAATGAAAAAGGGAAAGAAGAAATAAAAAAGCTTTCTGAATGGCTGAAAAATACCCATATAAATATAGATTTAATTTACTCAAGTCCTGCTCTCAGTTCTATTCAAAGCACCAGAATTATTGCCAAAACGCTAAAAAAAGATTTTTCTGTGCTTGATGATATTTACGGAAGACGTTTCGGTATATGGGGCGGGCTAACTTTTCAGCAAATTCAAGAAAAATACCCTGAACTTTATCAAAGTTACCAAAAAGATCCTTTGAATTTTCAACTCGAAGGTCTGGAAAAAAATAATGAAGTAAATAGGCGGGTTAAAAAAACCATAGAGTTTCTTCTAAAAAATAATCCCGAAAAAAAAATATTAATAATTACCCATGCCGGAGTAATTAAAACTGCAGTCGGTCAAGCATTGTGTATTCCTGATGAAAACCACGAAAGAATCTGCACTCCAACCGGCACAGCTACAAAAATAGATTATTTTTCAAATTCAACAAGTCTTATTTTTTCAGGCTACATGCCATAAATTAAAAATTATATTTATTAGGCTGATAACAGCGCAGTTGCCAGAGCTTCTGCCATTGGCTGATGTTTGGCATAAGCATTGGGAAAAGCTGATCTTTGCACATTCTGAGCGGCACTTGTTACAGATTTATTCATGTAGTCTGTCTGATATAATTTATCTGCAAATTTGCGTGTAGCATATACAGGATCTTGACATTGTTCTTTGGAACCCCATCCACACGAAGGTCTTTGCTGGAAGAGACCAACTGAATCCCTGTCTCCATAACCGATATTTTTCAATGTTGATTCCTGCATTGCAGTAGCTAAAGCAATAACGACAGCTCTATGAATTTCTTGAGGAGATTGATTTTTCTTTTTACCGACATCAACAATTGTAGCGGCAATTACTTTAGCATTATTTACCTGAGCATCGTTTAACTTAACTCCGCCATAGTTTCCTGCCTTAATATCTTTAACTTTTCCTTCCGTAATATTTTTCAACATTTCCGGAGTCATTTCAGAGGCTGCTGTATAAACTCCTCTGGAATTCATGTCTTTTATTTCTGCCGGAGAATAATTTCTGGGAGCAAAAATCTGGGAAACAAGTGCTCTGATTTCTCCCATGCCAAACGGATCAAGTCCGTTTATATCAGGACTAAATGAGTTATTAGAAATACCCTGATCGGGAATATTCTGAGCAGGAGGAATTTGCTTATTTTCCTGCGGTCTATTTAAACCCATAGCTCTTAATGTTTCATTATAAGCATTTAAAAGATTTGCTTTTTGATTATTGTCTTTAAGATTAAAGATACTTTTTCCGTCTACTAAGCCATCAGTTTTTTTATCCGCCTGTTCACCACCAAAATAATCGGCAGTTATAAGTTTTTCTATAAAAGATTTTCTTTCATTAGGATCTTTAGCTTTCAAAGCTTTTTCATAATCAACATTAAGCTGTTTATTATTAAATACATTTCCAATTTTGCTATCAGTTTTGTCTGTTTTAGCTATTGAGCTAAATAGTTTGTCAGAATACTGATATTGTTGATCTTTAGAATTTACTGTCGCCATTTTCCTCATCTCCTCTATTATTTATATTAAATTATATTTATAATCTTGATACATTTTATTTTGACGTTCTACTGCTGATAATCTTGTATATCTAGCGTTATCCTGATTTTTAATCATAAAATCCTGAAAATTCTGAACACTGTCTGTATCACTTTCATTACCTGTATCAGTATCAGAAAGGTTATTTCCTAAAGCATCAGTACCTTTGGTATAATCATTACCTTTGTATTTAGAATCATTACTTATTTCTTTTGCTGCTCTTGCTACATTTACATAATCATCGCCGGTTGTATCATAAAAATTAGACGATTTTGGATCAAAAACCCCGGAACTAGGATCTATATAAGGTTTACCCTGTTCTTCCATGTCTGCTTTCATCATTTGTGATACGTTTTTTAGATATTCACTCTTTGATACTTCTCCACCTTCATCTCCAAACTGTTCATAATAATTTTTTACAAATTCAGCTAATTTATTTATTTTATCTTGATTAGCTGTATTTGTATTATTTGTCTTGTTAGTTGTGTTATTTGTTGAATTATTATTTGTATTTCCAGACTCATTCATTGCCGCAAGATGTTCTTTTGCTACAGGCATCATGCTTTCCGGAACATCTGCAGCTTCCATAGCAGCTTCTAATACTTTATAATCCTCTTCACTTAATTCTACTTCACCTATCGGAGAGTCATCAGTCTCAGAAGAACCATTCATCGGTTCATTTCCATTCATTTCATCCATGGGATCCATTTCGTCCATTTCATCCATAGAATCAACTGCTTCTGCTCTTCGTGCACCGCTTAATTCAACAGTATCACCAACTGATCTGTTTCCATTCATACCAGATGCAAATATACTCTCAGTTGTAGTGTTGGGACGACCATTTTGTGTATACGGCCTATTTGTTACCGGTGATAAAGTAACCGGTTTGTAATTGTTATACCCGTTATACCCATTAACACGTGAATACATACCCTTTTCCCCCAAATTTCCTCAAATTAAATAAAGAATGTTAACTAAACTAATAAATCTTTTCCACTTCTCTCATCTCTTATATTTATAAAAACAAACTCGGGGCAAAAATTGCTAAAATATTTATTTATTTTTAATTTAATTCTAAAAACAGAATAAAAAGTAAGCGGGCAAATAAATTCAATATGATTAACCCCCGATAAAAAATTGTTGAATATTATGGTTTTTACAAAGATTTGAAAGAAAAATCCGGAACTTGATTTTTCTTTCTATCTTCAATATCAAAATTATAGCTGCTGACTTGAGGCTGAAAATTATTGCTGTTAGAAGACAAGACGGGGTCAATAGCTTTAAGTATGTCAGGGTCGATAGGTATAATGGTTAATGTGCCTGGTTGATATCCGATAGTATAATTAGCGTTAACCAAATCTCCTGAGACATTGATTGCATAATCACCTGTTTTACTTGAAGTAGTGGCTGTTGAACTTAAAGAATAACTGCCTGTTAAATTTGAAGAGTTATCGGAATTTGCAAATCCTGAAAAACTTGCAGTTAAGGCAGGATTTGTATAGCCTATAGTTTTTATTTTATTATCAGCTTTTACTGTGAGCGCTCTTGGCGTTATAGAGAGATCGCTTCCCGTAAAATTAATATTATATCCGATGTTTGAAGCTAAAGTACCTATGACTGTATAATAATTTCCAACATTGCTTGTTAAACTTGCAGTTGAGCCCAATAAACCTGACAGAGAAGTTACTGTAGTATCTCCGTCAATAAATCCGACAGCAGAATAAGTAAAGACTGGATCAGCAGAACCATAAGTTCTGGAAGCGTCATCAGCAGTAACAGAGAGAGCAGGAACAATACTGTATAAGAAGTGATTTCCTGAGGAGATTGTCGCAGGAGGATTTCCTGCATAAGTTTTGTTATACAGTTTATTATAACTTGTAAAGCCTTCCGTAGTGCTTGCAGGGTCAGAAGAATACACGAGCCACCTGCCTGATGGTGTTGAAAAAGCTGTATTGCCTGCGTTATTTAAGAAATTACCGTTTGGTGAAGATGCTGTTATTGCATTTCCTGATGAGGAGGCTGTTATTGAAGAACCTGCATTCATTATGATATTTGAATTTGCGGTAGATCCGTTATTGAAAAGACTTACTGTATTTGCGAGAACAGTTCCGTCAATTGTAATATTTCCGCTGTCGGAATTAGTTTTTCCTGCACCGTCCCTAAGCTCAAGAAGCACATTTCCTGTACCTGCATTAATCGTTTTTCCTGCTGAAAGTGATATTTCTGCATTTCCTGCATCTCTTTCACTGTCAACTACACCGTTTGCGAGAGTATCATTTGCGTAAATATTTAAATCAGCGTTGTCTGTTGTGATATTGGCATCGAGATCAATACTTCTTCCTGCCTGAAGTGTTAAAATTCCACCGCTACCAGAAGTATTGTTGACTATAAGGTCATTTAAGAGAGAAATATCGTTGTTAGCCTGAAGGATGACGTTCTGACCTGTGGATAAAAGTGTTGTAATTGTTGAAGGAGAGAGCGTATAATCCCCTGAAGGATTTTCAGCATACGAGTTCATATTGGCTGTTTCATCAAGCATGTAGAGATATACCGCTCCTGAATTACCAACCCAGTTAGAATATCCGTCATCATTATAAGTTCCAACAGCCAGCCTGTTTCCGTCAAGTGATATTGATCTGCCAAAATAGTCGATAGCATCAAGAGATTGATTAATGTTTTTACCGCCGGTATAATCGTTTCCTATAGTTGCTTCGAGATTTCCTCCCGAAAACAGATTGTCTGTAAATGAATATAAATTTATCGCTCCTGAATTTGTTAGTGTATTTCCAAATCCGTCATCCTGATAAGCCCCAACAGCAAGCCTGTTTCCGTCAAGAGATACTGCACTGCCAAAATAGTCAGCAGCCTCAAGAGTATGATCAATGTTTTTACCGCCTGTATAGCCATTGCCTATAGTTGCTTCAAGAGTTCCACCCGAAAATAAACTGTCTGTAAATGAATAAAGAGATACTGCTCCTGAATCTGTTGTTGCATTTCCAAATCCGTCATCTAAAATAGCCCCGACGGCTAGCTTGTTTCCATCGAGCGATACTGAATAGCCAAAATAGTCAGCAGCCTCAAGAGTATGATCAATGTTTTTACCACCTGTATAGCCATTGCCTATAGTTGCTTCAAGATTTCCGCCCGAAAATAAACTGTCTGTAAATGAATATAAGATATACTGCTCCTGAATTACTTTTTGAATTTTCAAACCCGTCATCTGCATAAGCCCCGACCGCTAATCTATTTTCATCAAGCGATACAGACATACCAAACTTATCAGAAGCCTCAAGAGTCTGATTAATATTTTTACCGCCTGTATAACCATTTCCTATGATACTTTCAAGAGTTCCACCCGAAAATAAACTGTCTGTAAAAGAATAAAGATATACAGCTCCTGTATCTGTTGTTGTATTTCCAAATCCGTCATCCTGAGTTGCTCCGACAGCCAGTCTGTTTCCATCAAGCGATACAGATGTGCCAAATAAATCAGTAGCACCAAGAACCTGATTAATGCCATTATTTTCTATATAGCCATATCCTATAATATTTTCAAGGGTTCCGCCGGAAAATAAACTGTCTGTAAATGAATATAAATATACTGCTCCTGTATCTGAATATTTATTTATAAATCCGTCATCATAATAAGCCCCAACAGCCAACCTATTTCCGTCAAGCGATAGAGATGTACCCAAAAAATCAGAACCGTCAAGAGTCTGGTCAATATTTTTACCGCTTGTATAACCTGAACCTATAGTTGCTTCAAGATTTCCATCCGAGAATAAACTGTCTGTAAATGAATATAAATATATTGCTCCTGAATCTGATTTTAAATTTCCAAAACCGTCATCTGAATAAGCTCCGACAGCCAGCTTGTTTCCGTCAAGCGATACTGAATAGCCAAAATAGTCAGAAATATCCAGAGTTTTATCAATATTTTTACCGCCTGTATAGCCGTTTCCTATAGTTGCTTCAAGATTTCCATCTGAAAATAAACTGTCTGTAAATGAATATAAATATACTGCTCCTGAATTTAATGTTGTATTTCCAAAGCCGTCATCATAATAAGCCCCGATAGCCAGTCTATTTTCGTCAATCGATACTGCACTGCCAAAATAATCAGCAGCATCAAGAGCCTGATTAATATTTTTATCGCCGGTATAGCCTGAGCCTATAGTTGATTCAAGGGTTCCGCCGGAAAATAAACTGTCTGTAAATGAATATAAATATACTGCTCCTGAATTGTTTTTTAAATTTCCAAATCCGTCATCCTGAAAAGCTCCAACAGCCAGCCTGTTTCCGTCAAGCGATACTGAATAGCCAAAATAATCAGAATTATTAAGAGCCAAATTAATATTTTTACCGCCTGTAAAGTCGTTTCCTATAGTTGCTTCAAGATTTCCACCCGAAAATAAACTGTCTGTAAATGAATATAAATATACTGCTCCTGAATTATATTTTGTATTTTCAAATCCGTCATCATAATAAGCCCCGACAGCCAACTTGTTTTCGTCCAGCGATACTGCACTGCCAAAGAGATCATAGGAATCAAGAGCCTGATTAATATTTTTACCGCCTGTATAACCGGAGCCTATAATACCTTCAAGATTTCCGCCGGAAAATAAACTGTCTGTAAATGAATATAAATATACTGCTCCCGAATTTCCGTTTAAATTATTAAATCCGCTATCATAATGAGCTCCAATAGCCAATCTGTTTCCATCAAGCGATACTGCTCTGCCTAAATAATCAGAACCGTCAAGAGCCTGGTTAATATTTTTACCGTCTGTATAACCATTTCCTATGGTTGCTTCAAGGTTTCCACCTGAAAATAAACTGTCTGTAAAAGAATAAAGATATACAGCTCCTGAATCTGCTTTTAAATTGCCAAATCCGTCATCTTGATATGCCCCGACAGCTAGTCTATTTTCATCTAACGATACTGCATTGCCAAAATTATCATTAATATCAAGAGTTTTATCAATATTTTTACCGCCTATATAGCCTAATCCTATAGTTGCTTCAAGGTTTCCATCTGTAAATAAACTGTCTGTAAAAGAATACAAATATACTGCCCCTGAATTGCTTTTTAAATTTCCGAACCCGTCATCTGCATAAGCTCCAACAGCTAGCCTGTTTCCATCAAGCGATACAGATCCCCCAAAATAATCAGTAACATCAAGAGTTTTATCAATATTTTTTCCACCTGTATAGCCTGAGCCTAAAGTTGCTTCCAGAGTCCCTCCTGAAAATAAACTGTCTGTAAAAGAATACAAATATACAGCTCCTGAATCTAATATTGTATTTTCAAATCCGTCATCTGCATAAGCTCCAACAGCTAACCTATTTCCGTCCAACGATACTGAATAGCCAAAATAATCATTAATATCAAGAGACTGATTAATATTTTTACCGCCTGTATAACCGGAGCCTATAGTTGATTTCAAGGGTTCCGCCGGAAAATAAACTGTCTGTAAATGAATATAAATATACTGCTCCCGAATTTCCGTTTAAATTATTAAATCCACTATCAAGATAAGCTCCGACCGCCAGTCTATTTCCATCCAGTGATACAGATGCACCAAAACCATCATTACTGTCAATATCTCCGTTGTTTATACCCATGGTTGAATAATTATATCCTATTAATAAAGGATATTGGCTAAAATTAATATCAGCAATGGTGATATTTTTAGGGTCAAGAAGAAAAGTTCCGCCGACCCCCGCATTGGCTTTTCCGCCAAAAGTGAGTTCGTTTCCCGATGATACTTCTATAAGTCCGCCATTTCCTCCAAGTGTTCCCTGTTTTGCGGAAAAATTGCCAAAAACAGCAGATTTTTCGTCAGCCCACGAAATTATAGTTCCGCCATCTCCGTTATTTCCTGTAGTATCAGCTTTTACGGAAGTCCCGCTAGTCATGGCAAGTGTTTGAGCATTTGGAATTTCATCGGTCAAAAGGTTTTTACCGCCCTGATACTCGCCTCCGAGTTGAATTTTTCCTCCGCCTGTATAACCTGAAGCATCTATTTCAGAAGAAAGGAATTTAAGCGCGGATGATGTTATATCAATATTTCCACCTATTCCTGAAGTTCCTTTTGCAAGATATTTTCCTGAAGTTGTTATTTGCTGTTCGGCGATATTAGAAATGCTTCCGCCTGTTGAGCCGGAAGCATCTATCACAGAGGTTGATGTTTCCCAATTTTTACCTGTTGTATTAATATTTACATTTCCGCCGGAATTTGTTGTTCCTGTTGCTTTTATGTTTCCGGCAAGCGAAAGGGTGTCTGAATTAATCGAAACATTCCCGCCTTTGTCTCCTAATACTTCAATACTTCCGCCAAGTCCAGTGAAAGCAGAAGCTATTTTAATATTTCCGCCTTGAATTCCGTTGGCTCTGATAGCTCCTGTTGAAGTCAGAGTACCGCTCGTACCGTCAATATCTATGTTTCCAAAGACTAAATCTCCGTTAATCTTTGTTAAAGTATTTGCTTCGATTATTCCATCATTATTTACGACTTTGCTGATAAGCTCATTTACTCTGTCAGTCTTGATAAAAATATTTCCGCCATCTGATTTTAACAAACCTGCATTATGTATCTGAGATTTATCAGAATCAAGAACAAGATTATTTACAGTAGAATCATCCAATTCAAGAGAAATTTGCTGACCGTCATTCATATCAAAAGTAACGTTTTTACCTGAAACAAGTGCGATAGTTCCTATTGGAACATTAATTGTGCCTGTATTTTCGATTACAGGAGCTAAAAATGCTATAAATCCGCCGTCAGAAACTTTTATATTTCCTTGATTTATTATACTTCCTGATGTAACGCCTCCGAACTGTATTTTTTTGTTTAAAACATCCTGATATTTCATGTCATAAGTTGATACGACAAGGGAATTTAAGTTAACGGAAGAATTTTTCCCGAAAAGAACTCCGCTGGAATTTATAAGATAAACTGTTCCGCCTGCTCCTGATTGTGTTATATGCCCGTAGATTTGGGATGAATTAGCTCCGGTTATTTTATTTACAGAAACCTGTCCTGAATTTGAAAAATTAAAATCAGCATATTTATTCTCGGGAACATCAAAACTTTTCCATTTATTGTTAAAACTTTGATTTGCAGCACCTGTATGAATAATTTGGTATGTATCATTGGTATTGACGGTTGTTTTTATTTGAGTTGTAACATTAGGATCAAGAGTGTCAGGCACAGGCATGGTGACATCGGCCAGTGCAACTGAACTAGCCCCTAATGCAATGATTAACGACAATTTTGCGGCTATTATTAATTTATTTTTTTTCAAGAGAAGCATTTTTGTCTTTCCGGGGGAGGAAAACCTCATTTAAGTATAATATTTTTTGTTGAAAAAATATACAACCTTTTTATACTTCATGTTATTGACATTTTTGCTAATTTTAAACATTTTTTAATGTAAATTTTTCATACATTTTTTACTAAAATTAATATTTTACTTAACAAAAACTTACAAGTTTTTAAATTAAGTCGGATGATATTCCAAAGTGGACTCTTGCGCTGTTTTGCCCATCATCTCTCTGTTTGCCAAGCGGAACTCCTATATAAATATTTGCATTAAGATATTTTGCTAAAGAAATATTCAATCCTGCACCTACACTCTGCATAAAATTTTTGTAATTATATGAAACATTTTGTTTAAGTTCTCTGGTAAGAGCCTGGTCATAAAAAACAGAGAAATATATTCTGTTTTTTAAAGGGATTTTAATAACTTTATCTTTCCTGTATGGAATTGAAATATATTTTGGAAGATAAGGAACCGGCTTTCTTGCTTCAAGAGTTATATTGTATCCGACATCACCTGCTAAAACACCTTCTCTAAAACCTCTGACACTATACATACCTCCTGCCTGCATTTGTTCGGAAGATAGAAGATGTGAATGTGAATATTGACCTGAAATTCTGAATATCCCATAACTATTTAACGGTAATAATTGAATTCTGGTTATATTTCCTTCAAATTTTACAAATTTACTTGTTGCATCGCTATAATCTTCTTTTAAAGTTTTTGCCCCGAGAAATGGAAGACCGGTGCTTACTGTCAAAGACGAGCCCCATCTTCCTGTATTATCTTCATTCTGTAAATCCAAACCTGTTCTTAAAGCCCTTAATTCATATTTGTTGTTATATGCAGAATTAATCGGGCTTTCTGTTTTTGAACTCAGCATATCAAAATCAATATCAGAATTTAAAATTAAATTTTTCTTTCTATATATAGGGATAGAAATTTTCGAATTGAATTCATTTGATTTACCGCTGATTTTTTGAGATTTTAATTCATTTCCTATTTTTACGTAAGAATGAGAATAATCAAATTGCAGTTTAGCTCCTTTTGATCCTAGCGGGATTGAATAAGAAGTGCTAACCCCAAATAAACCTTTTGAAAAATTCAAATTATTATTTAAATTGTCCCCAAACCCTGTAATATTTTGATCGCCAAGATTTATACCAAATCTTTTAATACCTGTATATTCTTTTCCCTGATTACTGAAGGATGTCCCAAAATCAAAAGGAAACCTGTCCTCGACATTTAAAATAATATCTGTTGTTTCGGGAATATTTCCGCTTTTTAGTGTAACTTTGCCTTTAAGGTATTCTGCTGTATTTATATTATTAATTGTTGTTTTCAGGTTATTTACATTAAATATTTTTGATTCTTCAATGCCCGTCGACTTAACAAGATTATTTTTTATATAAGAAGTTTTTGTCCATTTTGTGTCATTAATTTCTATTTGTCCTATTTTTCCTTCAAGTATATTAATTTTTATAATTCCATCAGTAATTTTTTGGGGAGGGATATATGCTTTTGAAGTAATATATCCCATTTGCCTGTAATTTTGAGTTATATTTGAAATAGCATCTAATATTTCATTAAATCCTACTACTTTGCCAATTAAAGATTCAAAATATTTATTTAAAAACTCAGATGAAATTATTGTATTTCCAATAAATTCAACGCCTTTTAATTCAAATTGTATGCCGGATTTTTCTGTTATATCTTGAACCTGATTATTTTCAGGCTCAAGTTCATTTTTTATTTGAATATCTTGTTTTTCTTTGTTTTTAGTTTGTTCATACACTCTTGTCTGTTGTTTTGAATAGGCATCTATTGCAGCCGGATCAATTTGTGTTTTTATTTCAATTACATTATTCCCTGCAGCATTAACTTCCATACAAGGTATTAATAAAAAAAGACCTATTATATATATGGCTATTATGATTTTTATAATTCAATACACCGTCTGGTTGTAACTTTTATCTAATTTTACTCTTTCTATAAAATTGAATCAATAATTCTGTTGCATTAGAATTTAAAAAGCTGTCGAGCTTTTTTAGTATATTTTACTTTGTGCTAAACTTTTAAATAAAAATTCTGGAATTCAAATAAAAATGGAGAAGCTAAAATGAAAAATTCGCTGGATTATATCAATTCTAAAATATCTTCACTTGGATTTAAACCGGAAATTGGTATTATATTAGGTTCAGGACTTGGAGAAATTGCTGATGAAATAAAAGGCATAGAGCTTTCTTATTCAGAAATTCCTGGATTTAAATCTTCGGGTGTTCATGGACATGCCGGAAAACTTGTAATCGGGGAATTAGCCTCAAAACGTGTAGTTGCAATGCAAGGACGGCTTCATTATTACGAAGGAAATACTATTCAGGAAGTTATTTATCCTGTAAGAGTTATGAAACTTCTCGGGATAGAAAAATTAATTGTTACAAACGCTGCAGGAGGCGTAAATACAAATTATACCCCAGGTGATTTAATGATAATAGGGGATCATCTTAATTTACTCGGGAATAATCCGCTTATCGGCAAAAATAATGATGAATTAGGACCAAGATTTCTTGATATGAGTTATGCTTACGATAAATCTTTTATAGATTTGGCTGAAAAAACAGCAAAAGAATTAAATATTAAAACCCAAAAAGGTGTTTACGCGGCTATGACGGGACCAACTTATGAAACTCCCGCCGAAGTAAGAATGTTAAGAACTTTAGGAGCGGATGCTGTCGGCATGTCTACAGTTCCCGAAGTTATCGTCGCAAACCACATGGAAGTTAAGGTTCTCGGGATTTCCTGCATAACAAACATGGCGGCGGGAATTTTAGACCAGCCTTTAAATCACGAAGAAGTTATTGAAACAGCAAATATAGTCAAAAAAGACTTCAAAGCTCTTATAAAGACTGTCATTGAGAGAATTTAAAACTTTAATAAGAAAGCGAGTTTTGTTGAAGTTTATCTAAAATTCTTGATGACCAGCCTTGGTCACCAACTTTTTGCGCAGCAATAAGAGATTTTTTATATAAATTTTCGGCTTTGTAAAGTTGATTATTTCTAAGCATTATATCCCCTGCCTGCTCAAAGCTTTTTGCATAGCCTTCAACATTTCCTATCTTTGTATCCAGTTTTATTGATTCCCGATAATACTTAATAGCCTTATCGTCATGACCTAAATCCCTAAAAACACCCGCGGTATTGCTTAATATACAGGCTTTTCCTTTGTTATCTCCCGTTTCATTTGTAAGAGAAAACCCGACTTTGAAATGAGAAAGAGCCTGCTTGTAATCATATTGTCCGGCAAAAACATTTCCGACATCATTTAAAGTAATGCTTTGCCCTTTTAAATTTTCCACCTGTCCGTCAAGAGAAATCGATTCATAATAATGCGACAAAGCAGCGTCAGTTTTGCCGAAATCATCGTAAATTGATGCCATGTTGTAATGAGCTTGAGCCTGAATTTCCTGATTTCCTGTGTTGAAAGCTATATTTGCAGCTTTATTATAACTTTGAAGCGCGTTTGAAATCTCTCCGTTTACATCATGAATATAGGCTTTATCCATATAAAGTTTTGTTTCAACTTCGGTATTTTTGATTTTTTGAGAGAAAGGAATAAGTTTTTCGTACACAGAAAGGGCTTTTTCATAATCTCCCGAGTCGACTATCTTTTCTGCCTTTTTATAAAGTTCTTCCAGTTTAATATCTTCTGGTCGCTGCATATTTTTTTTGATTATATTGTCATTTTGAGGCAAAACATTATTTTCTTTTGTCTCCATGATTCCTTCTGTCATCCTGAGCATAGCTAAGGATCTGTCCGTTTGACTATTTTCACTATTTGACAGATTCTTCGGCTTCGCCTCAGAATGACAATTTGATTTGTAGTCAACTTTTTGCAATAAAAGTGCGTCTACCCAGTTTTTTACGACGCCGGAAGGTTTATTAAGCGTTTCTGTAATATATCCGTCAAGAATAGACGCGGCATTTATTAAGTTTGATTTAATGATTTTTTGGGAAGGATTTTCTTTGACAGATTGAAGCTCTACAAGCTTAAGATAAGTTTCCACTTCCTCATTTACTTCTTTTGAAGCGCCTATAGCCTTAAGCGTATTTTTAAAATCAACGATAATCTGGCTTATATTAACTTTTTCCGCCGAATAATCAATAGTTTGCTTGTATCCTGAAGAAGTTTGCTGTTCTTTAAAATCGGCATTATCACGCGGAAGCTGTTTTTGTTCAGCATCAGGGTTCACCTTGTCTATAGGTGATTTTTTCTTAATATTTATATTATAAGGATAAAAATTTACGGGATAAATTCCGTTCAAACCCACGGCTTTTGCCTTCTTTCCTTATTTTTCTCTCTCTGTGTGAAATTCCCCAATATATAATATATTTATCGTAATAAACAGCAAATAACTTTGTAGTCTATTTGAATGATTTTAATAATTTTTTGCAAAAAATCTAAAAATAAAGTAAATTCATTTAATTAGCAGCTGTTTATAAAATAAGGAATTAAACAAATGGGAAGTTTTATAAAGACAAAAATAATAGCGACAATCGGTCCGGGTTCCGACAGTAATGAAAAAATTGCCGAGCTTATAAAAGCAGGGGCGAGGATTTTCAGGATAAATTCTTCCCACGGAACAGCAGAAGTTCACAAAGAAAACATCGAAAAAATCAGAAGAATTTCACAGGAATTAAACGAATTTGTGGCAATTATTCTTGACCTTCAGGGACCTAAAATCAGAATAGGAAACTTGCCGGAACCTGTTGAACTGAAAAAAGATCAGGAAATCACCCTAAAACCTTGCTTGGAGTCTAATGAAATAGGCGTTCTTCCTGTAGACTATGCAGGAATAATAAAAGACGTTAAAAAAGAAGACCATCTTCTTTTAGATGACGGAAAAATTGAATTTGTCATAACAGAAATGTTTCTTGATAAAATAAAAGCTCGAGTTGTAAGAGGCGGGCTGTTAAAATCGAGAAAAGGCATAAATATTCCGAATTCGGGTTCAAAAAGCGTGGCTGCCGTCACTGAAAGAGATATTGAGTATATAAAATTTGCTGTTAAAAACGATATTGACTATCTTGCGCTTTCATTTGTCCGAGATAAAGACGATATAATTGCCGCTAAAAGCTATTTAAAGCAATTTAACGGAGATATTCCGATTATTGCCAAAATTGAAAAACCACAGGCAGTAGAAAATTTAGAATCTATTATGCATGTTTCTGAAGGCGTAATGGTTGCGCGGGGCGATCTTGGTATTGAAATTTCGCCGGAACTTGTTCCAATAGTACAAAAAAACATTATACATAATGCCAACATTCATAGAAAACCCGTAATAACAGCGACACAGATGCTTGAATCAATGATTGAGCAGCCGCTTCCTACAAGAGCAGAAGCAAGCGATGTTGCAAATGCAATTATAGACGGAACAGATGCCGTAATGCTTTCAGGGGAAACCGCTGTAGGTCAATATCCGACAGAGGCGGTTGAGATGATGGCAAAAATTGCAACTAATGTTGAAATAAGCAATTTAGGTAACTTTAATCAAGTACCTAAAATTGGTGATGATGTTTATGAACTTGACTCTCAGGCAATTGTTTCCGCGATTATTAAAATGATTCCCGAAGTTGAAATCGCCGCAATCGTTGCGCTTACGAGAACAGGCTACACCGCAAAGCTTTTATCAAAATCAAAGCCAACTGTTCCAATTATTTCAATTTCTGATGATGAAAGAGTTTGCAGGAGATTAAATCTTTTTTGGGGTATTTATCCTTATAAAATGACTCTGCAACCCAATTTTACCGAAGAAATGCTGAAAGAAATTGATTCTGTTCTGGTAAAGGAGACTTTTCTTGATTCCGGCGACAAAGTAATCATTACAGGCGGTCTTCCTTATATAACAGCAGGGAAAACAAACTTCCTGAGACTTCATCAGCTTGGTTCTATAGGAATTATTTCTTAAGCAATTCGTTCGTATTGCTCACTTCATTTTCACTAAGTTCATAAAAATTGCTTAATTTGTGCGCGGACAAAAACCAAATTTCTTCCGGCTGTTTAACTTTTGAAACAGTATCCATGTCATAGAACATCGCGTATTCTCCAACGCTTTTTAACGGAAATAATTTTTCTTTAATCAGCCTGCTAATTTTATGCAGTGAATCGGAAAGTTTATCAACTGTAGAAACAAAACCTGTCAATGCTTTAATTTCAGCCACAAGCCTGTTTAAATCTTTTCGTTTTATCACCTCAGCCGGTCTGTCCACATAAAAATAACTTGAAGAATTTTTACTGCAATGCGGAAGTAAATTGCCCACCAGATCAACTTTAGATATGAAATTTTTTATATTGGAATAATCTTTATTTACATCAAGATTATAATTATCAAGCATATATTTCATGCCAAGACCGTTAAATGTATATGTAGGCGAATTATATTTTGCGCCTACAATTTCTGCAAGACCTCCGCCTAATGAATGACCTGTTAAAAAAAACGGTTTACCTTTATGCAATGTCGCTGCGTAAATTTCTTCAAAAAAACTTATTGCTTCTTTAATTTGACTCGAACTATTATCAAACAAACCCAAATTAATATCCGTAAGCCAATCCTGAACAGTGTGAGTTCCCCTGAAAGCAACTATGATTTCCTCATTAGATTCAAGAGCAACTCCATAAAACCCGTTCTTTTTTATACTTAATAAATGCGGTTCATTATTTAAAACTTTAATAACCTTATAATCAGAATAAGTTTCCCCTTCGGTACTGTCTTTATATGAAAAAGCGCATATTTCAGCTAATTTAGCCGCTTTTATAATATCCGATTCAATAGATTTAAGCATATAATCCTCTTTTTTATTTTTTATCTTAATTAATCAATTATAAGTATTTATAACTTTTATATCAATAAAATCTGCCAAATAAATTTTTTCGTAAAATCGGAAATTTTTGTTATTTTTTTTTCAAAAAGGGAATACAATATAATTGATAGCCATAATACTCCGAAGTGCTGTTTAGAGGTGGCAAAAGGATGCAATATTCAGGCAGGTGGTATGATTCTGATCCCCGGATTAGTCTAGCTGTAGCATGTTTAGAAAAAGCCAGTCCGCTTACTCAACGAAGATTGGCACGAGCTATTATCAAAAAAGCAAAGGCAATGGATGTTAATGCCAAAGATCATCACATTGGATTCTTTCGAAGGTGGTACGATGAAAGCAGGGCAGTAAGTCTTGCTATGGAGTATTTTAAAGTATCTCCACCTCTTTTACAGAGGGCTATAGCTGAATATCTTATAGCGAAACTTATAAATAAATAAAATTATTCACGACTGCTAAATCAATCGGGATACTTAAATATCACTTCACAAGATCGTGTCATTGCGAGGAGCTTGCGACGAAGCAATCTAAAATAAGCACGATATTTATATTTTTTAGATTGCCGCGTCAGCGCTTTGCTGCCCCCTTCTTTTTTGATAATTAATCAAAAAAGCGGGTACCCTTCGCAATGACGACCTGACCTGTTACGATAAATTCTAAAAATTGTAACTAAATATGAAGGGTAAACTAAATTATATATGCGCCGTAGCTTTATTTAAACTGCTTACATATTCTTCTACAGTAAAATTTAATTTTTCCCCGAGCATTAAAATAGTAGATATAAACTTTTTATCCGCAACAAGATTATCGGAATTTTTTAAATCCTCTATAAGTTGAGGGATTTTGGCGTAAATATTACTAAAATAAAAATTTTGCGCTTCCGAAAAATCAAGTTTTAAATCAAGTTTATCAAGCATATTTAATACTTTTATAAGTGTTTCAAATTCTTTAATTTCATTGCTGTCAGCCAAACTTTCAACTTTATTTGTAATATATTCGCTGTATATCTCTTTAGTTGGCTTGGTATCAAGCTGTATTCCGATTTTAGTTGCCTCTTTGTTTATATCAACAGCAGCCTGAAGCAAATCAGGACTTTCAATATCATCAGCATCCTGAATAAAAGAATTAAAAGAATTACTTAAAGCATATTCGGCAGCAATTTTAAACTCTTCAGGAATTTGAAGATCAAGCTCACTAAGCTGCATAATAGGGCCTCTGGCTTCATCATAAAGATTTTTATAGGTACTCGCAAACTGCTCAAGCTTATCTTCAATAAGAATATTGATAATTTTGCGTCTTTCCTCGATAAACAAGTTTTTAAGCGTGAAATACTCTTTTCCGAAGTATTCGTCAAGCCCTCTAATAACTTCTGTAAGAGGAAGGGTATTGTATTTTTCAATTAAATTTTCTTTAATCTTGTTATATTCTGTTTTTCCGGCAAATCCTCTAATTACACAATGAAAATCCTCCCCGCCAAAATGCAGCAGAGCAAAAATCATATCGTGTTGTTCAAAAGTAACATTGGAATTAATTTCGATTCTTCCTATTATAAGCCTTGTGTCTGCTTTCTTTGCTTTTTTATAATCAAGCGCCTTGATGTTATAACAATAAACTTCAGCTTCTTCTTCGTATTCTTCAAAGAGCGAGCTTATTGCCCAATGGCTTACAACCTGTTTAACACTTACTATTGAAGGTTTTACAAACTTCATGTAGATATCTTTGCCTGAACCAAATTTTTTAATATTACTGGAAGCCTCTGAAAGTATCTGAAGAAACTTTGTTTCAAGGTCAATTTCCTGAAATTCCTCGGCAATTTGCATTGCTCTGGCGGCATATTTAAGAATCTGCACTGTTTCTATACCTGAAATATCTGCAAAAAACCACCCGCAACTTGTATACATAAGCATTGCGTGTCTTTGCATTTCAAGAAGTTTTATTACACTGACCATTTCGCTTTGATTAAGTTTTTTCGATGCTTCATGGGCGCAAAAAGCTTCTATTGTTGATTTATTTCTGTCAAGAACTACATCTATATAACGATTTCTGGCTTTCCAGGGATCTTTTAAATATTTGCCGGCATTTTTTTCATAAATAACCATTAATTCATCTCTTAACCAATCAAGAGCTTTTCTTAGAGGTTTTCTCCATTTTTGATTCCAGCCGGCACCTGCTCCTGTGGAACAGCCGCAGTCTTCCATCCATCTGCCGACGCCATGACTACAGCTCCATGAAGAAACCGGTTTTATTTCTACTTCCATTATCGGTGGGTATTTATCGAGAAATTCACTATAATTGGTTAAAATTAACCCTGACTGTTCTGCTTTTTTCTTGAGAGCATAAGACAGAGCCATATTTCCAAGCATAGTATGATGACCGTAGCTTTCTCCGTCTGTTGCTATATTTACAAGCTGATCATAGTTTCTTGCATAAGAAATTCCGTCTTTCATTCTTCCTATGAAAGAATCTCCGTTTGTTAAAAGACTGTCAAAAGCTACCGACTTTGAAATAGAACCGTCATAAAAAAACAAGTCCACGTATCTGTCAGTTCCGTCTTTCAAAAAACATCTATATGCCTGCCCCGGATCTATATTTCCCCAGCTTGCGTCCGTCCAGGAGTTTCCATCATCTTTTATCGGCTTTACTCTTTGCGACTGAAAAGGTGAAAGAACCGTATATTTTATATCGCAATCTGCCAGTACTTTTAATGTATCATAATCAATAGCTGTTTCAGCAAGCCAAATGCCTTCGGGCATGCGTCCAAATCTATGCTGAAAATCTTTTATACCCCATATTGTTTGAGTATATTTATCTTTTTCATTAGAAAGAGGCATAATCATATGATTATAAACCTGAGCAATAGCATTTCCATGTCCTGAATGGTTTTCTGCGCTGTTTTGATCTGCTTTTATTATTCTTTCATAAGTCTTCGGGGCATTAACTTCAAGCCATGACAGAAGAGTCGCGCCAAAATTAAAACTTATCAACTCATAATTATTTACTATATCGATAACTTGATTTTTAGAATTAACGATTCGGGAAACCGAATTTGGAGTGTAGCATTCATTCGCGATTCTGGCGTTCCAATCGTGAAAAGGCAATGCGCTGTCCTGAAGTTCTATTGATTCCAGCCACGGATTTTCTCTCGGGGGTTGGTAAAAATGTCCGTGAATCGCTAAATAATGCTTTTTATCTGACATGAATATGACCTCAAAATTTTCATAATTATTATTAATCAACAATTTACTTTAAAAGATTCTATATGAAAAGCATTGAAAAGTGGATTTTTTAATAATATTTGCTAAAAATTTCCCTTAAGTTAGAATATATCTAACAACAATGGATTTAGAAAAATGAATGATAATAAAAATATTTTTGGAGTAATACTGGCAGGAGGCAGCGGAAGCAGGCTCTGGCCTCTCAGCAGGGAAATGTATCCTAAACAGCTGCTAAAATTAACCGGAGAAAATTCTCTTTTTCAGTCGACTTTTTTAAGACTTACAGATATAATTCCCGCAAAAAATATAATTACCGTGACAAATGACCTACATTTAAATGAAATAAATATTCAGTTGAAAGAAATTAATCAAAATCATAGACATGCAACTATTGGAGAACCGGTAGGAAGAAATACCGCTCCTGCAATAGGATTATCAGCTTTATTTATACAAAATAACCTTGCAGAAGAAAATTCCGATCCTGTAATATTTGTAACCCCTTCCGATCATCTGATTCAGGATAATGAAGCATTTTTAGATGCCGTCAGAGAAGGAATTAAGCTTGCCGAAGACGGCTATATCGTAACTTTCGGAATAAAACCATCCAAGCCTGAAACAGGATACGGTTATATAAAAACGAATAAGGATTTAAGATTGCCACGTCAGCCCCTAGGGCTTCCTCGCAATGACAATTTTATTGGTTACAAAGTCGAGGAATTCAAAGAAAAACCGGATTTTGAGACTGCGAAAAGATATCTGGAAGCCGGAAATTATTTCTGGAACAGCGGTATTTTTATGTTTAAAGCATCAACCATTCTAAAGGAAATGCAAATTCATTCTCCTGATGTGCTTGCGGGCTTAAACAAGCTTGACTTAATTAAAGATTTTATCGAAAAAGAAGATTATCAGGCTATCCCATCAATATCTATAGATTATGCTGTCATGGAAAAATCCGACAGAATCGCACTTATTCCTGTTGACTGCGGCTGGAATGATCTCGGTTCATGGGAATCAATTTATGATGTCATGGACAAAGACACCAATAACAACTACACAAAAGGAAATATAATAGCTATAGAAACAGAAGATTCTTATATTTACAGTTCTTCCAAGCTTGTTTCTACAATAGGGGTAAAAAATTTAGTCATAATAGAAACTGAAGACGCCATTCTGGTTTGTGATAAATCAAGAACACAGGATGTTAAAATTATTTTTGATAAGCTCAAAAAAGAAAACAAAAAAGAGATTTGAACGATTATTCTTCCGTAGGCAGAAGTTGACAGCCTTCCGAAGTATATTCGGCAACACAGTTTTTCCCGCTGCTTTTAGCAAAATAAAGCGCTTTATCTGCAAAACCTATAACATCACTTCTGTCCTCTGTATCAAGAGGATATGATGCTATACCTATACTAATTGTCGGACAAACTTCCTGTCTATCTTTTGTTCTTATAATAATATTCGCGATTTTTTTTCTAAGACGTTCAGCGATTTTTTTTGCGTTATCTTTATGTGTTTCAGGCAAAATAACCGCAAATTCTTCTCCGCCGTAACGGCTTGGCATATCAATTTTTCTCAGGGTATTTAATATAACTTCAGCAATATGCTTAAGCATTTCATCGCCTATTTGGTGTCCATAGGTATCGTTTATTGATTTAAAATTGTCTATATCCATCATCAAAAGAGTCATTTGGTGTTTATATCTATGAGATCTCCTTAGTTCATTATCAAGCAGATATTCAAAATGTCTTCTGATATATAATTTAGTTAAACTATCTGTTATTGCAAGCTTATAAAGTTGGGCATTGCTTATCGCAATAGCTGCCTGATTTGCAAGAGCTCCCATAAAATCAAGATCGTCCTGATTAAATAAGTTTTTATCCTTTTTATTAGAGATATTTATAACACCTATTGCTTCATCTTTTACTATCAACGGCAAACAAAGAAGCGAATTAACGTTAGAAAGGTCTGATTGAAAGAATCTGGGATCATTAGAACCAAGATTAGTAATTATAGCTTTCTTATGAGCAAAAGCTTCTCCGGCAATTCCTTCTCCAACCTTAATTTTTGTACATTCAATAAGACCTTCGTTTATTTTGTCTTCCACTTCTTTATCAGGCAAACCGTAAACAACCTTTATGACCAGTTCTTCTGTCCCCGAATCATAAAGCATCAAAGAGCCTTTTTCCGCGCCAATTGTCTGAATTGCTTTTGCAAGAATAATCTGGATTAATCTTTTCAAATCATCTATAAAATTCATTGCTTGACCGATATTATAAAGAATTGATATGTTATGCAAAGTTTTTTGAAGATAACTTAGACTTGATTCTTTCTCTTTAAGTTTTTGAAATTTATTTATTATCGGAGAAATATATTGAATTATTTTATCCAAAAAAATCATTTCACTATTAGTAAAAGGTTTTCCTGACTTTTTAGAGCCGAGAGAAATTATAGCAAGCACTTCTCCTTCATTAACAAAAGGCAGCCATATGCAAGAATCAAGATTTAATAGATCATAAGATTCAAAAAACTGAAAATAAATGTTTCTTCCTTCTTCATTCAATATTTTTATAGGCTTGCCTGTTTCAATAATATGCCATATCCCTTCGCCGAGGTTTTCAAACTCGTATGCATTAGGAGAAATTATATTATCGTAAGAAAGAATATTATATTTATTTTCTTCCAGCATAAAAAAGGCTGCATTTTTTATTTCAAAATTTAATTTAAGAAAATTCAAAAGCTGCTCAGCAAGCGCATTAATACTGGAAACAGAATTTGTTATATTTGAAATTTCAAAAAGTTTATTTAACTGAATTAACTCTTCCTGCAATTCAGTTACTTTATCAATGATTAAACCGTTTTGTTTATTTAAGCCTGACATTTAAATTTCTCACTTAACTTAATTCATACTAAAATTAATTATTAAATATTTTCCTACATTACATTTTAAATTATATAATAATTTCTGATTTATGCAAAAAATAGCTTTTAAAATTAATCTTTTTATATCAGTTTTATACATTTAATTAATGGGATCTCGGGTTTTTTATTGTTATTACTGCGTTTCTGTCACATGCCTGTCCTTCTTTCAGCGTTGAAGTACCTGAACGGCTTTTGCTTATTTTTTGAACATCTTTCAAATTTGTTTCAACAAGCTTTATTTCAAACTTTGTACCATTGTTTAATTTTGTTATTTTTATTGTTCTAAAAGAGTGAGGGTATTCCACAAGTGACGGTGTGCTTATGTGAAGAACGTTTTTTCTCTGTGTAATTTTTGCCGCATGGTAATGTCCGCTTAATATGGCAACAACATTGCTGTATTTATCAATAATTTCAAGATATTCAACAGCATTGCGCACCCTGTGAGTAACACTTTTAAATGGTTCTACAACAGGAAAATGCTGCACAATTATTACTTTTTTATCAGGATTGTTTTTTAGCTGATTATTTAGCCAATCTAACTCTTGCTTTGGGAAGTAGCCATTTGCAGTAATTTCATTGTCAATTACGCCGTCCAGAAAAAGGATTAAGAAATTTTTGTTCGGACTGTAAGAATAGTAAAGAGAATTTTTGCTTAGACAATGCGCATTTTTATTAAAAAAGCAAGCTATTTCGAGCTTTGAAACACCTCCTAAAATTCCCACATCGTGATTTCCCGGCGCATAATACCAGGGGATTTTTAAGCTGTTTGCGGTATTCAGGAATTTCCAAAATTCGTTTTTATTTGAACGATTAACAACATCCCCCGAAAAAACAACCAGTTCNNTGAACCAGATTAAGAGTATTATCGTTAAGTTTAAATAAATCAAGCGGATTAGCCGCAACAACTGTAGTTATTAAGAAAAATGAAAGTATTAAGAGTATTAAGTTTTTTTTAGTTTTAAGCATGACTGCCTTTCTATAATTAGTCGAAATAGTCATTGCGAGCTTGCGAAGCAATCTAAAAAATAATAATATTTGGATTGCCGCGTCGGGCTAAAGCCCTCCTCGCAATGACACTCAAAAATTAATTAACGACTCCAATTAATTTTATTTTAACAAAACAAAGACTTGATAACCAATTTTTATGAAATAATAATATAATTAAAAATAAAATATTGGAGAGGTGCCAGAGTTCGGTCGATTGGCGTCGCCTCGAAAGCGAATGGGCCGCAAGGCCACAAGGGTTCGAATCCCTTCCTCTCCTTTTTTATTTTGTTGTCATTGCGAAAAAGTTATTATCGTCAAAATTGTCATTCTGAGGAAGCCTTTAAGGCTGACGTGAGAATCTGTTCAACGTCGAGTTGTCACCCTGAGCTCGTTTCAGGGTCTATCCAACAAACAATTTAAGGTTTTAATTCCCACATGGGCAGATGCTGAATCACCAGGTAGGGGCATAAAACTACGGCTCTCGGGTTCGCCTTGTTTTGCAGCCAGTTCAGCATGACATATTAAGAAAAAGAGAAAAATCTGAAAAAATGAAAATAGCACTCTGTCAAATAAATACAAAAGTCGGTGATCTGCAAAGAAACACCGACTTGATAGTAAAAAATATTAATAAAGCAAAAGAAAAAAGGATTGACCTTATAGTCTTTACTGAATTGTCAATTACAGGTTATCCGCCTAAAGACCTGCTTGATTTCGAGTGCTTTGTAAATGACAACCTGAAATGCCTCGATAAAATCAGGGCAGCTTCTAAAGATATAGCGGTAATTTGCGGCTATATCGATATAAACCCCAACGCTACAGGCAAAAAATGCTATAACGCAGCAGCTTTTATAAATAATGGCGAGATTATCGCAAAATATTATAAGCGTTTACTGCCTTTTTATGATGTTTTTGATGAAACAAGATACTTTGAACCAGGGCAACAGGAACTTATTATAGATTTTAAAGGCAAAAAACTCGGCATTACAATATGCGAAGATTTATGGAATGACAAGGATTACTGGAAAAGACAGTTGTATCATGTAGATCCGGCTGAAAAACTTGTTAAAGACGGAATTAATGCGATTATCAATATTTCAGCATCGCCATATCTACTCAATAAAGAAAAAAACAGATTTGCTATACTAAAAAACACTTCTGTGAAAAACAATGTTCCTATTGTTTATGTAAATCAGGTCGGTGGAAATGATGATCTTCTTTTCGATGGAGTAAGCTTTGTCATAGACTCGAAAGGTGAAATAAAATGTCTTTGCAAGGATTTTGAAGAAGATTTTGCTGTTTATGATTTTGATTCAAATACAGGGGATGTTCATGATATTTCTCAATCAGAAGAAGAAAGCCTTTTTAAAGCTTTATGTACCGGAATTAAAGATTATTGCGGAAAAATAGGATTTAAAAAAGTTGTTTTAGGTTTATCAGGCGGGATTGATTCTGCGGTTACCGCTGTACTTGCAGTTTGCGCTTTAGGAAAAGAAAATGTTACGGGAATAACCATGCCAAGTATGTATTCCAGCGAAGGAAGCGTGAGTGATTCTGAAATACTTGCTAAAAACCTTGATATAGAGTTTTTAAACATACCTATTATCAATATGTTCAATTCTTATATAGATACAATACAAAAAAAACACGGCAAAACTGTAGATCTGGCGGAAGAAAATCTTCAAGCCAGAATAAGGGCAAATATTTTAATGATGCATTCAAATAGATACGGGCATTTGCTTTTAACTACAGGTAACAAATCAGAACTTTCTGTCGGATATTGCACTCTTTACGGAGATATGTGCGGAGGATTGGCTGTACTTTCTGATGTTCCCAAGGTTATGGTGTATAGATTAGCAAAATATATTAATAGAATTAATGAAATAATTCCTGAAGATACAATTACAAAACCGCCTTCCGCAGAACTAAGACCTGATCAAAAAGACATGGATTCTTTGCCTCCTTATGAAATTCTTGATGATATCTTAAAAATGTTTGTGGAAGAGAACAAATCAATTAAAGAAATGTCAAAAAAATATCCTGAAGAGCTTGTTAAAGATATAGTAAAAAAAATTAACAACTGTGAGTACAAAAGAAGACAAGCCGCGCTTGGACTTAAAGTTACCACAAAAGCTTTTGGGGTTGGCAGAAGGTTTCCGATAGTTCAAGGATATGATTTTTCAGGGAATTAGCAATTATTAATTTTTTTAAAAACCACTTAAAAAGATTAAATAACCGCAAATATATTAGTTTTATTCATATATTGTAACCATTCATAACGTTTTCAAGGCGTGTATGTTATACTACATATGTGTACATAAAACTTAGTGTGTATTTATAGAATGTAAAAGTTGTATGAATTTATATGGCATTCGAAAACAAAAAATCGGATTTAAAAAAACTTGATAATATAAGCATTACGGCATTCAGGATTCTTTCTATTCTGAATATTCTTTTAAAGGAACCTTTGGGCGAAGATGATATAAATCAAAAAATACAGGAAGATATTGAAGGTTCAAGAAGTTTATCAAACGATACAATCTGTATTTATATAAATACTTTACGCTCTATCGGTTGCGAAATTTCAAGACCCTCTAAAAATACCGGCTATAAATATATCCTGAAGTCCCATCCGTTTAAGTTAAATCTTTTTAATGACGAAATTAATACTATTATTGAAATAAGAAAATACATATCAACTTTGGGAAACTGGAAATTAGCCGTAGAAATTGACGATTTATTTAATCAGATTTTTAATCTTATTAACCCCGAAAGCAAAAAAATTTTTTTATCCGCAAAAAAATCAACCTTATGTCGTGAAACCAACATTGAAAATATATTACCCGAACTAAATTTAATTGAAAAATATTGCAACCAAAATAAAGACATAATGCTTATTTACAATTCTCCAAATTCGGGGGAAAAAGAAATTTCTATAAAAGCAGAAAAATTAACGCTTGAAAACGGATCTTTCTACTTATGGGGGTATAATGATGAACTAAACGAAACATTATATCTTAGATTAGACAGAATAAAATCTATAAAAACAGTTAATATTAAAGAAAAAAACAAAATTAATAAAACTTTTGAAGTAAAATATAAACTTATTGGAAATTCGGCTTTTTCGTTTGTTCCTTCCGAATCCGAAAAAATTCTTGAAAAAAATGATACGTATCTGATTGTGCAGGCAAAAATAAATAATAAATTCAAGTTTATACAAAATACTTTGTCTTATGGATCCGACTGTATCATTATATCTCCAGACAATATAAGAAAAGAAATCATTTTCAAGCTTAAAATGATGGCGGAAATACACAAAGACGTTAGTATATCATAGTTTTTAGTGGGTTTATGAATAAAAAAATTAAGATAAGCGCAACAGCATATAGAGTTTTGCTTTTATTGCTTCATCTGAATGATGGGCAGGGTAAAATCGATTATCTTAATAATATATTTTCTTCCGATCAATATACGAAAAGATACTTTTCAAAAGAGGTAATTTTAAAGTATATAAGTACTTTAAGAACAGCCGGTTATGATATTTCCAAGCCCACTGCCGCAAACAATTATAATTATGAACTTAATAAATCGCCTGTACTAATAGAATTAAGCAATGAACAAATAAAAAACCTTGCTGTAATGTTTTGTTATGCAGAAAGTTTGCATCAAAACAAAATAATTGATAATTACAATAATTTTTTGAAGAAAATAAAAAAATTTATTCCTGACAAACAGGTTCAACTTTTAAATAAAGAACTAAAAAAACAACGTGAAAATTTAGAAACAGATTTTTTTAAACATGCCCCTTTTGAAGAACTCATAAAAAAAATTGAAAGTTTTCAAACAGCCAATCAAAGAGTTTCTATTAAATACAAACTTCCTTATAACAATGAAGAAAAACAAATTATTTTAGAACTTAAAAATATAAAATATAACAAAAAAGAAGTTTATATTTCAGGATACAACCCTATCTCCGAACAAACACATTCTATTAAACTTAATCAAATTATTGATATAAAACAATTACCGACAAAATCACAATATAACGAGATATTACTTCCCGTGACATTTAAACTTAAAGGTCATCTGGCAAAGGTTTACAGACCTTATGAAAACGAAAAAATTATATCCACAGATGAAAAATTAAACATAATAACCATTACAGCCTATATAGACGATAATGATGCCTTAATAAAAAGATTATTAAAATATGGCGAAAATTGTGAAGTTATTTATCCAAAGCATGCCAAAAACGACATGATTAAAATAATTAACCAATCTCTTAAAAATTATGAGTAAATTTACTCATAATTAAAAAAAATTTTAAATTTATTAAAACCGCAAAATCTAAACAAAGAGTGCCTTTTTAGAAAAAATTACACGGATATTCTTTTATTGTCATTTTTTATACTTTAATAAACACCGAAAATACTTTTTAAAGGGTTTTTTGGCAAATAATAAGTTTCTTCAAGAAATATAAAATAATGTTAAAATCATTTCATTATTGTTTTTACTGCATTTTCTATTGTAGTAAAGTAAAAAATAATAATGAACATTAAAATAGCTTGGTTAGTCATTAATATTTACTTATTTATTAAGCTACCTTGGAGGGATCATGACAGCAAACGAAGTAATTGACAGGGAAAAAGAAGATAATTGTATAACTCCTGCCTTTATTGGAAAATTTACCAACGTTTTCAGAAAGAAAAATCCTGACTCATTAATTAATGCCGCTAATAACAATAAGTTAAAGAGGTCATTAACTGCATTTGATTTAACAATATTGGGCATAGGCGGTGTTATAGGCGCGGGAATTTTTGCGCTTTCAGGAACTGCCGCAGCAGGAAGCGCAACTCACATAGGTGCAGGCCCGGCTGTTATTGTTTCACTTATCCTGGCAGCTACAGCATGTTCATTATCTGCTTTATGCTATGCAGAATTCGCAGCTATGATACCTGTAGCAGGAAGTGCTTATACTTATACTTATGCTACTTTAGGAGAAATTGCAGCCTGGTTTATAGGCTGGATGCTGATGCTTGAATATGCAATAGGAAATATTACTGTTGCAAGCAGTTGGTCAGGATATTTAATGAATTTTTTAAAGGGTTTTGAAGGAGTTCTTCCTCATTTCGTCACAAATCCTCCATTATGGCTTATTCATCAGTATTCTGTCGCCGTTGAAAAATATCAGGAAGCAGGACTTAACCCTGCTCAACATATACCTCATTTAGGTCCAATACCAATATGCATGGACTTGCCCGCAATTTTTATTATTGGTGTTGTTACAGCTTTCTTATATTTCGGGATTAAAGAAAGTACAAAAATGGCTTTCACTATGGTTCTTGTAAAACTTGTTGTAATTTGTCTTTTTATAGGAGTCGGCGCATTTTACGTAAAACCCGAAAACTGGGTTCCTTTTGCGCCTAACGGAATAAAAGGAGTTTTTGTAGGAGCATACCTTCTATTCTTTGCATATATTGGGTTTGATGCGGTTTCTACAGCCGCAGAAGAAACAAAAAATCCGCAAAGAGATTTACCAATAGGTATTTTAGCCTCCTTGACAATATGTACTATCCTTTACATAGCTGTTGGTGCTGTGTTAACAGGCATGGTTCCCATGCATTTAATTAATACACACGCTCCTATAGCTGCTGCAATGGCTTCAGTAAATCAAAACTGGATTGCAGGATTTATTTCAATAGGTGCGCTAGCCGGTTTAACGTCCGTTTTACTTGTTTTACAGCTTGGTGCAACAAGAATCCTTTATGCAATGTCCAGAGATAAACTTTTACCGGGTGTATTTTCCAAAGTTCACCCTAAATTACACACTCCTCATCTTAATACAATTATTCTCGGTGGAATAATAGCCGTATTAACTTTGTTTTTAGACCTTAATGCTGCGGCTGAGCTATGTAACATCGGAACATTTACAGCATTTTTAATGGTTTGTGTCGGAATTCTTGTTCTTAGAAAAGTTGATCCTGATAGACACAGACCTTTTAGAGTTCCTGGTGCACCTGTAACTCCTATTTTAGGTGCATTAATATGTCTCGGGTTAATTATTTTCGGACTGCCAACATTTAAAACACTTATCTTATTTGGAATATGGATAACTATTGGAATGACAATTTATTTCACATACGGGTTTAAAAAGGTTTCCAAAGAACATTTGACGGAAGAAGATACGGAAATACTGCCTTTAACTTAAAAGAGAAATCATCCGATGGCTGTAAAAACAAATATAAATGAATTTTTGGAGCTGTATGAACTTCCTCTTGAAGAGCTTATAGATATTTCATCAAAATTAACCCAACAAAATTTCAAAAACAAAGTGGATTTTTGCAGCATCGTAAGCGCAAAAACAGGCAAATGTGGAGAAAACTGTAAATATTGCGCTCAAAGTTCTCATTACAGGACAAATATAGAAACACATCCCCTTATTTCGCTTGATGAAGTAAAAAAATGCGCCATAAGTGCCAGAGAAAGCGGCGTAACAAAATTTTCCATTGTCACATCGGGAAGAAAACCTGACTCTCGGGATTTTGAAGAACTTCTCAAAATGATGTCCCTTTTGAAAGAAATGGACGGTTTTACTGTTTGTGCTTCTTTAGGCATTCTGGAGGAAAAAGAGCTTTTAGAGCTAAAAAAAGCAGGTCTTGAAAGATATCATCATAATATAAATACCTGTAAGTCTTACCATAATGAAGTATGTACGACTCATTCATATCAAGAACGAATAAATACTATAAATTTAACAAAAAAGTGCGGGCTTGAAGTTTGTTCAGGAGTTATTATAGGAATGGGAGAATCCAGACAACAAAGAGCTGAAATGGCTGCCGAACTTGCAGAACTCAAACCGGTCAGTGTTCCTATTAATTTTTTACATCCTATAGAAGGAACTCCCTTTGAAATTCATACTGATGCGATTGATGAAGAAGAAATACTTAGAACTATAGCTATTTTCAGAATCGCAATGCCGAAAACAGAACTTAGATATGCAGGAGGCAGAGCTTTAAGGTTTTCTCCAAAATATCAGGAACTCGGTTTAAAAGCGGGTATCAGCGGAGTACTTGTAGGGAATTATCTTACTACTATAGGTATAGAGCCATCGGATGACTTGAATCTTCTTAAGCGAAGCGGAATGGAGTTAAAAATTTGATTAATTATTTAAAAGGCATATTGATTTCAAAAGTAGAGGACGGTCCTTTTGGCTGTAATATTACCGTTGAGGTTAACAATATCGGCTATCTTGTAACCACTAACAAGAAAGTGGTTTCTTTACTTCCTGAAGAAGGAAATATAGTAACAATATACACTTCTTTAATTCATCGGGAAGACAATATGTCTTTATGCGGGTTTCATACAAGAGAAGACAGGGACTTATTCAATATTCTACAGAGCGTTTCGGGCATTGGCGTAAAGGTTGCGCTTTTACTGCTAGGGGAATTTGGCGCATATAACCTTGTAAGTGCGGTTATAAGCGGCGATGCAAAAGCTCTTTCAAAGACAAAAGGAGTTGGTCCAAAGATTGCCCAGAGAATTATTCTTGAACTTAAAGATAAAATGACGAATTGGCGGGAAAAAGTAGTCTTAAAGCCTTCTGAAATAAACAAAATTGACGATATTGAAATTACTGAAAGCTATATAGAAGCCGAAACTGTGCTGCTTTCACTTGGTTACACAAAAAAAGAATCTGTGGAAAGTCTAAAAAACACCTTGCCTCTCGCGAAAAACAAAGACGATTCGGAAGAACTTTTAAGACTTTCACTGCAATGGATGGTATCAAAGGAAGGGTAATTCTTATGACAGAAGTTAAAACCATAGCAGTAATCGGCTTAGGGCTAATTGGCGGCTCAATTTTGAAAGGTCTAAAAGATAAAGGCTTTGAATTATTAGGAATAGCAAGAAGGAAAGAAACAATAGATCAAGCCCTTACTGAAAAAATTATCAGTGAAGGTTCTACAAATCTTCAATTAGCTTGTAAAGCTGACATAATTTTTGTTTGTACGCCTATTAATAAAACCGTTGAAACAATAAAACTTTTAAGCTCAAAAGTAAAACCTGAAACAATAATTACCGATGTCGCAAGTCTTAAAGGCGAAATACTTGATTTTATCAATGCGAACCAATATCCTGTAAGATTTATAGGTGGTCATCCTATGGCCGGCACTGAAAACAAAGGACTTAACGCATCTTGTGAGAATCTTTTTGAAGCTGCAAAGTGGGTTTTAACCCCTTCAAAATGGTCTAATCAGGAAGATTTAATTAAGATTAGCTCTGTTATAGAAAAATTGGGCACAAAAATTGTAATCGCAGACCCTGTTCTACACGATAAAGCGGTCGCTCTTATAAGCCATATGCCTTTATTATTAAGCCAATCATTGTTTGGATTGGTTGAAAATTATCCCGACAAAGATGTTTCAGGGTTGGCATTTATCTTAGCATCCAGCGGGTTTAGGGATATGACACGACTTGCTTCAACAAATCCCGAGCTTTCAAGAGATATGATCATTCAAAATAAAGAAAACGTAATTATGGCGGTCAAAGAACTAAAAAAATATCTTGATGAATTTGAAAAAGAACTTATTGAAAATGAAGAAAATTTTGTAAAAGTCATTGAAAACATTGCTTTTCAAAGAAAAAAAATGTTTTCTCCTGAGGGAAAGAACGTATTATAAAACACTTTTAGGTAAATAAAATGGCAAATTCTTTAAAAAAAGGGACTTTATTTGTAATTTCAGGGCCGTCAGGTGTTGGGAAAGGCACTCTTGTTTCCATGCTCCGTCAAAATCATCCTGAAATAAAACTTTCTGTGTCTGCAACAACCAGAAATCCTCGACCCGGTGAAATTAATGGCGTTCATTATTTCTTTTTAACAAAAGAAGATTTCAAAAAAAGGATAGAATTAGGTGAATTTCTTGAATGGGCAGAATTTTCAGGTAATTTTTACGGTACAAACAAGAATTTTGTTGAAAAAATGCTTAAAGATGGTCATAATATAATACTTGAAATTGACGTTCAAGGCGCTCTTCAAGTGAAAAACAAACTGCAAGAGGCTATTTTGATATTTATAGAGCCGCCTTGCTTTGAAGAATTAAAATTAAGGCTTTTAAAAAGAAGCACTGAAACAGAAGAAGAAATTCAAAAACGTCTGGCTGTCGTTAAGAGCGAACTGCAACAAAAACAAGAATTTAATTATGTAATAGTTAATGATAACTTAGATACAGCCTTTAAAAACTTAGAAAACATTATTTTAAAAGAAATTGATGGGATAAAAAACAAATGACACTATCGGGGAAAAAAATCTTAATAGGCATAACAGGCGGGATTGCGGCTTACAAAACCTGTGAGTTAATTAGAAAGCTGATAAAACTTAATGCTGATGTAAAAGCTGTTATTACACCTACCGCAAGGAAATTTGTGACGGAAACTACCTTGAGGACACTCACGAGAAACCCTGTCTATTGCGAACAGTTTGACGTTCCTGAATGGAAGCCCGAGCATATAAGTCTTGCCGACAGCGCCGATTTGTTTTTAATTGTACCTGCTTCGGCAAATACTATAGGGAAAATAGCAAACGGAATATGCGATAACCTTCTTACTTCATTGGTTATGGCATTTAACAAACCTGTTATCCTTGCGCCTGCTATGAACTGCAACATGTGGAAAAATTCATTTATACAGGAAAACATTATAAAGCTTGAGAAAGCCGGATTTCATATAATTCCGCCTGAATCAGGAGAGCTGGCATGCGGCTATGAAGGAACGGGAAGACTTTCTGATATTGATAAAATACTGGAAAAAGTTCTTAAAATATTTAATGAAGGGAACTTTTTAAAGGGTAAAAATATTATAATTACAGCCGGTGGAACAAAAGAGCCCATAGATCCTGTCAGATACATTGGAAACAGAAGCTCGGGAAAAATGGGACTAGCTTTAGCTGATGCTGCTTATAGTTTTGGTGCGGATGTCACTCTTATTTCTACGGTAAAAGTTGATAAACCTTATAAGGTTATAAATCTTTCTACAGCTATAGAGATGCTTGAGGTTGTCAAAAATGAATTTTCTGACGCTGATGCTTTAATTATGGCTGCTGCTGTCGCTGATTTTAGAGTTAATAAAGCTTCTGACCATAAAATCAAAAAAGCGGATTGCTCGCAGAAACTGAAAGTCGGAGGCGGTGAGCCTTCGATTGAAATGCCGTTTAATGCGAGCAACCAAGAAGGCAAAGAAGAAAATCTGGCTCTTGAATTAGTCAAAAATCCCGATATATTAAAAGAAATTTCCGTGATAAAAAGAGATAATCAAGTATTAGTTGGGTTTTGCGCGGAAAGTCAGAACCTAATCGAAAATGCCAAAAAGAAAATTGAAAGTAAAAATCTTGATTTTATTATTGCTAATGATATTTCTAATAAAGAAATAGGGTTTAATAGCGATTATAATGCTGTTACCATTATAAATAAATCCATGAATGAAGTTAAAATTGATAAAACACTTAAAAAAGAGCTGGCAAAGATTATTTTAAAGGAAATTTTTAAATAAAATATGACTGATTTAAATAAAATAATTGAAAAAATCGAGAAATTTGCCCCGCCGGAACTTGCGAGTGATTGGGATAACTCGGGTTGGCAGGTTTATCTTGGTAATAATTCAGTAAACAAAATCCTTATTGCGTTAACATGTACTCTTGATGTAGTTGAACAGGCGATAAAAAACAACTGTAATTTAATAATTTCGCATCATCCGTTGATTTTCGAGAAGATTAATAAAATTTCTACCGAAAACAATGCTGTTTTGCCGCTAATTAAAGCTATACAAAACAATATACAAGTTTATTCAGCGCATACGAATCTGGATTCTTGTAAAGGCGGGGTTGCGGATAAGCTTGCGGTATTATTAGGCTTAAAAAACATTATGTTTCCTGATCAACTTGCGGAAGATTCCAGATTTGCAAGAGTTGGAGAACTTGAAAAAGAAAAAGAACTTGATATATTTATTAAAGAGCTGAAAAAAATACTTAAAACACACAATATAAAGCTTATAAACTATCCATATAATACCAAGATTAAGAAAATTGCGGTAATTCCAGGAGGGGGAGCAAGTTTTATTCCGAAATTAAAAGATATTGATGTTCTCATAACCGGTGATGTAAAATACCACAATGCTTTAGATGCAAAAGATTTTGCTGTAATCGATGCGGGACATTTTGAAACAGAAAGAATTGTCCTGCCTGTATTAAAAGAACTTTTGAGTGAATTTTCCGTGGAAGTGCTTATAGCAGAAGAGAAATCACCCTGGGAAATTTTATAAACAAAAAATCAGGAACTTTAATTGCGCAAATGCGTCAAAATTTTTTGAATGCCGTATTTGCCAAAGCCTTTTTATTTTTAAAAAGGCTTTTTCTTTATGCTGTGAAATGAGAGTATTTTTCAGGTAAAATAAAGCTTGGTTTAAATTTATTTTCGGATTTATTAAAATGTGAAATATTTTGAAGAATCTGAAAAGTAACGGGTTACCTGGATAAAAAATGAAAAAAGTTGCGATTTACACACTCGGATGCAGGGCGAATCAGCTCGAATCCTCAATAATTTCTGATAAATTTATTGGTCTTGGCTGGAAAATCGTTAAATTCAGTGAGGTGGCGGATATTTATGTAATAAATACCTGCACTGTCACAGGAAAAAGCGACAACGAATCACGATATTATGCGAGAAAAGCCAGAAAAACTAATCCTGAAGCCAAAATAATCCTTTGCGGATGCTACATACAAGTTTCACCGGAAGAAGCGGCGCAGCTTGACGAAGTGGACTTGGTTATGGGAAATACGGAAAAGCTTGAAATAGCCGAATTAATCACGGATGGCAAAGTTTTTGAGCAGGAAAACAAAATTTATGTTTCTGATATTATGCAACAAGAAAAATTTCGGGATAAAGTCGTTTTTTCAGCTTCCGGCAGAACCAGAGCAAATATCAAAGTTCAGGACGGTTGTAACTTCAGGTGTTCTTACTGTATAGTACCTTATGCGAGAGGAAAAAGTAGAAGCAACGAGCTATCTAATATAATTAATCAAGTCAATGAAATTACAAAACAGGGTTTTCAGGAATTAGTGCTTTCAGGGATACATCTCGGGCAGTGGGGATTGGATTTAACTCCTAAAACCCAACTTGCCGACTTAATTAAAGAAATTGAAAAAGCAGAAAACTTAAAAAGATTCAGATTAAGCTCAATTGATCCTATGGAATTTACTGATGAGCTTATAGAAACAATTACAAATTCCGAAAAGTTTTGTCGACATTTACATATTTCTCTTCAAAGCGGTAATAATGCAATATTAAAAGCCATGAAAAGACGTTATTCCGTCGAATATTACAGCGAATTAATCGAAAAACTTGATAAAAATATTCCTGATATAGCAATAGGAAGCGATATTATAGTCGGATTTCCGGGAGAAACCGAAGAGCAGTTTGAAGACACTTGCGAAAATTTGGAAAAACTTCCTATCAGCTACATTCATGTGTTTTCTTATTCAAAAAGAAAAGGTACGCCTGCCGATTTAATGGAAAATCAGGTGCCGGAAAACATAAAAAAAGAAAGAAATAAAAGGTTAACAGAGCTTGCAAAGAGAAAAAACCTTGATTTCAGAAAGAGTTTTCTTGAAAAAGATCTTGAAGTGCTTGTTGAGCTTGCGCGAGATAAAAAATCAGGTTTGTTAAAAGGAATGACAGATAATTTTATTCCTGTTTTAGTTGACGGTTCGGATGATTTTAAGAATAAAATCGTAAGCGTTAGAATTAAAAAAGTAGAAGCTGATAATACTTTCGGAGAATTTTTTTAAAGGGATGTTTCTGTTTCAATGTTTTAGGGATTATTATCAGGTTTTTGCGATTTATTTGTATAGTTCCCGATTAAATATGCGGCTATTAAGGCAGTAATTGGAACGCAAAGGACTATTCCTATACTGCCGGTGATTGCAGATGCAATTTCAGCCGCAATTGAGTTCAAATTAAGTAATTTTATCAAGGGCGCATTTGAGGCCAATAGGACAAGCGAGAAGGCTCCTCCGATGTAAGCGAGAATCAATGTGTTAGACATAGCCCCCATGATGTCTTTTCCGACGTTTAAACCTGATTTAAAAAGGTCTTTTGTATTAAGTGTACTATTTACATTTTTAAACTCATATATGCTGCTTGCTATCGACATGCCTACATCCATTACTGCGCCTAGCGAAGCGATAATCATTCCCGCCGTTAAAAGCCCTGTGTAGTCCAAATCAGGTCTATTTGCCCATAACATTACCGACTCCTGGCTTCCAAAACCGTTTAACGGCGCAAATTTTATTACCAGAGAAGACATTAACCCTGCTATTATCACGCTTAAAATTGTACCCATCGAGGCGGAAAAGCTTTTTAAATTGATTCCCGACACAATAAACATTGTTGCAAAGGTAGAAATTATAGCTATAAACACTGTCATTGGTATTATCGGAAAGTTGCTTAAAACAGCCGGAACCAGTACAAAAAACACTAAAACTGCTGTTACCAAAATCGAAACGATTGATCTCAATCCCTGCATTCCGCCTATTAGCATTAGAAGCAACAAAAATATCCCTGTAAGTATCAATAAGACAGGAACTCTTTCCAAATCAGCAATATAAAAAACAGTATTTTTAGGATTTTCTTCCACGCTTAAAATTATTCTGTTTCCTGCTTTGATTTTTATGTCATAAACAGGATTAGAAGTAAGCTGGTTCTCGATTTTTACAATTTTTCCTTTATACTTTCCGCTTAAAACAAGAACTTTTGCAGTTTGTGTAATTTGTTCTGTCTGAAAAGATTCTTCAAGTTCTTTATTGCCTTTTTCTGAAATAATTTGTAAAATTTTCCCGCTTACATAGTTGATATTATTATCAGGAGGGGTGTCAGGATTATCTTCCTGCGCAAACACCGGCACTGTAAGGCAAAAAATACAAAAAATAAGTAAAAGTATCTTATTTAGTTTGTTTTTATTCAAAAATCTCATAATTAAAAATCCTAAAACAAACCTTTTTGAATGGAGGAAACGGGATACCCGAGATGCCTGTATGCTTCGGGAGAAGCNNTCTATTGTTCTTACATCTTCGCCAAGAGCAACAGCAATTGTTTCTATCCCGACAGGGCCGCCGTCATATTTTTCTATAAGAAGCTTTAAGATTTCTCTATCTGTAATATCAAGACCATATTTGTCAACTTTTAACAAATCCATAGCATCATTGGCAACTTCAGTTGTGATGACTCCGTCTGCTTTTACCTGCGCGTAATCCCTAATTCTTTTAAGCATCCTGTTAGCAATTCTAGGGGTTCCTCTTGAGCGGGAAGCTACAGTATAAGCCCCGTCTTCGGTTATTTGAGCATTCAAAATACCTGCTGTTCTTTTTACAATAAAAGTTAATTCTTCTTTTGTATAAAATTCAAGCCTGTGTACAATCCCGAATCTGTCTCTCAAAGGTCCTGAAAGAGAACCCGCTTTTGTAGTCGCCCCAATAAGAGTAAATTTCGGGACAGGAACTCTTAATGTCTTTGCGGTGTGACCTTTTCCAATTGTTCTATCAATGGAAAAATCTTCCATTGCGGGATATAGAATCTCTTCTGCGATTTTATTAAGTCTGTGAATCTCGTCTATAAAAAGAAACTCATTTGGTTTTAGACTCATTAAGATACCTATTAAATCTCTCGGTCTTTCAAGAGCNNGGCGGTCCGTAAAAAAGCAGATGATCAAGCGGTTCATTTCTTTTTTGAGCGGCTTCCAGACTGATTTTAAGTGTTTCTTTAAGCTGAGACTGACCGATGTATTCATCAAGTGTTTTAGGTCTTATATTATTTTCAAAATTTTTGTCAAATTCATTTTCAGCCGGCAACACGGCTTCTCTCGATGAATTTTTTTTATTATCAGTTATATCGGATTTTTGCAGGCTTTCACCTTCTGATATAATAGCCAAGTTCTTATCCTTTAATTATAATTTGATTATTAATATTATATCTGAAAATTTTAAGCAATCATACTTTAAAAAAATAATAAACTCCGGAATATTAATCCGAAGTTTATCTTAAAAATTATATTTATTATTTTATTTAAACTTTGCCTAATACTTCAACTTTAACTCTTGATACACCGGAGGAAAGCATTCCTATTTCATTTGCAGCTACTTTTGAAAGGTCAATAATCCTGCCTCTGACAAAAGGACCTCTGTCTGTAATTTTTACAATACATTTTTTGCCGTTATACAGGTTTGTTACTTGAACTACAGTGCCAAAAGGAAGGTTTTTATGAGCTGCGGTAAACTTGTTTTTGTCATAAACACTGCCATCAGCAGAAGATCTTCCATGAAATTTTCCGCCGTACCAGGAAGCAAAACCTGTTTGCATAAAATCGCCGTATTTTTGAACAAACGTTTCAGGTGTTTTCTTGATTGAATGCGTAAGCAATTGAAAATCTCTTACGATTCTTGCGACCCCTAATGAATCTCTTATATTATTTACCCATATAAATGCAAGCTCTGATGGGTTCATTCCGTATTCTTTGGCAATACTTGAATCTACGGTAAACAATACCTTGTTATTGATTCTAATAATACCTGACCCGCTTTTAAAATCAGGAATTATATTTTCAGGATTTTCACCTGATTTAATAATATTGTTTAAATTTTCTGTAACAATTTTAGCTCTTTGCTCTGTTGATAAGCCGCCTGCAGGATTGGTAATTCTTAATACTTCATTTTCACCTATGTAAACAGAAACCGGTGTATATTCACCTTTTTTCTCTTTACTAAAAACGTATCTTGCTTTAATAAAATTACCTACGGGATTATCATTTTTTGTTGAATGGTAAACCGCCGATTTCTCGTTATCTTTTGTTGTTTCGGTAGAATTTGTTGCTACTGAATAAGAATAGCCTGTCAAAAATACAGTTAAAAGTGTTAAAGTTATTGCTAAACAGATACTCTTTCGACTTTTCATATTTTTAAACTCTCTTTTTGTAACCTTGATTCTCTTATTAAATTTGGTGATAAAGAACTGTCAAGTTCAACCGACTATAATTCAAAAAATAGCAAAACCCAAGCCCCGCAAGAAAAAGCTTATTTTTGTTTTTATATACAAAAAGAGGTCTTACTCTTTTTTTTGAATTTGAATTTCCCTGATTATGAAAGGGAAAAAACCACAGATTGTTTTTATAATAATAATAACTAAATAGAAATGCTTAACATTCTGTTACAAATCTATTTTTTAAAAAACAATATGCAGAGATAAATAACTGCTAATAAACACTATAAAGATTTGGTATGATTATTTAATTAGTTTTAAAAATACTTTAAAGCACTTGCAGATATCTCTTTGTCCCTATAAACAAGACAAAAAAGGTATTTATTTCAAAACAGAAGATTATAATTGCTTTTACATAGACTCTTGCAACAAAAGCCCCGGCAGCAAAAGATATTTTTAAAATATAAACTATAAAAACAAAATATAATTATACTTTTGCAAGTTTATCCTGTACAAAAGCTTGTAAATTAGGGTCTTTAATCCTTGATAAAAGCATATTTTTATCAATTTGTCCGGTTTTTCCGATTTTTGCAAGCGCGGAAATAGCCTCACAAACAACAGACTCGTTTTCATCCTGCTTTAAAGCCACCCTGATTAAATAAGGGGCACTGTCTTCTAGCCCGAGTTCATTAATTACAGTCAATGCCGCAAGTTTTCTCTTGGTATCATTTGTATTAAGCTCTTTATAGAGGTTATGAATTTGTTTATCCCAAAAATCTTCTTCTTCATAAATTAACAAATGATAAATTTCATCAAGTTCGGCTAAAATATCTCTTTCTTCGTCATAAGTATATTGAGAATTTTCCATGAACATTGAAAATTTTTGTCTTGATTTAATTAAAAGCTGGGCATATTTGCCATCAAGCGAATCTTCCGTATCTTCGGCATCTTCTGTATCTTTTTTTACTAGATTTATAAGAATTTCCATACATTCAAAGATTTTGAAGTCAAGAATAACCCCCATAGGCCAAATTTCAGGTATTCCCGTAATTATATTATCCAATGCCTCGAGCGCTAATAATTTTGTTTTTTCGTCTTTTGCCGAAAATAGAGTATGTATATCAGTTAACATAGCGATTTCACCGGCAATAAGTTCTGCCATGCCTGAACTGGACATAGCTTCCAGTATAGCTATTGTGGCTTCCTGATTGCCGTAATTTGCAAGAAACTGTGCAGCCTCTATCTTTTCCCATTCGTCATCCGATTTTAGAGTGTTTAAATAAAATTCGTAAGACTCTTTATGTTCCAGATTGCCTAATGCTTGCGCGGCATTGTTTCTAAGGGGTAAATAATATTTTTTTGAAGCTTCAAATAAGGATTCTGCCGCTTCTGGCTCATTTACATGACAAAAATATCTTGCGGCATAAGTTTGTTCTTCAACAGTACCGTTTTTTAGAATTTCTATCATTTTATTATTCAATTCAGGTGATGCAAAGTTGCTTAAAGCCTCGGCTATGTAATCATCCCAATCACCTTCATGTTTTTTGAAAAGATTAAATACATTTTCCAAATTATCTTTATTTATTGCCTGAGCCAGTCTTTGTCCCGCTTTTTCTTTTATATAGCTAAAAAGAACGTCAGTATTCTCCATTAAGCACTGCCATGCTTCAATATCTGCATTATTTATAATATTTTCAGCAGCCTTACGGGCTTTTTCATTATTTTTACCCAATAACTCGGATGTGGTCGAATTTGGTAAATTCATTAAAATACTCCGTTAAGTAATAACATTATTTTAAATTTTACCACTATTAAAGAATA
>DNRP01000095.1:0-7611 GCA_003499955.1 Cyanobacteria bacterium UBA9971
TTCAAAATATCATAAACAGTATCAATATGCTCCTGACAATTAGGATGTACAGGATCAATCACATGCAAAATCACATCGGACTGTGTAACTTCTTCCAACGTCGCCCTAAATGCCTTAACCAGAGCGGTGGGAAGTTTTTGAATAAAGCCTACGGTGTCTGTAAGCAAAACATCAGACAGCTCGGGAAGTTTTATTTTTCTGGTGGTAGGATCAAGCGTTGCAAAAAGTTTGTTTTCAGCAAGCACGTCAGAATTTGACAGGGCGTTTAATAACGTGGATTTTCCTGCGTTTGTGTAGCCTACAATAGAAACAACGGGAATATTGTTTGCCTCTCTTAGTTTTCGCTGTTGCGCCCTGTGGCTTTTTATCTCGTCAACTTCCTTTTCAAGGGCGTTAATTCTGTATTTAATCCTACGTCTGTCGATTTCAAGCTTTGTTTCACCCGGACCTCTGGTGGCGATTCCCCCGCCTGTTCCGCCACCGCCCTGACGACTAAGAGATAACCCTGCTCCAACAAGCCGCGGATAAAGATATTTAAGCTGAGCAAGCTCTACCTGAAGCTTCCCTTCTTTTGTTTTGGCTCTCTGGGCAAAAATATCAAGGATTAACTCGGTTCGGTCTATGGTTTTTACACCGACAAGCTGTTCAAGGTTTTTTTGCTGTCGCGCGGAAAGCTCTGCATCAACTATTACAATATTTGCGCCTTTTTCCTGAACCATAAGAGCCAAATCCTGTGCTTTTCCACTTCCCAGATAAGTGGAAGAATCAGGGGAATGTCTTTTTTGGTAAAGCTGTCCTATAACTTCAGCTCCGGATGTGTCTGCAAGCTGTTCCAATTCCGAAACAGATTCTTTTGCGTAATCTTCACTGGTATTATCAGTCTTTAAGCTTACGAGAATTGCTTTTTCTTTGGTATCTAAAGTTATTACATCTTTATTTGTTGAAAATTCTTTTTCTATTTCTTCCAGAAGCTCTATAAAATTCGCTTCACAGGCTTTTCTAACGGTAGTTGCCTGTAACACGCGCCACGATTCCTGTTTTGAAGTAAGAAAAGCAACTTGCATCGAGTCGGCAAATTTTATTGTTTCACCCCAGTTTTTACTGAACAATCCACCTTTATCTACCCCTATACAAGCTACCGCATCAAACCTGTAAAGCGAAAGAGCGGTTAAATCAGCTTTGCTAAGATAATTAATCCCGCCTGGATGAGTGTGAATACATCTTAACCCGCAAAGTCTTGCCTGACTTTCTCTTGTGTTCTTGAATTTTTCAATGTCAACGCCGTTATACTCTCCAACATTAATAGCGACAATTTGCCCGCGCCTGTTGATTAAGATTGCGATTTCTTTGTTTATTTCATGGCTGATTTCCGCGAGTGTTTCCGCCAGTTCAACAGAAATTATTTGCGTAACGGGAATTTTTTTTCTATATAATTTTTCAAGACGCGAAATTTGTTGTTTTTTCAAGCCTGTTAGTTTGCCAAAAACTTTGATAATTTATAAACCTCAAAAAATCTTTACAAGATTTATTTTAGCATTTTTAAAGAACAACAAACTGTTTTTTTAGATTAAATTGGTTAAATTTCTCTGTTTTCTTTAACAACCTTGATTTCCATATTTTTATCAGCTTCTTGAGCCACTTCTGCAAAGGCTTTTGCTTTTGCAATTTCCATAAGCGCTTTTACATATGAAACTGTATCATGAGAACCGATTGATGCAGGACTTTCTCCTTGTTCTTTATCCAGTTGTTTTAATAATGCAAATTGCGGACTTTGTTTGACTGCTCCAAATAATTTATCTTTTTTAGTTGGGTTTTCACAAAATTCAAGATAATAATTCATATTTTTTTGATCAAACATAGTTTTATCTTTTTTTGTCAAAATAAAATTGTCAAAAGTTGATATTTTATCGCCTTTTTCCGAAGAATCTTTGACAGCTTTTTTAAAATCTTTTCTTGATTCATAAAAAGTTATTCCGTTAAAAGAAAGTTTAGGGAAAACTTGCACGGTTCTCTCCTTTAAATATAATTTTCAAATTAAAAACTCAAGCTTTTTTATATAAACCACTTTCCTTAGCTTTTTTAACAACTTTTTCAAAAGCAAAAGGGTCTTTTACCTGTTCAAGATTTCTGCATTCAGTGGCTTCTTTGCCCGTTAATGCTACCCAGCAAGCTTTGGTTCCGTCTGCTATTGATTTTTTAATTTCTTTTATTACCGGAAAGATAACGCCTGTTTTTGTTTCTCTGATTAAATGGTCAAATTCAGGGCAATTTTTGTATTCTGTAACTCCTGAAAAACCCATTTTATTTGTTTGTTGTTTTTGAGCCTGATTTAAATTTGATTTGTTTAATGAAACTGATGAAATTTGCATAAATTTGCCTTTCTTTTTAATAAATTGTTTGATTTACTAATTATTAAATGTTCCTGATAAAATAAAATTAATAGAATAGTTTGAATACTTTTACAATTGTTTACAAATTCAGCATCAGGCTTAAAATCCATGAATAAAAACCACTTACTAAAACAAATAGAAGAAGTTCAGGAATCTGTCAGGCAGATGAAAGAAGATGATCTGCAAGAAAATCCTGAAACGGCTAATGAAGAATTTCAGTGCGATTGCTGCGCGGAAATAAAAACATTCGCCGGTTCAATGATATACGAGGATTACAGATTGTGCAATGACTGCGTACTCCTCGCGGAAGTCGGTTTTACTCTTAATAAAATAAAGACCATTGATGAATTTATGGCATCAATGGAAGATAAACGCTTTGAAACAATTTATAATACTCTTTTTAAAGTGGATAATATTGAAAAATAGAATGCAAAATTAAAAAAGCTTTCCTAAGATAATGGAAAGCTTCTTTAATTATTTTTAAATCTATATTTTATGCTTCTATATTTAGAGCAGCTGTGTTTTCCGGGAGATATGGTTATCCAAGGAGTTCTTGTGCAAGAGCTATCTCTGCAGCAACTTGTTGTGCAAGAGCTGCGTCTGGAACGAATTCTTGTGCAGGAACAACTTCTGTTGAGGGAACTGTTTCTACAGGAGCTTCTTTTGCTTTTAAAGCCTCTGCAATTTGTTTAAACTTGTCTATTAAAGATTGTGGAACATTGCCGCTATCTATTTTCTTTTGAATTCCCGGAGGAATTTGTCCAGCACCAAGACCTTTTTGATGACGATTATGATGTCTGGATTGTGAAGTTTCCTTTGTGCTTTGATCAAATATTGAGTTCTGANNGTTTGAGTTTGAGTTTGAGTTGTTTGATTAATTCCCGAAATTTTGGATACCATATTTGATCTCCCTTTGTTTAAATTTTAACCTTACATAGTTAATTAAAAACAAAGAAGATATACACATTTCATATAAAATATATATCTTTACAAAAATTAATTATATTTTTAAAAGAAGGATTATTCTCTTTCAGCCAACTCTTTATCAAGCATAAATATGCCGCCCGGCGCAGCTTTCATGAGTTTAATCTTTTTAATAACCTTAGTTGCGTTAGCTTCTTCTTCAACCTGTTCTGTTACAAACCACTGTAAAAAGATATCTGTAGCGTTATCTTTTTCTTCGAGTGCAGATTTTATAAGCTCATTTATGCAGCCTGTAATAAAAATCTCATGTTTAAGCGAATCTTCAAAAGCCGCAAGAGGAGATTCCCAGTCTGTTTGAGGTTTTTCAATAGCTTCAAGTACAACTTTACCGTTTCTTTCATGAATAAAATTATAGATTTTTTCGGCGTGAGATAATTCTTCTTTTGCCTGAACTTGCATCCAACGTTCAAATCCTGATAAATCAATTGACTGAAAATACGCAGCCATTGACATATAAAGATAAGCCGAGAAATATTCTCTGTTAAGCTGTTTATTTAATTCTTTTTCGATTTTTACTGAAAGCATATTATTTCTCCCTATTTCATTATTTTTCACAAATAACATAGAATCTGCTATGTCGCCACCCGACACCTTAACACATTTTTATACTACATTTTTTCCTAACATACTTGTCAGTCTATATAAAGTATCGGATTTATCGTATTTATCAAGGTGAATATTAATTATAGTAAAGCTTTCAGTGTTGTTTTCGGCTTTTTGCAAAGCTTCTTCAAACTCGCCTTCTGTTTTAACTTCAATACCAAGTCCCGAGCCTACTATTTGCGGGAATAAATGATAATTCCAGTTGTGAATATCATTGTAGTTGCCGTCTTTCAGGTATCTTTGAGTCGTATATCCTTTATTGTTAAGAACAAATATTATCGGGTTTAAGTTATACTTAACAAAACACGAAAGTTCCGGACCTGTCATCTGGAAAGCCCCATCTCCTACAATAACTAATGACCTTAATTCAGGGTTTTTTATCATGACGCCTAAAGTTGCGGGTATTGCATAACCCATTGAAGTGTAAAAAGCAGGTCCTAAATATACAGAGTCTTTAGGTATTTTAAGAGTTGCCGAGCCAAACAGACAGTCGCCAACATCACAAATAATAGGACTTCCTTCAGGAATAAAGCTGTTTAACCGCTTAAAAAACCTTTTTATTGTCATAGGAGTTTCTGATTGAGCAATATATTCTGCATCTTTGCTATTATTTGCTGTTTTCGGAATAAGCAAATTTTCTTTTTTCTCTGAAGCTTGGTTGCTCGCAATAAACTGCGTTTCAGAACAGCCAAGCTGTCCTTTCAGCCTCTGCTCGCAATCCGCCTTGAGTTCTTGAGCAAGCCTGTATATAAATTCTCCAAGGTCTATGTCTTTAAAATAATGGTGTTTAATGCAAAATTCATCAGAAGAGGCATAAATGGTCTTTGAAATGTTAAATTGAGTAGTTCCGGTGTCGGTATCCGTCATTAATGCGCCTAAAATTATTGTGCAATCACTTTCTTCTATGTATTTAATTACTTCAGGATCTCCCATTTTGCCCATATACACCCCGAGATACTGCGGATGCGATTCACAAATAACAGATTTTCCCAGAACATTTGTTACATAAGGAAATCCTGTGTTTTCAAGAAGTTTAAGGAATTCGTTTTCGACATGATATCTTCTTATTTCCACACCGGCTAAAATAACAGGCTTTTTGGCGGCTTTTATCATTTCAACAGCTTCTTTAAGGGCTTCATTAAAAATTTCATTGCTTTTTGAAGATATTATTTCAGTTTTAGGAGGAGGAATAAGACATTTTGAATGAATCATATCTCTTGGAAATTCTATATATACAGGTCTTTTATGCTTAAGACAGGCGGCTATAACTCTGTCTATTTCATAAGGTGCGCTTTGCGGATCGTCCAGTACGCATTGCGCAACAGTAACTTCTTTGAAAATGTTTAATTGCGAGTTTAAGTCTTTTACTGAATGGTGAAGAAGATAATCAGTATTTCTTTCGCAGACTCCAGGTGCTCCGCTTATTACTATCAAAGGGGCTTTTTCGGCATAAGCTCCCGCTACAGCGTTAACTGTATTAAGTCCTCCGACACTAAAAGTTACACATAACGCTCCAATCCCGTGAACACGCGAATAAGCGTCCGCCGCAAAGGCTGCCCCCTGCTCAGAACAAGTGCCTATTGTTTCGATAGAGCTTTTTTCAAGTTCACTGAAAAATTTAATGACATAATCACCAGGAATTCCAAATATATGATCAACACCGGCTTTTTGAAGACCTTGAATCAGGTATTCACTGATAGTTGTTTCCCTTGTCATAAATTTTACCCCTTTTTATTTTTCAAATAAGAATTAAAATAATTATAAAACAATCAAATTTAAACAGGTACTGGTATAATAATTTGGTAGTGAGTAATTATTGACTGATAGTTTTTTTAAAATGAGCCTTATTTATAAGGGGCTTTGCCCCTTAACCCCAGTTCATTTTCTTTCTTTTTGAACGCAAAAAGTAAGAAAACGGAACCAAAAGAAAGAAAAACTGTATCCCAAAGGGTCAATACTGTCAGGGCTTCGCCCCGAACCCTTTACAATATATTAATTATCAATAAATTTGAAACAATATGGGAAAAATCATGATAAATTTAAATAATTCAGTCGGAATAGTTGAAACAAAATATTTTTCGTTTGATGAAAAAATAAATCTTGAGAATGGTCTGGATTTTGGACCTATTACTGTTGCTTATGAAACCTATGGCGAACTTAATGAGGATAAAAGCAACGCAATTTTAGTTCTGCACGCGCTTTCCGGTGATGCGCACGCGGCGGGATATCACTCGGAACAAGATAAAAAGCCCGGCTGGTGGGACGATATGATTGGTCCCGATAAAGCTTTTGACACAAATAAATATTTTGTAATTTCCTCAAATTTCCTTGGCGGATGTAAAGGCACGACAGGTCCTTCTTCCATAAATCCAGAAACAGGCAAGCCATACGGAATAAGCTTCCCTGTAATTACGATTGAAGATATGGTTAAGGTTCAGAAAAAACTTGTAGATTTTTTCGGGATAAAAAAGCTTTTGAGCATCGCAGGCGGATCCATGGGAGGAATGCAGGCTTTAGAATGGTCTATCCAGTATCCAGAAATGGTTCAATCTTGTATTGTAATTGCTTCCGCGAGCAGATTATCCGCTCAAAATATTGCTTTTAATGAAGTTGGAAGAAATGCAATAATTTCTGACCCTAACTGGAATAACGGCGATTATTATGACAGCGAATCTCCTTCAACAGGCTTGGCTATAGCACGTATGATAGGGCATATTACTTACTTAAGCGAAGAGTCTATGCATCAGAAATTTGGAAGAAGACTTCAGAATAAACTAAAACCTGATTTTAATTTTGATATAAATTTTCAGGTGGAAAGTTATTTAAGACATCAGGGACAGAGCTTTGTAGACAGGTTTGACGCAAACAGCTACCTGTTCATAACTAAAGCCATGGACTATTTCGACCTTCACCAAAAATACGGCTCACTTGCGCATGCCTTTAAAGACAGCAAATCCAAGTTTTTGTTTATCACGTTTTCTACAGATTGGCTTTTCCCTCCGGAAGAACTAAAAAATACCGCGAGAACCCTTATGAGCCTTGAAAAAGAAGTTACTTACTGTAATATTGATTCGCCATACGGGCATGATTCTTTTCTTCTGGAAGTTGAAGACCAGACAAATATTGTAAAAAACTTCCTCAAGGGCGTTTGTGTTAAATAAGTATTTTTAGATTTTTTCAGTTTAAAAAATTGCATTAAGAAATATTAAATCTATTTTTTCAATTATGGTAAGGAAATTTACCCCTCGCTATAAATTCTTTTGTCATGAGCTGTCAATTTTTTCCTTGAGGAATCTTTAAAAATATGTAAGAAAAATTAAATTATTATTACATATTTATTAAAAAAGGGAAAAACCCTAGAAAGCAGGAAAAATGTCTAATTCTGTTACAGCTGGCTCAATTGTAAAGTTCAATATGCCTCTTTCCCGTGAGGAAAAGTTTAGCGGTAAGTCAATTCCTTTAGATGCGGGAACAAAAGTATTTAAAGTTGAAGCCATGGTTGATGGTAAACCTTATGGCGTTGAGTTAACTAATATTAATAATGCAGCTATTGATAACACAGGGAAACAACGAGAACTTGATATTCTTATCTAAGAATCTATCTGGTTAAAGTTTCTTTCTGGAACTGTCATTG
>DNRP01000095.1:7666-10531 GCA_003499955.1 Cyanobacteria bacterium UBA9971
TAATTCCTTTAATTTTTCTAGATAAATTGCTTCATTTGCGGTTTCAGAACTTGAAAGAAGTGAAAAATCTGCAATATTAACCAGTTCTTTCGCCAAATCAGCAACTTTTATATCTTTTACAGTCGTTTCAAGACCAAACTTTGGAACTAAATGCCTCATTTCTTCCAGTTCATGCCAACTAAAATCTTTTACCAAATCCCACGCCTGATTCAGAGCTGATTCGTTGTACATAATGCCTTTAATCAACGAAGGAAGAGCTAGAATCAAGTCGCTTCTTTGAGAGTCGCAGTTTCTTATCTCGATATAATTTCTTAATCTTACATCAGGAAATACAGTTGACATATGAAGTTCCCAATCTTCAAGATTAGAGTTAAATCCATCAAGTCCTTTGTTCAAAAACTCCTTAAAAGTCAGATGAGTAGCGTTTATAATAGTGTTATTTCTCTCTATGAAAAACATGTGCACATCTAAAAGATATTCAGCATAGTCGTTAAAGGAAAAATTTCCTTCAAAGATTTTCCTGCTTATAAGTCCGCACCTGTCATTGTCGGTTTTTAGCCAGCTGGAAGCTCGATAAGATTTATAACCTGTTTCTTTTCCGCCNNTGAGCTTATTCATAGCGTCTTCTTCTGTTTCATAGTCTATAGACGCCTGAATTCCTGCTGTTTCCCTCATCATAATAAGAGCCTTATCTCCTTTTACGGGAAGATAATCAGTCATTATTTCATAGCGTTTTTTAGGAATTATTTTTATGCTGTCAAAGGTAGAAACCGGTTGAATTCCGTACCCAATCCAATTAATGCCGAGTTCTTCACCAACTATGGCTGTTTTTCGATTATATTCTTGAATTTCAGAAGCTATTTCGTTAATATTTTTATAAGGATAAGTGCTTATTTCTGTTTGACTGCCGGGTTCCAGAGATATATAACCAAAATCGCCTTTTAATCCTAGCAAATTATTGTTATCGTCACCCTGAATTTGTTTCAGGGTCTTCGATTTCGAAACACCAGGCAGGAGGGGTATAAAATTACGGCTCTCAGGTTCGCCTTGTTTTGCAGTCAGTTCGGGATGACGTGGTGACATAAAGTCTTTATAGCGGGTTAAAAAGTCTTGAATCCCTTTTTCTCCTGAAAATGGAACAGCTTTATGGTTTTTAGAATCAACCGCAAGTTTTTCAAATTCTAGACCTATTCTGAAATTTTCTTTAGTTTTGCAGCCATTTCTGAATAATTCCGTAAGTTGTGATTTATCGTAAATCATATTTTTGCCTTTTATACAGGTTATCGCCTTTGGTTTTGATTAAACAAATTTAAGTTGGGCATAAATCAATTTTTATTGTTAAATAAGTATTGATATAAAAAATACATTATCATGAAAAGTGAGATAAAATACTCCTAGTAAGCAGGGCTAATTATTTTGAACTACATCCAGAGAGCTAAACAATTTAAGACAAAAAAACGTTTAGGGCAGAATTTTCTTGTTGATGAAAGTATTATCAACAAAATAATTGTTGAAGCTGCTTTAAATACTGATGATACTGTTATAGAAATAGGAGCGGGAGCGGGTTTTGTGACGGAAAAACTTGCAGAAATCGCAAAAAAGGTTATAGCAATTGAGCTTGATGAAGATGCAATAGATGTTTTGCAAGCACTTTCATATAAAAACATAGAAATAATTCATCAAGATATTTTAAAAACAGATATTTCAGCTTTTGTACAAGAGCCTGTCAAAATCATAGCCAATATTCCGTACTACATAACAAGCCCTATAATAGCGCATTTACTGGGAGAAATTGATGAACGGGAGGAAAAAAATAAAAACAGTCAATGTATAAAAGAAATTATTTTAATGGTTCAATATGAAGTCGCAAAAAGAATTATAGCGAATGAAAAAAGCCCTTCAAAAGATTACGGACTGTTATCCATACTTGCAAATTATCGGGCGGAAACAGAATTTATTTGCAAAGTCCCCTCAAAAAGTTTTTATCCTGCCCCAAAAGTAGATTCCGCGCTTATAAAACTAAAAATAAGGAAAAAACCTCTTGTAGAAGTCGAAAATCCAAAACTTTTCCGGCAAATTATTAAGGCGGCTTTCAGTACAAGAAGAAAAACCTTAAAAAACGCCCTGTTGCAGGGCGGTTTTTCGAGCGAAGTTCTTTTAAAAGCTTTTAACAAAACAGGAATAAATCCTAATCGTCGCGGAGAAACACTTTCCATGCAAGAATATAAAATTTTAACTCAAGCGATTGAGATTGTCACGTCGACTTTTCGAGTCTCCTCGTAATGACAAAGGGTTAGAAAATGCAAATTCGAGTTCAAACTCCCGCAAAAATCAATCTTGTTCTTGAAATTCTTAAAAAAAGAGAAGACGGTTTTCATGAAATTCAAAGCATCATGCAAGCTGTAAGTCTTTATGATTATTTAGATATAAGAGTTGAAAACACGAAAAAAAGTCTCAGTACTTTACCTGGACAAACAGGGGTGGCTGAGACTTCTAATAATATTATACCAAATGAAAATGAAAATTACAATCCTATTCAAAATATAATCGAATTGTCTGGAAATTCAGACCAAATTCCTTACGATAAAACAAATTTGGTCTATAAAGCAGCGGATTTATTTCTAAAAAAAGCCAATTTGACGGGATTTAAAATCAAAATTCATATAGAAAAAAACATTCCTGTAGCGGCAGGATTAGCAGGTGGAAGTTCAAATGCAGCAGGCACTTTGTGGGGATTAAATCGTATTTTTGAGAATATTTTGAGTTCTTCGCAAATTCACGAACTTGCATCTCAAATGGGTTCTGATCTTAATTTTTGTCTAGAGGGCGGAACGCAGGTTACAACTTCAAGAGGTGAAATTTTAT
>DNRP01000012.1 GCA_003499955.1 Cyanobacteria bacterium UBA9971
ATTTTATCTTTTTTAAGCTCTGTTTTAATTGTCTTAAAGTTATAATTCGTCATTGCGAGGAGAGGCTTTAGCCTCGACGCGGCAATCCATTCCTTGCTTCGCTCGCAATGACAGTTAACTAATTTCGGCTTGTTTTTTATATGCCAAAACACTAAAGCAAAAAGAAAAACAACCGCATTAACTTTTAAAACATTATATAAATCTATTGCTTTTAAGAGTGACAGAAATTCAAAAGTAAGAATAATCTGGGCTGCCATATTTAAAAGAAAAAATATGATTGAATTTTCAGGTCTTTTGCTTTTTAAAACAGCTGTAAAGAGATAAGTAGACGATATTACCAGACAAAAAGATATTATAAACAAAATAATATTTAGCATTTTTATACTTTCAATCAACAAATCATTTATATTTACTTATATTAAATAATTTACTATATATTTTTGTGTTTACAAAAAAAAAATGAAAAAATAGACTGAAACGAGTTTGTTTTCAGAAAAACCGGCTTTTCATGCATGCCGGATTTTCCTGAAAATCATCACTCCTAAAAACTATAGCGCTTTTGCAAAAAATATTTCATTTCCTGATTACTTTTTAAGAGNNGATAAAAAACAAATAAGAAGAATTTATAAAGAACGGGTTTATCACATTCTTCTTTCTCTTATTATGGGGATATGCTTTCTTCAGCTTTTGTGCGGAACAGGCATAAACATAACAAGATTTATAACTCTTAATAAACAAATTCATGAACTTAGAGAACTAAATCAGCAAGCTGCAACAAAAAATATACAACTAAAAGAACAGCTTAAAATCTACTCATCTTATAAGGGCATCGAAGAACTCGCCAGAAATAACCTTAAAATGGTCGGCAAAAACGAAGTTCTGGTTCTTATAAGAAGACAACCTGCAAGTGTGGATAATTAACATCAACCACTAAATCGTTTAAATACTTATGAATAGTAAGATTGTCATTCTGAGGAGCGAAGCGACGTGAGAATCTAACTCAATTTTTATTTACTTAAAATGCCGGACAGATTGCCACGTCGAGCCTTCAGCTCTCCTCGCAATGACATAACTCAAAAAAAAATCTGCTCTATGAGCAGATTAAAATTAAAACGAGATAGACAACTTTCCCAAATCTTGCTTGCTTTCCTAATTTTTATTTGACCGCAGCTAAACGCGGTATAACTCCTAACTGTCCCTGTATCATTTTTGCTTTGGCAACAGCCATTGAGCGTCTTTTTTTTGCGCCTCTAAGCAAAAATAAAACTGATTCTGAAACATTTGTATTTGGAACGAATTTATTGTACTCCATATATTTAAATACTCCCTATTAATATTAATGCCTACCAATTTCGATTTTTTATCCCACATAAACTTAATCGGTTCGATTTAATTTTTACTTTAGGATTTTGAATAAAAATTAATAAAAATTGAAACATTAGTTAACAATTAAATATTAACTAGCCGAAGTGTGTAATTTTTTAAATCCTGTCAGTGAAATATAATCTGACTTCAAGTAGTTTAGATAATTAATATTTTAAAAAATAATTGATAAATAAAAAACCAATATTGTAAAAACAAAATGGCGAGCAGGGAGCGAAGCGACCACAGCGAGCCAAAAACCAAACCTCACCCCCTCCCTTGAGGGAGGGGGCAGGGGGTGGGTGTCAAAAACTGATTTATCAAATTTTTTTTTAAAAAAGGGATTTTAAAATATTATGAATTTTGGCACAAGAATTTTACCTGACAACAGAATAGAATTTAATTTTTGGGCACCTGACTCAAAAACAGTGGATTTATGTGTAAAAAATCCAAATGTCCATTTGAGCTTTGAAATTCCTATGAAGCCCAAAGGTGACGGCTGGTTTCAGTTAATTACAGACCATGTCAAAGCCGGTGCAAAATACCAGTTTCGGCTTGCTGACGGATTGCCTGTTCCTGATCCGGCTTCACGCCGACAAGAATCAGACGTACATAGTCCGAGCATTGTCATAAACCCCACTGAATTTAATTGGGGTGATGACAATAAATGGAGAGGTCTTCACTGGAATGAAGCTGTGATTTATGAAATTCATACAGGTACTTTCACAAAAGAAGGCACTTTTAATGCCCTTAGCGAAAAACTTGATTATCTTGCAGCTTTAGGAGTTACGGCTATTCAACTTATGCCTGTATCGGATTTTCCAGGGAAAAGAAATTGGGGATATGACGGAGTTTTGCCATTCGCCCCCGATAATACCTACGGAACTCCCGATGACTTGAAAAATCTTATAAAAACCGCTCACAAGAACGGCTTAATGGTTTTTCTTGATGTTGTTTATAACCATTTTGGACCGGAAGGAAATTATTTACATGTTTACGCAAAGTCAAAATTCTTTAACTCTAAAGAAAAAACACCATGGGGCGATGCTGTAAACTTTGAAAACAAAAACGCGCGAGATTTTTTCATTCAAAATGCCCTTTACTGGCTGGAAGAATATCATTTTGACGGATTGAGATTTGATGCGGTTCATACTATAAAAGATAACTCCAAAACCCATATATTAAAGGAAATTGAACAAACAATAAAAGAAAAATTTAAAGACCGGCATGTGCATTTAATCCTTGAAAATGACAATAATGAAGCAGAACACTTAAAATCTTATACGGCGCAATGGAATGACGATTTTCACCATGCGATGCATGTTATTTTGACAGGAGAAAAATCCGGTTACTATGAAGATTTTTCAGACGAAAAAACTCCAAACAAGCCTGTTTATTATCTTGCAAAAAGTTTGGCAGAAGGTTTTGCTTATCAAGGAGAAGAATCAACCTACAGGGGCGGTATACCGCGAGGAGAAAACAGTAAAAATCTTTTAACAACTAACTTTATAAACTTTATTCAAAACCATGACCAGATAGGAAACAGATTTTTAGCTCAAAGA
>DNRP01000021.1:0-1368 GCA_003499955.1 Cyanobacteria bacterium UBA9971
TTTTTCATTGTCATTGCGAGCGACCAATGGGAGCGTGGCAATCCATCTAACTTAAATAATAACTTAAGATAGATCCTCACGTCGTCGCTTTGGTGGCAAAGCCACAAACCTAAGTAACCCGATTCATGTATCGACTCCTTATGTATGTGCGTTAGCACCTCAGGATGATAATCCCTCTATTTAAGAATGTTTCGATGATTTAACAAATAAAACTGCAAGATAAAAGGGGTTCACCGTACAAGTGTTTGAATACTTGCCGCATATTGACTACCATTCTCTCATTGAACTTGTTGCGCCTATGTTTACGTCTTTAGGTCTGGTTTGGAATTTTGAGCTTTTAAAACATCTGGTTGAACTTTTTGTATTAGGTTTTATTATATTCAAAATTTACAGATATATAACGGGAACTCACGCCGAACAACTCTTAAAAGGCATTTTAATGCTGCTTGTAGCACTTTTGATGAGCAAATTGTTTAATCTTACAATTATCGGTAAAGTGCTTGAAAGTGTTGTAAATATCGTAATATTTTCTCTTGTAGTAATATTCCAGCCGGAATTAAGACGTTTTCTTGGCTATTTAGGACAGCGCGGTTTTTTTACAAAGGCTTCATTTGTTACAGACATTGAATCAGACGTAAAAGAAATCATTGAGCAGGTTTTGAATGCAATAAAACATCTCAGTAAATCGCATACAGGCGCTTTGATTGTGTTTCAGAACAATGAAGGGATGGAAAGCACACTTGAAGTCGGGACAACATTAAACGCAAAAATTACTACCGAATTATTATTAACTATATTTCATCCTAATACTCCTTTGCATGATGGAGCTGTAGTTATCAACGGTGACAAAATTCTTGCATCCAGTGTGTTACTTCCGTTGACAGAAGACCCGAAATTAAGCTGGCAGTACGGAACAAGGCATAGAGCCGCGATAGGAATGTCAGAGGTTTCTGATGCAACTTGCCTGGTTGTTTCTGAAGAGACAGGGCATATTTCTGTTGCAAACAGCGGAAAGTTAATACAAATAGAAGGATTAGATCACTTAAGGTCAGAACTAGAGTTTATTTACGGTATTTCAGACTCAGTAAGAGAAAAATCAATTGAAGCGGCAATGGAAAAGAAAAAATTTAATTTGCAAAACTTTTTCAATTTCAACAAAAAATAAATCCGGGGAGAAATTAAAATGGTTACACTGGGAGTAAATATAGACCATGTTGCAACGATAAGACAGGCAAGAGGCGGTGTTGAACCAGATCCTGTTTTGGCTGCGGCAATAGTTGAGCTTGCAAGTGGAGATGCAATCACTGTTCATCTTAGAGAAGACAGAAGACACATCAACGATAGGGATGTAAAAATCTTAAGTCAAAC
>DNRP01000021.1:1387-3512 GCA_003499955.1 Cyanobacteria bacterium UBA9971
GCGGGAATAATTGTCAGTCTTTTTATTGATCCTGATTTAGAACAGGTAAAAGCAAGCGCTGAAACTAAAGCCCAGTTTATAGAACTTCATACGGGACAGTATGCGGAAAGTTTTGATACATCGACAGAAGATAAAACCTTTAATGCCTTGAAAGAATCCACAAAACTTGCACAAGAACTCGGTTTAAAAGTAAATGCAGGTCATGGATTAAATTATCAAAACGTAAAAAGAATTATATCAATTCCGGGAATGATTGAGCTTAATATCGGGCATTCGATAGTTTCCAGAGCTGTTTTTGTGGGATTAGGTCAGGCGGTTAAAGATATGAAATACCTCCTTGATAATTTTTCAAATTAATGTAAACTATTTATAATTAGAAGGGTTATGGTTTTTTAAAATTTGTTTTTTAAGTGTTTATATTGAGGAAGTTTTTAATCGGGAGATTTAGTTGAATGAGCGACATCCAAAATAACGATCAAACCAATATTTGGCCGGGTAATGTCCACAGCATTAAACCTGTATTTTCCGCAAATCAAAGTGAAAAAGCTGAAGAAACTCCAAATATTCCTGAAAAGGAAGTTACGAGAAAAAGTTTGTATGACATGACTGCTCTTTCCGGTCAGTCTATGGTAAAAAACAAAAAAGCAGCCTTTAAAGGCTTTGAAGATAAAGATTCGGGAATTACAATCAGTCCTGAAAGACTTGCAACTGTTTCTCAAGACATGAAACCTTTTCTTAGAGAAAGACCAAGCGTTGTCATGAGAGCTTCTGCTCTTGGGGATTTTGCTTTTGGAAGCGCGGTTAAAGAAAATCTTACAGATCCTATGGCAAAAGCTGCTATAATTCAATTTGCTGCTGCACAAGAATTTGCGGACACCGAAGCTTCAAATTAATTAAAGTTTTTTGTGAAAATTTATTTATAAAAATTAAAAAATAAAAGGGCGAGCGAGTCGCCGGAGGCGACGGAAAGCGAGCCAAAAAAACTAACTCTAACCCCCTCCCTTGAGGGAGGGGGTTGGGGGTGGGTGTAAATAATGATTCAACGAATACTTCTTTCTTTAAAAAGGTATAAAAGTTTTAAAAATGGCGAAAGAATATAAAAATCCGGCATTAACAACAGATATAATCCTTTTTTCCTGCGACGGGGAAAAAGACTTAAAAGTGCTGCTTATAAAAAGAAAATACGAACCTTTTAAGGATAAATGGGCGTTTCCGGGGGGATTTGTGGAATATGACGAAGAACTTGAAACAGCCGCACACAGAGAACTTGAAGAAGAAACCGGTATAAAAGATTTATGTCTTAAACAGTTGGGAACTTTCGGGCGTGTCGGCAGAGACCCGAGAGGAAGAACCGTAAGTGTTGTTTATTACGCTTTCGTTGATGATGCTTCAAAACTTAACGTAAAAGCGCAGGATGATGCAAAGGATGCTCGATGGTTCAATATTAAAAAACTTCCCGAACTGGCATTTGATCACGCTGAGATATTGGATTGTGCATTGGCAAATGTAAAACAAATATAAAAATATAAGGGCGAGCGAGGCGGCTTTGCCGCCAGAAAACAAGCCCAAAAACAACTCTAGCCCCCTCCCTATCAGGGAGGGGGTATGGGGGTGGGTGTAAAAATATTAAAAAATCTTTTGATAATATATAAAATAATCAGTAATTGAATTAAAAAGCAAAGGAAGTATTATAACAAGGATTGCAGCGCCTACAACGGGCTTAAATACAAAACTGAGCTGAAAAACGTTTATTTGTGGAGCTGTTTTTGAAATAATACCAAGAATTATGTCCTGGGCAAGCGTTACCAAAAGCACAGGAGAAGCTAATTGTAACCCTATAAATAATATATTTCCCGTTAACATAACAATATAATCTATATTTATAAATTTATCCATGGGAATGACCGTCGCATAAAGCGGAAATATCTCAAAACCGCGTTTAAAAGCGCTGATAAGCCAGTATAAACCGCCTATTTCTATATAAATTACAGTACTTACATACATAAAAAGTTTTCCCATAAGAGAAACCTGACTTTTTGCATTGGCATCAAACATCATTGCAGCTTGTAAACCCATTTGCATATTAATCATTTCACCGGCGGCTTCTACTGTTTGAAAAATTGTT
>DNRP01000108.1 GCA_003499955.1 Cyanobacteria bacterium UBA9971
CAACAAGTTAGAAGCACCGTAGTACTTCCTTCAGGCACTGGGAAAAAAGTTAGAGTCGCTGTTGTTGCTAAAGGCGAAAAAATGAAAGAAGCAGAAGATGCAGGAGCAGATCTTGTTGGCGCTGAAGATTTAGTTGAAAAAATTCAGGGCGGTTTTTTTGAGTTTGATGTGCTTGTTGCTACACCTGATGCAATGGGTATGCTCGGTAAACTCGGTAAAGTTCTCGGACCTAAAGGTTTGATGCCTAACCCTAAAACCGGAACAGTTACATTCAACGTTAAAGACGCTGTAAAAGAGCTAAAAGCAGGTAGGGTTGAATTTAGAGCGGACAAACAGGGGATGGTTCACGTTCCTATTGGTAAAGCAAGCTTTACACATGATGCTTTAATGAAAAACTATGCAGCTTTATCGGATGCTATTATAAAAGCTAAGCCGTCAGCAGCAAAAGGAACTTATTTAAAATCAGTTTATCTTTCCACAACAATGGGACCTGGAATTAAAATTGATGCAAAACAGATTTCTGCTGAAGTTAAAGAAGCTTTAGGACATTAATCTGAGGAGATCAAATGCTCCTCTTTTTTAGTGCTTAACAATTATTTCTGAACCAAAAAATAATTAAGAATATCTTTTGGTCTTTTAAATAGCTCTTTTGCTTTTGCTTCACCCTGACGTATAGTTTCTTCAATTTCTATAACTTCAGGATTTTTAGAATCCCATGTTGAAAAAGGACATGCTTTAGAATTACTACCTGTTTGTTTAGGTATATCATTATCAATAACTGGTTTTAATCCAACAAAAGGTCTGCATTGATTATAGCCAGGTGTTCCTTTTTTAAAGAGAGGTGCCGACTTTTTTATCTTGTTAACTAAATCAGGATCTAAAACACTTAAAACTTTTGCCAGTACTTTTTCATGAGCTGGGTATTTGCCCTCATTGATGTTAGATAATTCGAATAAGGCGGATAAAACCTTATTAAGAACTTTATATAGTATTGCATCAGCCTTAGGATATCCCAATGTTAATCCATCCAAGACTTCATCACTAACAGTACCCTTATTTACTATACTATCTACAATCTCAGCACTATTTGCTTTTTTCATTCCAAGTCTTTTTCTATAAATGTCTATATTTTTTTCAACTACTTCGGTAAATTTTGGAATGTGAAATACTTCAATATTTTTAGAATAACCACGAATTTTTATGTTTTCCGATTCAAATATTTTTTTATGTTTAATTAAAATTTCTGTTTGCGCCTGAGTAAGGTGGCTTGTTGAAGATGAAGGTTTGTGTCCGATAATTGTCAGAAGCAGTTCAGTTTCTTTATGTAAAATATGATTCAGCGCTCCAATAATTTTGCGTTTTTCTTCCACAGGCAATGCTGCGTACATACTCATTTTGTTTACACCTTTAAAAGAAACTGTATCTCTTTTAAGTCTCTGTATATTAGGAGTATTTACATTATTTTTATTTCCAATTTTTTCTGCTATAAAATCAATATTTCTTTGATTTAACCAGCTGATTTGTAAAAGCATAAAAACTTTTCCTTCATAAGTTTCTATCTATACAAAAACCCTAAAAATAAAAATTGCTATTTTATTTGGTTTTTTTACAAAAGTTTATGTATAGAATTGACAAGAGAAACAAAAAATTTTAACTTACTAATATGTTTAAAAATTTATACAACGAAATAGATTTCTTTTTTAGGAAGAATATCAGGCTAAAAAGAAAATATACAGGTAAAAACGAGCCTAAAGAAAAGCTTTTTGAGAATTTTCTCTGTAAAAAAAGACAATTAGCCGAAGAAAAAGAGAAATTTTATTTTGAAAAATATCATCTTCAGGAGTTTAAGGATAATTCCACTTGCAGGAATTATCTCGAGAATCTTGCGGTTATAGAACTTTTGGAAAGTTGTTTTAATAAGGAATTTTTAGCACCCCTGCTCCCTGAAAATAATAAAAATTCTGTAAAAATCCTTGATATCGGTTCAAAAAACTGGTTTTATGCGTCAGGTGAGTGGAGTTTTTTTAAGTATAGTCCTTTATGTCATTGCGAGGAGCTAGCGACGAAGCAATCCACTTATTGTTCAATGGATAATGGATTGTCCCCCTGCTTTGCTCGCAATAACGATAGAATTATTTATCTTGATGGGATAGAGATAGATGCTTTTAGGGTTTACTCGGATTTTCATACACGCTGGGATTATGCGCAGTTTTATATAAAAAACCTTGAAAATACACAATATATCGCAAAAGATTTTCTTTGCCATAACGGGAAATATGATTATATAATATGGTTTTTTCCTTTTGTGACGGAATTTCCTTTACAGGAATGGGGTTTGCCTCTAAGTAAATTCAAACCCGCTGAAATGTTGAAGCATGCTTATGATTCTTTAAATCCCGGCGGAAAAATACTTATAGTCAATCAGGATGAAAAAGAATATGTCATACAGGAAGATTTACTAAAAGATTTAAACCTTCATTATAAGAAAAAGGGCGATTTTAAAAATAGTTTTCTCGAATATGAACATAAAAGATTTGTTACGGTTATTTTTGGCATATAATAGAATAAACAATAATTTTAAACCTTTAATGTATTTTTAATAAAAGTTCTTTTACATTCTGGGATTGTGAAAGAACTTTTTGATTTAATAATAAGAAAGAGATCATGAATGTCAAAACTAAGATTTGAAGAGCTTAATTTATCCCAAGAAGTCCTTAATGCGGTTAAGGATATGGGATTTGAAGAAGCATCGCCTATTCAGGCGGAAGCAATACCATTAATAATGGACGGGAAAGATATAATAGGACAAGCACAGACAGGAACGGGAAAAACCGCCGCTTTTGCAATTCCTATAATAGAAAAAATTGACGCTTCAAGCAAAGAGCTTCAGGCGGTGATTTTATGCCCGACAAGAGAACTTGTAATTCAGGTGTCGGAAGAATTTCGCAAACTTATGAAATACAGGGAAAATTTATTTGTCGCGCCTATATATGGCGGTCAGCCGATAGAAAGACAGTTGGGAACCTTGAGAAAAGGTGTTCAGGTGGTAATTGGAACCCCCGGCAGAACTATGGATCACATGAGAAGGGGTTCAATAAAAATGAACGCCGTAAAAATCATAGTTCTTGATGAAGCGGATGAAATGCTTGATATGGGCTTTAGGGATGATATGGAAGTTATCCTTAAAGATACGCCTGAAACCAGACAGACAGTAATGTTTTCCGCCACAATGGCACCTGATATTATCGGGCTTACAAAGCTTTATCAAAAAGACTCCGTTATTGTTAACGTAACAAATAAAAAGCTTAGCGCCCCGAAAATTCAGCAAATTTATTTTGAAGTTCAGGATAAAAACAAGCCCGAAGTGCTTTCCCGTCTTTTAGATATTCATAATATTAAATTGGCTCTGGTTTTTTGCAATACAAAAAGTCAGGTAGATTCCCTTGTAGAGATTTTAAAGACAAGAGGGTATTTTGCAGACGCTTTGCACGGAGATATGAGCCAAAATTACCGTGACAGAGTAATGAACGGATTCAGGAACGGGACTGTTGAAATTCTTGTTGCTACTGACGTTGCAGGCAGAGGTATCGATGTAAATGATGTCGAAGCAGTATTTAATTACGATTTGCCCAGAGATGACGAAGATTATACCCACAGAATAGGTAGAACAGCGCGCGCAGGAAAAACAGGAACTGCTTTTACGTTTGTTACGGGCAAGCAGATTTATAACCTGAAAAGAATTGAAAGAGCAAACGGAGTTTTGATTAAAAGACAGTCTGTTCCGACTATAGATGAAATTGAAACGACAAGAATAAATACGTATGCGGAAAAAATCGGTAAAATTGTTGAAACAGGGCATTTAAGCAAGTTTGTTAATCATATTGAGCAAATAATGGGTGATGAGCTTACTTCGATTGATGTTGCGGCGGCTTTATTAAAAATAACCATGGATAAAGAAAACGAAAGTTTTGACCGTACAGTTAATTTTGAAGAGCCTGTCAGAGAACAAAGACCTCAAGGCAGATTTCCTGATAAACGATTCGGGAACAGATATACGATGAAAGATAATTTCAGAAGAAATAACGGAGAAAATAAACCTTTTATGTCTTCTGAAAGAAATAGAAATGATGCTCCGAAAGAAGCTCGACCTTCCAGAGAAGGATATGGCAGATCTAACAATGACAGGAAGCCCGAAGGAGAGTTTAAGCCTTATAGATCTTCTGAAAGAAATAAAGATGATGCTCCGAGAGAAGCTAGACCTTCCAGAGAAGGATTTGGCAGACCTAACAATGACAGGAAACCTGAAGGAGAATTTAAGCCGTATAGATCAGACAAAAAAAGGGATGATTCTTTCAAAAAAGCAAGACTTTTCGGAGAAAGAACAGAAAAACCTGAAGTTGACAGAGGAAAAGAAGAAGAATATAAACCCTTTAAATCAGCCGGTAAAAAGAAGAGTGATTCTCCCAACAAAGACGGCAAGTTTTTTGATAAAAAATTTAGCAAGCCAAAGAGCGGAGATAAAAAACCAGGCAAAAAATTTAATAAAGATAAGTAAATAACAAAAAAGGAGCTGAATTCGGCTCCTTTTTTAAAGGGGTTTCAGGGGCAAAGCCTTATCGTGATAATCTATAGTTTTTCTGTGGATTCTTTCGCTTTGCATAAAGTGACGCTTTTAACTATTTACATCAATTTCAAAAAATAACCCTCTAGCAGTTTATTTTAAGTATGTTCATTTTCTTTCTTTTTGAACGCAAAAATAAAGAAAACGAACCAAAAGA
>DNRP01000052.1 GCA_003499955.1 Cyanobacteria bacterium UBA9971
GCTTTGTTAAAATGAGAAATTGCAACATCATAATTTTTTATTGCGTGGTTGGCTTTTCCCAAATTATAATAAATATCAGGGTTTCTTGGATTATAATTTACAGCTTCAATATATTTATCAAGAGCTGCCTGATAGTCTTTTTTCTTGAAAAAATCAGTACCCCATATGCAGATTATATCGCTTACTTCATATTTATATTTTTCTTCTCTTTCTGCAGAATTTGTTTCTTTTATTAATTTTTTATAAGCATTAATTGCTTCATCATATTTTTTTTGGTTTTTATAAGAATGCGCAATTATAAAGGAAGCTTTTTCGTAACCGGGGCATTCCAGTAATAATTGCCTGCATATCGAGATTGCTTTTTCATAATTTTCAGCGGCAAAATAAATGTTCGCAAGTTCATAACGCATTTCCGGCGTAACTTCATACCCTTTTTCTATTAAATCATTGTACATTTTTGCTGCTTTATCGTAATTCTGTAGTTTCAGGTAAATATTTGCCAATTCTAAGTGCGCATTAATATCGGAATCGTCAATGTCGACAATTTTTCTGTAAGTAAGAGCCGCATTTGTATAATCACCGATTTTCAGGTATATATGACCGATTTTTTTAAGTGTGTCAGTGTCTTTTCCTTCAACTTTGGCTATTTCTTCCAATTCAGCGACGGCTCTTTTAAATTCGCCGTTATTGTAAAAAAGACTGGAAAGTTTTTTTCTTGCATCAATATTAAAGTGGTCTTTTGTCAATATTTTTCTTAATTCTTTGATGGCAATATCAAGTTGACCTACTTTAGCCAGAGCGTCCGCAAATTTAAATCGAACTTCCTGATTATCAGGAGAAGATTTTAGTATTTTGGAATAAATATCAATTGCTTTGTCATTTTTTTCTTCATAATAATAACAATCCGCAAGTTTCTCAATTACAATTTTATTACTGGGATCAAGTTTTATTATATGGCTATAATTCTTTTCAGCTTTGCCGATAAGATTTTTTTCCATTAAATAATCGCCCAAAAGTTCTCTTACTGTCAGATCATTCGGATTTTTTTTAATGTACTCTTCCATTAAGCTTATTGCTTTACTCAGCTGCCCTAATTCATATAAAGCATTTGCTTTTTCAATGACATTCCCTTGGCTTAAACCGCCGCCCGCATTACTACTTGATTTGTTACCTTGAGCTACAGGTATAAGAAATTTATAAAGAAGTGTAATAATAAAGCCTATTCCAAGTATTCCAATTATTGATATGACTATCTCATTCATGATTCTTAAATCTTTCTTTTAAATAAAAATAAACAACATATTTCAATATAATATTCTACATGAATTAGACAAAACAAGGAAGTAGGTAAATTAAATTATTAATTAAAATCCCTGTTCTTTTTTTAAAACAGGGATTTTGAAAATTTATCTTCTGATTTTATAAGAAGGAACATGGTCTTCTTCATCATCTTCATCTAATAAGCTTTGTTGATTTATATAATCCATGGAATCCGTTTTTGTTCTGGAAAGGTGACTTTGCGCATTTGTTACTACCGCATGCATTTCACTAAGATTTTTTTCAAGGTTTGATAAAATCGATTCGGCATAGCGATCAGAACCTTCTCTGATTGCGGATGATTCAGCCATAGCTTTTGCCCTGATAGCTTCTGATTCTTCTATAGATCTTTTTCTTAGAGCTTCCGCTTCGGAAATTACTTCGCCTCTTACTCTGTCAGCTTCCGCGTGAACAGCTTTTAAAAGTTCTGATTCGCTGAGAATTCTTTCCGCTTTTTCTTTTGCTTCGATAAGTATATTTTCAGCTCTTCTTTGAGCTTCCATTTGAATATCTTCGCTTCTTTTAATGATGCTGTGAGCTTCTTGAATTTCGCTTGGAATGCAGGCCCTGATTTTATCAAGAACATCAATAATTTTTTCGTGATTAACAATCACAAAAGGAGTGAAAGGAATGGGTATTCCTTTTAAAACCATCATTTCGAGTTTGTCTAATAACTTGTAAATACTACCTATGGCCATAATTAGCTCCTACCTTTATTAATTTTTTATCTTAAAATGTCTGTTAACCGGTTCNNTTTTCCACCTTGGTAATAAGAAAAATAGTATCAAGTTCAGGACCAAGGTTTTGATTTATTTGAGCCATTTGCATCTCGTACTCAAAGTCTGATACGGCTCTTAAGCCCCTTATAAGTACATCTGCATTTTTGGCTTTTGCATATTCGACTGTTAATCCCATAAAGCTGTCTACTTCAACATTATTAAGATGTGAAACAGATTCTTTTATAAGAGCTACTTTTGTTTCAGTCGATAAGAAGGAATTTTTGTTAGGATTTACCAATACTGCAATTATTATTTTTTTGAATATTTTGGAAGCTCTCTCAAGAACATCGAGATGACCGTTTGTTATAGGATCAAAGCTCCCAGGATAAATCGCCGTTGTCAAAATTTCCCACTTTCAGCATTTCTATAAATATAATAATACAATAATATAATATAATACAATCTTTTGAAAATTAAAAATTTATCTGAATTGTTTGCTAAAATTAACACAAAACAATAAAATGTTTTTTATGGACACGTTAAAAGGATAAGTAGTGTTTCTATGAAAAAAACTTTAATTTTTCTTATTTTATCGATTTTTTTATTATCAGGATGTTTGTTAAAAAATAATTCGCAGGATGTTATAAAAATAACTTCTGAAAAATTATTTGAAAATAAAATTAATAAAAATGGAAAAATCTTATCTTTATCGACAGGCATTAATTTATTAGAATCGGGCGAT
>DNRP01000145.1:0-1922 GCA_003499955.1 Cyanobacteria bacterium UBA9971
AACAGGAACATCTTTGTCGGCTTTCAAAATAATTTTATAACTGTAATTATCTTTCGAACTGATTTTTATTTCCGATAAAGTCGCCCCGTCAAAAGCATACACAGGCACGACAGCAAGCATTAAAGAAACAAATGCCGCGCCAAAGACCATTTTAGCCAGATTTTTAAGCTTTGTTTTCATATATTTAACCCTTTACTCCTCAAATTTTACCCGAGTCCCCTTTTTTGCATTCCTTATAAATTCGATATGTTAATACAATAACTCTTTAAGGCTTCTCATGGCATCGACCATAGGGTTTACGGAAAAAAAATTAACCTCTAATCCAGAGGTGTAGAAAGGGTGATCTTTAGATAAAAATAGTTAAATTATTATGATTTAGCTGTCATTGCGAAGGGTACCCGCTTTTTTGATTANNATTATCAAAAAAGGAGGGGGCGGGGAAAGCCCCGACGTGGCAATTTATCTGATATGGCATAAAACAAACCGTCATGCTGAATCAAGTTCAGCATCTATGTCAGGCTAAAGCCTGCCAGTGACTTTTTTCTTTTGATGCAAAAGAAAAAAGTCACCAAAAAAGAAAAACTTAATTATTTTTAGTTTCTTGTTTTTTAGGCTCACTAGTGCTTGAAACTTAAATTCAACGCACGCCCAAACTCGCCACTTTGTGGCTAATGGGCTAAAGCAAATATACCCGTTCGCCAAAAACTACGAAACACGACACGCGAGTCAAGGGGACGCTCCCTCGAACTCCCTTCATTCATTTATTCTAAAACAAGCGTTTTTATGGGGGTTCGGGGGCTTTGCCCCTGACTGTGTCCTCCCCCCTTCTTTGGGTTTTTAGTTTTTCTTTCTTTTGGTTCATTTTCTATTCTTTTTGCGTTCAAAAAGAAAGAAAATGAACAAGTAAAAAATAAGGCAATTAAAAGCTTTAGCCTGACATACTAAATAAAAATTGAAATCAATTAAAAGGATGCAACTCTTTTTATAAAAAAGATACCTTCCTTCGGGCGCCCATTAGCGAAAGCTCCGTATTATTTCGGATTGTGTCCCGAAGGCGAGCCCGTCTTGTTTGAGGGGCTTTGCCCCGAGTTACGGGCATCAAACGTATTTAAGCTTAAATCACAAGCAAGCCAGAAATACAGGAGCTGTAGTGTGGGCTTAAGTTTCTTTTGCTTCATTTTCTTTGCGACCAAAGAAAATGAAGGCGGGTGCAGGGGTGCAGCCCTTGCTATAAAACATCTTCCTTATACTAACAAACATTAGGCAGCGAAACTAAAAAATAAAAAAATCTGGATTATCCCTGCAAAAATCTGGCATATCTCCGCGCTAAAACCCTATAATTCCCCAATTCTATAGAGTTTTAAATCCCTAACTAGTTTAACCAATCACAAAAAAATCAGCTTATTTTTCTTTAAATGTTATAATGCATCAAAGAACCGTCCGAGAGGGCTAAACCCCGCACCCGCCTACAAGAAAAAGATAGATAGGGACGGGTTGACAACCCGTCCCTATCTATCTTTTTCTTGGTACCAATTCTCAAACTCACAGGAGAAAAAAATGAAACAATTCACCCCTAAAACCCCTGAAGAATTTGATTTTTCAGAAATTATATACAAAAAATACAACTGGATTGCGACTATCACAATAAATCGCCCTGAAGTTTACAACGCCTACAGCATAATAACCCTTCATGAAATGATTATCGCTCTTCAGGACGCATCATGGGATGACGGAATTGCCGTAATAGTCATAACAGGCGCAGGAGAAAAAGCTTTCTGCACGGGCGGCGACGTGAAAGAATACTCCTCGAAATTTATTTCCCGCCCGCGAGATTTCTACAAGTGGATGGGCGTTTTCAACCAGTTCCATGACCTCCTGAGAAACTGCGGAAAACCAACTATTGCAAGACTTAACGGCATGGT
>DNRP01000145.1:1994-2832 GCA_003499955.1 Cyanobacteria bacterium UBA9971
AAAAATTCAGGAAATCGCGGAAAAACTTGTAAACAAATTCCCTGAATGCACCAGATACACAAAACAACAGCTTAATTTCTGGAAAGATTTCGCGTGGAATATGACTATAGGACATGCCAAAGACTGGCTAAGCCTCCATTTTTCTTCCCTTGAAACCCATGAAGGAATGCAGGGCTTTGTAGAAAAAAGAAATCCCGATTATTTAAAAATAAGAGAAAAAGCAAAAAATGGCGAATCCTCCGAAACCTTATGGGGAGCAAATTTACAAGAATGTAAAATCTGCGGAACCAAATATCTGCCGGAAGAGTTTGACTTTTGCGGCAAATGCGGAAATTCTTTAAAATAAAAAAAATTTGATGTATCATAACAAAATAAATCAATAGGACATTTTTATGCACACAGATTTTCCCATAGAACTAATTACAGGAATTGAACAGATAGATCTTCAACACATGGAGCTTATTGCCAGAATAAAAATGCTTCATGAGTCATATCTAAACGGAACAAATACAGAAAAACTTGTGGAAACCTTTGATTATATTCGATGTTATATTGATGAGCATTTCGCAACCGAAGAAAAATATATGACTGAGCTGAATTATCCGCACAACAAAAGACATATAAAGGCTCACAGGGAATTTACTGCTGATTATTTAAATTTTGAAAAATTCTTTAAAAAAGACGGGCTTTCATCGGATTTCACCCTTAATTTTAACGTAAAACTTATAAACTGGTTAAAAGACCACGTTTTCAAAGAAGATATTGTTCTCGCCAACTTTATTCGAGAAAAAGAAGTGTATTTTAAAGAAAAAAAGCTGTAAATTATGGAACATATTAA
>DNRP01000034.1 GCA_003499955.1 Cyanobacteria bacterium UBA9971
TTTTGGATTGCTTCGTCGCTTTGCTCCTCGCAATGACGACTGTATGTCTTTAGTTGTTTGTTAGAAGATCCTTCGCTTTGCTCAGGATGACATTTGTACGTTATTTAGATTGCCGCGTCGAGGCTAAAGCCTCTCCTCGCAATGACAGGATATAGGATTCCAGCATTTCAAAGAAAGACCTGCCGTTTGTGTTGCCTGTTTCTGCGAAAATAGCCCTTTCAGGGTGAGGCATCATTCCGATGATATTGTTTTCTTTGTCCCAAAGTCCTGCAATATCTTCAATAGACCCGTTAGGATTGTTTGTGTATTTCAGGAAATCCATTTTTTTAGATTTTATTTCCTGTAAAGTATTTTCATCAGCGATATAACGACCTTCTCCGTGTGCTATGGGAAGTGTTATTTCTTTGCCTTCAAAAGAGAGCCTCGTTTCTTCGCAGATAAATTTTGTGTTGTCATTCACTGATAATATACCTGGAAGCAATTTAGCTTCGCAAAGAATCTGGAATCCGTTGCAAATCCCAACCAGAAACCCTCGTTTTTTAGCGACATAGCCGTTTAAAGCCATTAAAACAGGGCTAAATCTTGCCAGTCTTCCTGCTCTGATATAATCCCCGTAAGAAAAACCGCCCGGCAAAAAAACTACGTCATATTTATCAAGCGAAGTTTCATCGTGCCACATAAATTCTGTTTCCCAGCCAAAAAATTCGCACGCGCGTTTTGTGTCCATGTCGCAATTTGTCCCCGGAAATACTATTACACCTGCTTTTATGTTTTTGCCGCTCATACTTCCAAAAACCTTTCAACTTGATAACTTTCAAGGACGGGATTTGAAAGCACGTCTTCGCAGATTTTGTTTAGTTTGTTTCGGGCATCTGATTCATCATTACCGCTGACTGAAAGAGTAAAAAACTTTCCTACCTGAACTTCAGCGTTTTCTTCAAGTCCAGTTCTTTTTAAAACCATATCCACTGCTGTTCCCTGCGGGTCTCTTACTCCTTTTTTTAAGGTAACTGTGATATCTGCCTTATATTTTTTCATGTTAACACTTTCTCCTAAAGTTTTATCCCTAAAATATTAGCCAATTTCTTGTAAGAAGAAATTAAATCGCCTTTTTCTTCTCTGTAAACATCTTTATCAAGGGATTCCATCGTTCCTTTTATCCAAAAACGACAGGTATCTGGAGAAATTTCATCAGCAAGGATGATTTCTCCTTCTGTGGTTTTTCCGAATTCCAGTTTGAAATCCGCCAGAGTTACACCAAAAGAATCCATGTGTTCAAAAAGTGCTTTATTGATAGACAGAGCTGTTTGCTCGATTTCTGTCAGCTCTTTTTCTTCTATGATATTCATATATCGGATATGTTCCCTGCAAAGTATCGGATCTCCTAGAGAATCATCTTTCAGGTAGAACTCGCAAAGCGGCGGCGTAAATTCTAAGCCTTTTTGAAACCCCAATCTTCGGCAAATAGACCCGGCGGCGTAATTTCTTACCACAACTTCAAGCGGAATAATATTCACTTTTTGAGCTTTTAAAGAAACATCGTCTATAAATGATACTATATGTGTTTTTATATTGTGAGAGTGGAGTAATTCAAAAAAATATCGTGTGAAAGCTAAATTCACACGACCTTTATCAAAAAATACATCTTTTTTCTCACCGTTAAAAGCTGTAGCGTCATCCTTGAAGTATATAATAACTTCCTGCGGATTGTTTGTGGCAAATACTTTTTTTGCCTTGCCTTCATAAAGCATTGTAAGCATCATTTTCGGCACCTTTATTTTAACAGTATTTTTCTCATCCCTAATTTGAAATTATCATGCATATATTTGCTAGTCAATAAATTAGAAATGCTCGAAAAATAGACAAAATAAAAAGGGCTGAAACCCTTCTTAAAAAAGATATGCGCTATCCGCGATTCGAACGCGGGACCTCTCCCTTAAAAGGGGATTGCTCTACCGGCTGAGCTAATAGCGCATTTATATTTAAACTTTATTTATGTATTTAAATTACCAAGAGCATAATTTGAAGTCAAGTAAAAATCATCATATTTATAAGATTATGTTTGATTAAAGCTTGAAAATCAGGCGTTAATTCCTGCTTTGCATCTCAAAGGGTTATTCAAAATAATAGTTTGCTCTCTATTTGCTCCGATACTTATTATAGAAATCGGCACACCGATAATTTCTTCAAGTCTTTTGATGTATTTTTGCGCATTGATAGGAAGTCCGTCATAATTTTTTATTTCTGAAGTTTCTTCCATCCATCCGTCCAGAGTTTCATAAATTGGATCAAAATATTTATGAAGACTGGTATTTGACGGATAATATTCATAAATTCTTCCGTCTCTTCTATCTTCATAACCTACGCAAATTTTAATTTCTTCAAAAGAATCAAATACATCAAGTTTTGTCAGCGCAATATCGGTCAAGCCATTTAAAAGAGCGCTGTGTTTGGCAATTATTGCATCAAACCAGCCGCATCTTCTTTTTCTTCCGGTTGTGGTACCAACTTCTGCGCCGATTTGTTGAAGTTTTTCCCCGTCTATATCTCCAAGTTCCGTAGCGAAAGGACCTTCTCCAACTCTGGTAACATAAGCCTTGAATACACCCACAACTTTATCTACAAAAGTTGGACCTATTCCGCTTCCAAGACAAGCTCCGCCTGCTATTGGGCTGGAACTTGTTACGTAAGGATATGTTCCATGGTCTATGTCAAGCATAGTGCCTTGCGCGCCTTCAAAAAGAATATTTTTCTTTTCTAAAACAGCTTGTCTTAACATTTCAACGGTGTCTTTTATGTAAGGGGAAAGAATCTCAGAATATTTTTTGCAAAATTCAAGAATTTCTTTTTTTTCATAAGTTTTATAACCGTAAGATTCAAGTAATTTGTTTTTCTTAGGCAAAACCAAATCAATTTTTTCTTTTAATGCCGTTTCATCAAGGAGATCTTCTGCTCTTATGCCCACTCTGTCATATTTATCAACATAAGTAGGACCTATTCCTCTTTTTGTTGTACCGATTTTTTTGTCGCCAAGTGCGGTTTCATTTAATTCGTCTATATCTATGTGATAAGGAAGTGTTATATGCGCTGAAGTGCTTATATATAAGCCTGAAGTGTCAATGCCTTTTTCTTTTAATTCTTCGATTTCCCGATGTAAAACTTCGGGATTAATGACAGTTCCGCAGCCAATAATACAGGTTGTGCCTTTATATAGGATTCCCGAAGGAATAAGGTGGAATTTATACGTCTGATCGCCTGTAACTACAGTATGTCCGGCATTACATCCGCCTTGATATCTAACTACCAGATCTGCATTTTCAGAGAGAAGGTCAATTATCTTGGCTTTTCCTTCATCTCCCCATTGTGCGCCAACAACAATTACATTGGTCAAAATTATCTCTCCTTTTGTGAATTTATCTTTAGTAAGAAATTTTTTAAATAGTGGGGTATTATCTGCACATGTAGTATAAACAAAGCAAAATTCAGCGTCAATTTTTTATCTAAAAAATTTTTCTTAAATCAGCGGAAAGTTTATGCGCCATAAGTCCCTCAATATTTGCCAAAGTAGAAGCAACTTCGCATAAGTTGTTTTGAGCGGATTCTTTTGAAATTTGCTGATAGGTTTGGATTTTTACAAAATCAAGTACACTTAAACCGCCGGTATATCTGGCAACCCCGTTTGTAGGAAGGATATGATTCGTTCCGCTGCAATAATCCCCGAAAACTTCCGCGGAATAATTGCCTATAAATAAAGAGCCGTAGTTTTTATATTTTTCAATATCGCGTTTTGCATTTTCATAACAAATTTCAAGATGCTCGGGAGCTTTTTCATTGGCTATTTCCACAGCCTGTTCTATGTTTTCAACAAGAATTATAAGGCTTTTTTGAATTGATTTTGAGGCTATTTCTTTTGTGGCAAGATTTTCCAGAAATTCATTTACTTTATCAATCACATAATGGGCAAATTTTTCGGAAGTTGTAATCAGATAAGCTCTTGCATCAGGATCATGTTCACATTGAGCGAGCATATCCGCCGCTACAAAAGATGAATTTGCTGTTTTATCAGCTATAATCATAACTTCACTGGGACCTGCAAGAAAATCAATTCCGCAAACACCGTATACTTCTTTTTTTGCGGCAGTAACGTATTTATTCCCCGGGCCGACTATTTTATCGACTTTCGGGATGGTTTCCGTGCCGTAAGCCATTCCTGCTATCGCCTGAACTCCGCCTATCCTGAAAAT
>DNRP01000129.1 GCA_003499955.1 Cyanobacteria bacterium UBA9971
CCGGTCTCTTTTAAATTGTCATTGCGAGGGCTAAAGCCCGTGGCAATCTATTATGCGTGTCCGTTTGTTCCGAACACTTGAATTTTATGTTTAACAATCTCTTTAACAGCTGCTCTTGCAGGAGTTAAATATTGTCTTGGGTCAAAATGTCCAGGATTTTCCGCAAAATGTTTTCTGATAGCGCCTGTAAATGCAAGCCTTAAGTCGGTATCAACGTTAATTTTCGCCACGCCTAATTTTGTAGCTTCTGTAAACATATATTCAGGAACGCCCATTGTTCCCGGAATTACCGCGCCGTTATCATTGCAGATTTTTACAAGCTCCGCAGGAACGCTGGACGCGCCATGAAGAACTAACGGGAAATCTTTTCCAACTGCTGCTTTAATTTCAGCTAATCTTTCAAAATCCAATTTAGGCTCGCCTTTGAATTTGAAAGCTCCGTGACTTGTTCCGATAGCAACAGCGAGGGAATCACAACCTGATCTTTCGATAAATTCAGCTGCCTCATCAGGATTTGTATAAATAGCGTCTTTTTCGGAAACAGAAATGTTATCTTCAACACCCGCAAGTTTTCCAAGTTCCGCTTCAACCGAAACTCCTCTTTCATGAGCGTATTCTACAACTTTTTTAGTTAATGCAATGTTGTCTTCAAAGGAATGTTTTGATCCGTCAATCATAACTGACGAAAAACCACCATCAACACAAGCTTTGCAGATTTCAAAATCTTCGCCATGGTCTAAGTGTAAAGAAATAGGAATATCAGAACTATTTAAAGCTGCTTCTACAAGTTTAATTAAGTATTCCTGATTTGCGTATTTTCTTGCACCCGCCGAAACCTGAAGAATTAAAGGCGCTCTTAATTCATTACCTGCTTCAACAATAGCTTGAAGAAGTTCCATATTGTTTACATTGTATGCGCCTACTGCATATTTTCCCGCTAATGCAGCGTCAAGAATCTGTCTTGTAGGTACAAGCTGTCTTTTTGAGTAAAGTGCCATTATTTATTCTCCTTTTTATTATCCCAACTTTCAAGTTGAGTATATTTTACTAACAAAAAAGTTTTTGTACCACTACTATTTTTGTGTCCAATAAATGATTCATGTTTTTATCATTTTCATTTATTATAGTATTTAATATAGTTTATTTTATGGTTTTTTAAAAAATGCAACATAAACGCTGGTACGATAAAAACGAAGCATTAAAACAAATAATGGAAATTCTGGAAAGCTCTGATCCTGAGACACAGAATGATATTGCCAATGATATTATTCAATTAATTGTCAACAAACAATATGATATTGATAATTTTATTCAGGTTATTAATCATGAAATTCCTTTCAACAGAAATCGCTGGTATGATCAGGATGAAACAATGCATTCCGCGGTAGAAATGCTTAAAAATATAGATGAAACCGAAAAAAAAGAGCTTTTTAAGGAAATTTTAACCACTCTGCTTAACTTTGGCGCTGAGTAGAAAAATACAGGAATATTTATAATTAATGAAAATTTTTCTCGGCAACGATATATGCGAAATTAACAGAATTCAAGCTGCTTTTGATAAATTTGGAAAAAAATTCCTTGAAAAAACTTTCACAGGAAATGAAATAAAATATTGTCTTTCAAGCCCTAAAAATACTGCATCAAGACTTTCCGTAAGATTTGCCACAAAAGAAGCTGTTTCCAAAGCACTCGGCGTTGGAATTAAAAGACTTGGCTGGAGTAAAGGAATCAATTGGAAAGACGTAGAATCTATAAGAGATACAAACGGAGCTTTAACGATAAGACTTTGCGGAAAAGCTAAAGAGCTTGAACAGCAACTCGGAATAACAAAATGGGAAGTCAGCGTTTCTCACAGCCATACTGATGCTATTTCTACCGTCATAGGCTATAAAGAATAATATTAATGATGTTTAATATTATTTATAACTTCGAGATTGTTTACTTTAAGGTTATTAATTTCAATATTATCCAATTTTACATTTTTAACACATAAATGCTCGATCGCAAGTTTATAAATAGCTTTAAACATTATTGCTTGAGCTAATATTGCTGAACCAACAATTGCTATTCCATACAAAGACAATGATTGTGATTTACATAAATTAATTTTTTTCATAATTTTTCACCTTTTAAACACTGAAAAATTATAATCCGGTTTGTTTTATTACTTCAATTCCTCACAATATTAATCTTTTATTGAAAAAACAAAAAAATTAAAAATATTATTATTCCTTGAAATGTCCGAAAATCTCATTCTTCATCATTTCAGAATCTATTTTGACCATTTTTTCTTTATATTTTATATAAGGACAAGAGGAATCTTCAGCAGGAACAACAGTTCCTATTACTTTTATAAAAATACCTGATGTAATAAGCTTTTTATAAGCTTTTTCAGAAACCGTTCCAACAAGCTCATAATCTTCCCCTCCAAACAAAACCCATTTAAAAAGTTCTGCTTCATCTTCTGCTACAAGAGATAAATCTTTATCATAAGGAATATCATCAAAATTTATAACCATTCCAACGTTACTAAAAAGGCAAATCTTTGACAAAGCATCNNCATTATTAGCCTTTAAAGAAGCATCGCCTTTTCCCTCAAGAATCTCCAAGCCCGCCCTACTGGAGCCGAAATTCCCCGTAACAATTACATAATCACCGACTTTTGCATTTCTTCTGTTGGCAGGAATCAATCCGTTTCCAAATCCCAAAATACAGACACTTATTGTAATTTGAAACGCTCTTGTTAAATCTCCGCCAACTACAAGAACGCCATATTCACTGCAAATATCATTAACACCTTTATAAAATTCTTCTATAAAGCTTTCATCTGTATCTTCCGGCATGGAAAGTGAGATTAACGCGTAAGAAGGCTCACCTCCAGCGGCTGCAATATCACTTAAATTCACAGCCATTGCTTTTCTTCCCAAATAATACGGGGAAATTGTTGATTTTCTGAAATGAACGTCTTCTACAAGTGTGTCCTGCGTAAGAATTAAGTCCTTTTTATGAACATACGCGGTATCATCCCCAATAAAATGAGCTGAATCGGGAAGCATTTTCTTTATTAAGTCTATAAAAAGGTCTTCTTTCATAAAAAGATTCTAACAAAAAAAAGAAGGTTTTGATAACCTTCTTTTTAGCCGCTTATAAATAATTTTCTTCCAAGTTCGCCGTTTTGCGCCAGTATTGCCCTGTCGCCAAGTCCTGTTTCTCCGGGAGCTGTCTGCAAAAGTGAACCCGGTCCGTTTTTTGATACACCTGCAAGATGCCCAAAAAATGGCTTATTAAAAGGATTACTCGTTCCAATAATCCCTGACGGATTTTCTTTTGGTTGAGCATTAACAGGTCTGGCAGGTGAAAAAGCTGTTTGAGCTCCTGCTATCTGACTTGCAAACGGATTTATAAATTTGTTTAATGATTCCATAATTTTTTCTCTTTTTCAAACTTACAAATAACTATACATTCATAGATTCCTATATATTATATAAGGCTTGAAAAAAAATAAAATTACAGCTGAACCGTTTTTTTGTTACATTAATTAACAACTACCGCTTCAACGGTAAATTTGTTTTCTTTGACTTCAACAACAGCCCACCGCAAAGGCTTAAAACCTAACCCTTCAATAAATTTCTCAATAAAATCAACATTTATATTTTCTAAACCTTCTAAAATAAAAGTTTTTCTTTGCAGTTGCATTGTTTTTAGATCCTTTATTCAAATTGCAAACTATATCATTGCGAGGAGGGGCAAAACCCCGACGTGGCAATCTATCTAACACTAAAACTCTTAGGCTAAATAGAAATCACGCTCACTATAGGAAGACTTTTATGGATGCCAATT
>DNRP01000009.1:0-2705 GCA_003499955.1 Cyanobacteria bacterium UBA9971
CCCATGCTTCTTGCGGTGCCGGCAACCATTTCTTCCGCCGATTTTGCTGTTGTTGAATTTAAATCAGGCATTTTAATTTTTGCAATTTCCGCAATTTGCGCTCTGGTAACTTTTCCTACTTTTGTTTTGTTAGAAACAGCAGAGCCTTTTTCTAAACCGGCGGCTTTTTTAATTAATTCCGCGGTTGGAGGGGTTTTAAGAGTAAAACTGAATGATCTATCTTCATAAACAGTAATTTCAACAGGAATTATGTTACCTGTTTGATCAGCGGTTTTAGCATTGTACTGCTTGCAGAATTCCATAATATTAACACCGTGCTGACCAAGAGCCGGACCTATCGGAGGTGACGGATTAGCTTTTCCGGCTTGAATCTGCAATTTTATTTTGCCCATTACTTTCTTTGCCATTTTAAATTTCCTTTATCTTACTGTCATTGCGAGGAGGCACAAAGTGCCGACGTGGCAATCTAATTAACCTTGTTTTTGAATTTGATTATATTCAAGCTCCACAGGAGTTTCCCTGCCAAATATTGAAACATTTGCCCTGATTTTTTCTTTATCGGGATAAACTTCCGTAATTGTTCCCGAGAAATCAGCAAACGGTCCGCTAATAATAAGAACTGATTCACCAATTTGAATATCGAGTTCAACTTTTTTAGGCTGAGCTTCCGCCTTGTAAATAATTCTTTTAATTTCCGCATCGCGCGCGGGTATTGGTCTTTTCTCGGCTCCGACAAATTTTGTCACACCGGGCGTATGTCTTACCACATACCAACTGTCATCATCCATTATCATTTCTACAAGAACGTAGCCGGGGAAGATTTTTTCTTCTTTTTCTGTACGTTTATTATTTTTCACTACGGTTATTGCTTTTTGAGGCACTTCAACACGGAAGATTTTATGTCCGAGGTTCATATACTCAACACGTTTTTCAAGNNNCAGGAATTAATAACTTAAATAAAAATCCGAAAAGTTCATCATAACCGAAAACAAGAGTTACAAAGAAGAAAACAACTACTAAAACAACAATTGTTTCAACGATTACCTGTCTTTTGTCCGGCCAGGTTATCTTTCCCCATTCAGCTTTAACGCCTTTAAAATAATTCGAAAGATTTTCTTTAAAAGTTGGTTCTGCTAAATTTTTTTTGCCGGCTGTACTCATGTCAACATTCCTTTTTATCGTTATCCTCTAATAGAGAGATTTTTTACAAATCGCGCCCTGTAGGACTCGAACCCACGACATTCGGCTTTGGAGACCAACGTTCTACCAACTGAACTAAGGACGCATTCAAGTTGAAACCTACTTGGTTTCCTTATGTGCAGTGTGTTTTTGGCAGAAAGGACAGTATTTTTTTAGTTCTATCCTGCCTGGTGTGTTTTTTTTGTTTTTTCTGGTTGTGTAGTTGCGGCGTTTGCAGTCTGATTCCCCGCAAGCTAATATTACCAGTCTGTCATTTCTTTTTAATCCCATTGTTTTATACCTTTTTTTAAAGCAATTTAAAGCAGGGTACCATGCCCTGCTATGTATATTTTATAACAAAAATTTTATTTGCAAAGGGAAAGTTTTATTTTTTAATTCTATACAGGAGATAAGTTAAATTGACTATCTAAAGTTTGATTATTTGCATTCGTATAATCATTAAAAACCTTTAATGCATAGAAAAAATATTTTCCTTTTATAATATTATATGATGTAGCTTCTCCTAAAGAAGATGGCTGTCCTGTTTCGATACATTCAAATTTAATAACACCTAAATCCCTAAAATTAACCATTACCTGTAGAAGCATTATATGTATTCCTTTTCTTTCAGGAATATAAATATTGGAAATTTCCTCTTCTGTCAAATCTTTTATTAGAGAATTGAAATCATATTCAACAGAGTCCTTATTCCCTTCCAAAATTTGTATTAATCTTTGAAAATTTTCAATAATTTTAGTATTAAAAAATTTATTACTTTCAAAAGATATGATTTTTTGTGTATATTTTTGAAAAAAATCTATATCTTTATTTTTAAAATCAATTTTTAAACAATCGCCAATATGGTCAATTAAAATTTTTAAATCGTCAATATCGTTTCCACATATACCTTTACGCAAGTTAAAAGGAATTGGCAATTTATCAGGTTTAATTCCAGAATGACAAAAAGGAATTAATGAAATAGGTCTTAGCCATCCGGCTCCAAATTCAAAATTTATCCAGGGTCTTTTTATCGAATCTGGACTACAAACAATGATTTCGGCGGAACATTTGCTCAAATTTTCAATTATTACATCTATATTTTTACTTCCAAGCGGAATACTTGTCTTATCAGAAGAAACAAAAACATTGATTTTGTTTTCAAAAGCTTCATTGATTAAATCCTTAATAATAAAAGCTATTTCTTTTTCTTCAGTTATATGTGAAATAAAAACATTATATTCTGTATTATTCATATGAAAATAATCCTATAAATTTAATCAATTATTATAAATCATCTTATCAAAAACAATTAAAATCACTAAATCTCTTTTAAAGGAGTATTTGTTTATAATGGACTTTCAGTCCAAACCAGAGTTTCTTTTCTTTACTTGTCTAAAGAAAAGAAACCAAAAGAAATGACAGCCCTAAGCTTCGGTTTCTATATTTCTACCCTGCTCACGATTAAAGCTTACAAATGTCTAAGCTCGCAAACTCGCCTGCTTTGGCAGGCTCAAACAAGTGCTCGC
>DNRP01000009.1:2746-3086 GCA_003499955.1 Cyanobacteria bacterium UBA9971
GGGGTAAAACCCCGCTATAAATTTCCTCTTAAATTAACAAATTTGCAGTTTTTTCAAATAAGTTTTAAAATTTTGTTATGAATAACAATACAAAAAAAGTTACCCCCATAAATAAACCCCTGAAAGGCAACTTCAAAGTGCCTTCCGACAAGTCAATTTCGCATAGAGCAGCCATGTTTGCTTCTCTAGTAAAAGAACCTGTCCTGATTTCAAACTTTTCACTTGGGGCAGATTGCATGAGTACTCTGGGAGTGCTTGAAAACCTGGAGGTTAAAATAGAATTTCAATCAAAAAACAGCTTGATTATAGACAATCGAGAAGGCTTTAAAGAACCAAAAAA
>DNRP01000024.1 GCA_003499955.1 Cyanobacteria bacterium UBA9971
CCTAAAGAGAGTTTACAAAGCGGAGGCGTAAAATAGCCAAAATTGTCATTGCGAAGGGTACCCGCTTTTTTGATTAATTATCAAAAAAGGAGGGGGCAGCTGAAAGCTCGACGCGGCAATCTAAAAAAATAAAATTGGATTGAGTACACTGCTTTGCTTGAAATGACAATGAAATAAGGAAAAACAATTTTGAAAATAAGCGTTAAAGTGCCTGCAACAACTGCCAATCTCGGTCCCGGTTTTGACTGCTTCGGCATGGCTCTTACACTTTATAATAAAATCACACTTGAAGAACTTGTTTATCCTGATAAAGGACTGGAAATTAATATAATTCCGGGGGAACAGGACAATGAAACATCACTTCTTACAATCCCTATGGACAAGACAAATATCGTTTATAAAGCCGTCGAGCTTTTATATAATTATGTCGGACAAACTCCGCCTGATTTAAGAATAAATATTCAAACGGATATTCCTATTGCAAAAGGACTTGGAAGCAGTGCATCAGTTATTGTCGGAGGAATCATTGCCGCCAACAAGCTTCTTGGAAATCCTGCGGACGAGGCAGCTATTTTGTCTATCGCAAATGACCTTGAAGGGCATCCTGATAATACTACACCTGCTATAGTCGGAGGATTTTGTATCTCCTCGGCAGAAGAAGACGGAAGTATTATTTATAAAAAACTGGAATGGCCTGAAGATTGGAAAATAGCGGTTTGCATGCCGGATTATGAACTTGCGACACAAATTTCCAGATCAGTCCTGCCGGAAACCGTTAAAATGGGAGATGCAGTCTTTAATCTTAAAAGAAGTGCAATGTTTATAGATGCTTTGCATACCAAAGATTCTGAATTAATGCGTTACGCTCTCAGGGATAAGCTTCACCATCCTTACAGAAGCAGGTTAATCCCGGGATTCATGGAAATAAAAGAGGATCTTGCAGAAATCCCTACTGTTATAGGCACTGTAATAAGCGGAGCAGGTCCAAGCATAATAGTAATTTATGAAAACAACAATTTTGATGAAATAAACAGAAGAATTAGTACTGTTTGGGAATCACTCGGTGTTAAAGTTACAGTTAAAAAGCTTAATATAGACACTAAAGGCGCTGTTATTCTGTCTTAAAATTACAGATGTCATTGCGAGGAGATGCTTTAGCATCGACGCGGCAATCTAAAAATCCAACAAGACCTTGCGATTCCTCGCTTTGCTTGGAATTACAAATCAGTAAATATTTTTTTCTTTTTGAGGTAAAATATTGTCAGTTGGTGATAACGAAGGAGAAATTTATTATGGAATTCTTTCGTAATAATAAAAAAACTATAATATTAGTAATAACTTTTACTTTTATATTAATGATGGTTGCAGGGATGATTCCTTTAATATTTATGTAAAAAATATTTATGTAAAAAAAGATGTGCAATCCAAAAACAAATGGAATTTAGTGAAGAGTGAATAGTGGATTCAAAAAAACATTAAGCTTATTTTTAGCTGTAAATATATTAATTATTGGGGTGTTGTGCTTTTCTTCGCCTGCAAAAGCTGCATATGAAAAAGAAAAAGCAAAAATAATCAATAAAATTTTTGAATTAAAAAGAAAAGAAAAAGTCGAAATCAAAAATCTGTCCAAAAAACAAAGAAATCTTGAAGATACAAAACAAAATATACAAGAATGCCAGAGTAAACTGGAAACATCGAGATCAAATCTTGAAACCCTTCAACATAAGCTAAACAGACTTTCTCGAAATCAGGAAGAAGTTGCGGGTTCTGCCGGAAAAAGAATAAGAGAACTTTATAAAGGTGAAAGAATTAATATTCTTCATTTGATTTTTGCAGCAAATGATATGGGGACATTCCTTGACAGACTTTATTACCAGAAAATACTTGCAAAAAAAGATAAATCTATTCTTGAAAATCTAAGAATCAGAGCCAGAGAAATAGATCAATCAAGAATGTCTATTGAATACGAAAAAAACAATATAGCATCTAATTTAAGCGTAATGAATCAAAAAAAAGCGCAGCTTAATTCATCAATAAAATCCAGTCAATATCTGATTAACAAACTCAGAACGGATAGAGCAACATATGAAAAAGCTCAACAGGAACTGGAATATCTCTCAAACAAACTTGAGAATCAAATCAGGCACAGTAAAATAACAAAAATGATTGCGAACAGCAAATTTATAAGACCAATAGCAGGTTCAATTACTTCGCCTTTCGGGTGGAGAAGACATCCTATATTTGGCAGCAGAAGATTTCACACAGGAGTTGATATCTCTACTTCTTACGGGACACCCATAAAAGCTTCCAACGACGGCAAAGTGATTTTTTCCGGCTGGTATGGCGGCTATGGAAAGGTTGTAATCATCGACCATGGAAATATGAATGTCGGCTCTCACAAAGGCAAGAGATTTTCAACGCTTTATGCTCATATGTCTTCAACCGCTGTAAAAAATGGCAGCAACGTAAGAAAAGGACAGATTATAGGTTATGAAGGAACAACAGGATACAGCACAGGTCCTCATTTGCATTTTGAAGTAAGGATTAACGGAAAACCCAACAACCCGGGGAATTTTGTAAGGTTATAACTTTATCAAACCAATCATAAGCGAATCAAAAACTGCCTGTGTATTCACATAATTGGCAATTTCATCCTGCGCCTGCTGAATTTTTTGAATATTCCCGATAATTTTTTCGCTGACAGCTTTATTTTCCGCGTTTGCCTTGAATAACCTGCGCATATATTCCTGCATCATAATCAATAAATCTTCTTCTGTGCAAGAATTCTCTTTCGCAACTTCCAGAAGTCTTTCAGAATAAGCAATAGCTTCCGCAGGATTTTTAGGAGGGAAAACTTTGAAGAAATTCTCAAGTATGCTCAAATCAGGAGTTTCACGATTTTGAGAAAGCACGGGAATAACCTGCGTGCGGGAAACAATGGTTTCAATCATATCTTCTTTGTCTTTTGTAAGGAAAAAGAAAGTTATCTTTCCCGAAGGCTCTTCTATGGTTTTCAATAAAGCGTTTGCCGGCGCAGAGTCGAAAATTTTTGTGGTTAAAGGTTTTGGTATCCAGCTTTCTCTGGTTTCTTCGCTCATATCAGTATAAGGATGAGTTAATTCGCCCTCGTAGTTTTTCCAGAAACTGGCTGCTTTGCTTTCCTGTTCTTTTCCTTCTTCCGCATCGGTAAAAATTATTACCCTGTGATACTGTGAAGCTGTTGAAAGTGCTTGTTTTAAGTATCTTGACTGGGCTATGGTTATTTCTGTCTTGGGTTTTCCGCCTTCATTTCCATAGCAATAGTCAATCGGAGAAATCGTTATAACCGCAGGATGCCTGTTTTGTTTTATCCAGTTGCAGTTTGTACAAGTGCAATCAACAGAAGCATTATTCTGGCAGTTAAGAATTTTCGCAATCCTCATTGCTAGATTATATTGAGCCATAGGATCACTGCCCGTAAACATATATGCATGACTAAGTTTTCCGTTGCTTGGTTGCCGGCCATAAACGGCATTCAGAAGAGGCAAAGCCCCTTCTTCAGCCTCTGCCGGCAATCCGTTTTTCGAGCTTAAAGCCGATTCAAAAAACTTTGTGGCAAATGGCTGTTCTGTTTTTAATTTTTCGCTGAACAATTTTTATTTTTCCTTCCTGCTACTTAATATAATAAAACAAATTAGCTTATTTTGCGTAAAATGTTATAATAAAAGGCAGCAATAATTATTTGCTGTCTTTTTGTTTGGTATTAAGGATAAAATTGTGGACAAAGAATATTTAAAAGAAAAAATCATTCATGAAAGAAATATAAAAGATAATCTTTGGATATCTTTTATTGCTACCTTTGGAGCGTCTTTAGCTTTAATATTGAATCCAGGTAATATTTTTAAGATATTATTTGCTTTGCTGGGATTTTTTATCAGTTATATTTTGTTTAATGCTTATTATATAAGATTATCAAAAATTGAAAACTTATTATACAAAATAAAAAAAGGAGAATAATTATGAATATACTTACAATTTTACAGGGAATATTATTATTAGCATTTGCAATTTTGGGGCTTTATGCAGCTATAAGAGTATCCAGAACTTCAAAGTTTGATGATGTGTAATTAACCTGCTATTAGTATTTCCATGGCATTTTCGGCAGAAAGTTCGCCTGTCTTGATTTTATACTCAGCCTGAACAGCTTTTTCTCTAAATTC
>DNRP01000075.1:0-9731 GCA_003499955.1 Cyanobacteria bacterium UBA9971
GGCTCCTTTTGTACAAAAGGAGCCTTTTTTATTGCCATAATATTCATAAACAGACGATTTTAGCGTGTAAATATTTGTAAATATTCATGAATACTGTGAATTTTACGCATATTTTTTGTTTTTATATATATAGATAGAGCTTTTGCAATATAAATATTAAAATTCTAAATCAAAAATAATTTATATTTTTTTGACAAAAGTATCTCATTAATAAACAAATATTTTTTTAAATTAATTTTTAAATTTTATCTTTAATTTTATGCTTGTTAATTAATCTTAAAAAGGAGTTAATTAAATATAAAAAATTCTTCTGAAAAACAAAATAAATAAAAAATATATAACAACCTTGGTTTCATGAAAAATTTAATAACGTATTTCCCCTTGCAAATCTAGCTTTTCCGAGAATTGTAAAAGATTGTAACGATATATACTTTTTATGCAATTCTTAGATACTTTTTGTTTTTATATATATGTAAGGCAAAGGTTAGATTAATAAGGAAAAGGAAATACGATTATGGGTTTAGCAGCAAGTCAAGGCAGATTATTAATGCTTACAGCAAGAAAAAGCGATATCGAATTTAAAATTCAAACCATTAATCAAAGAAGAACATGTTTAGCTCAACAATCTTCTCAACTTATTAGACAATACGTTAATGCAATGTATCAAACCGATGATACTTCAATTTTAAATCAAACAACAACAACAAATCCTGATGGTACTACTACCACTGTTCAAAATGACGTGGGCGCTCTTCCCGGATTTATATTTTCAACTTCAGTTACACAAACAGCTATCCCTACAGGCGATTATGAAACACAGATGGCATTAGTTCAATCTCTTGATAAAGAACTTGAATTAAGAACAAGAGATCTTGATACTCAGCACAAAGAAGTTGAAACCGAATATGATGCAGTAAAAAAAGTTATCGACAAAAATATCGAGATATCTTTCAAAACTCTCGGATAATTATAAAGACAAACCTTTCCTTATTCCTGACCATAAGCCTTTTTACACAAAAAACTCCTCTATTAGAGGAGTTTTTTGTGTGATTTAAATTTAAAATCTTGTTTTATCAAGCTCTTTTTTTATATAAACACCGGGTATTATAGATTTAAAACATTCCATTTCTTTTTTATACTTATAATTATCTCTGGTTAAATTATCAACTTTTTGCTTCAATCTTTCATTTTCTGTCTTACATCTGATAAGGTCCATTACAATATCATCAAATTTTTCAAGTCTTTTATCAAAAACATCTGTTAATTCTTTAACTATATGATTTTGAGTATGAACAAGCGCATTAATCATCTGCATTGCTTCATTATTTATAGCAGGAACATTTACTATTTCTTTATTTTCAGCAATTTCATCAGAATTAACATTTTTTATAAGTCTGGTTTTATGGTTTTTTTTCAAAGCGTCAATTTCTTTTGCAAAAGAAAGCTTATTGTTTAATTTTTCTTTCTTTTCCTTACTTAAAATGCTTCCTGAACCTTCTAAAGCGAAAGTTTTTTCAAGAGCAATCGCACTTCTATCCGGTGTTGTCACTGAAAATTTATTCATGGATTGTTCATGCTTTTTTGAAATAATTTTCTTTGTATGCGCATTTACATCTGTTGTAAAACTCAATGTTTTAATCCTTTATTATCCTACCCGACATAAAAACTCAGAATGAATCTGCATCTATAATGCTATAATTTTATCTACCGCTTCCAACTTGCTTTTAGTACTCAAATGCTTATAATACATTAATTCATATCAAATATTATCATAATAAGCTTACAAAAACAACGCTACTCTTTATAAAACAAGGGAAAGGAAAACAAGCTGTAATCGTTGCGCTGTCATTGCGAGGAAGCACGAAGTGCCGACGAAGCAATCCAAAAATTAATGATTTTTCTCTTTGGATTGCCGCGTCAGGCTTTCAGCCTTCCTCGCAATGACAGGAGAAAATTTATTTAGCAATTTGAGTATGATATGATATTATTTATAATCGGTTAAAAATACTGCTATTACTGTTAAATTAAGGAGCTTAAGTTTATCATGTCCAATTTGGATCAAATTCTTTTACCTGTAATTAATTTTATTGAACATACAATAACCGGAATGGGAGAGATGGGCATAGTTCTTTTAATGGCTATAGAATCTGCAAATATACCGCTGCCCAGTGAAGCTATTCTTCCTTTCGCAGGTTATCTTGTAAGCAAAGGGGCAATGGGATTTCATGCGGCAAGTTTTGCAGGAGCTTTCGGGTGTGTAGTAGGCTCTATTCCTTCATATTATCTCGGATATTTTGGAGGAAGACCTTTTGTAGAAAAACATGGCAAATGGTTTTTAATCAGCAAAAAAGACCTCGAAACTGCTGATAAATGGACTAAAAAATACGGAGACTGGGCATTTTTTATATGCAGAATGCTGCCTGTCGTAAGAACATTTATTTCATTACCGGCAGGGATTTTAAAGGCAAATTTCCCGAGATTTATATTATTTACATTTATCGGCTCTTTAGTATGGAGTTATTTTCTTGTTTATATCGGTTTAAAACTCGGTCAGCACAGGGAAGTATTTTCTGCTTTCTGGCATAAATTTGATTATGCAATCGTTGGTATTTTATTATTACTATTCGTAATATATGTTTACAAGCATATTAAACACCTTAAAGAATCTTAATACTCAAATAATTTCTTATAAAACACATGTTAAATTGTGTAACAAAAAATGTTTTTTTTGATTTTAGAGCCTGAATAAATACTTTATATATATGAAGTATATTATGTTGTGTAAGAAAAAGGTAGTATTTAAAAATGTCTTTAATCATATCAGCATTAAATACAAGTAGCTACTTAACAAGCTCTACAGGCGTATCAACCGGTAGTCTTCCTTCTAATATATTTAATCTTTCCGACAGAGATATTCTTTCTTATATAGACAACTATATTTCGACCACATTAGAACCTGCTATGGGTTCCGACTACGATGAGTATGGTGTTCCTCAGACAACAGGTTTAACTTCTGATGTATTTAATCTTTCCGATAGAGATATGCTTTCTTATATAGACAATTATATTTCGACCACATTAGAACCTGCTATGGGCACTAATTATGATGATTCCGGCGTTCCTCAAACAACAGGTTTGACTTCTAATGTATTTAATCTTTCCGACAGAGATATGCTTTCTTATGTAGACAATTATATTTCAACCACATTAGAACCTGCTATGGGCACTAATTATGATGATTTCGGCGTTCCTCAAACAACAGGTTTAACCTCTGATGTATTTAATCTTTCCGATAGAGATATACTTTCTTATGTAGACAACTACATTTCAGCAACTTTAGAACCTGCTATGGGCACCAATTATGATGATTCCGGCGTTCCTCAAACAACAGGTTTAACTTCTAATATATTTAATCTTTCTGACAGCGATATGCTTTCTTATATAGACAACTATATTTCAACAACTTTAGAACCTGCTATGGGCACCAATTATGATGATTCCGGCGTTCCTCAAACAACAGGTTTAACTTCTAATATATTTAATCTTTCTGACAGCGATATACTTTCTTATATAGACGATTATATTTCAACTACTTTAAATCCTGCTTTAGGATATATGACAGATAGTCCTTTTGTATAAAAATTTAATTTAAACCTGAAATTCTTCCTGCGGCGGTTCTTGTAATTCCGGCAATTTGTCGAGTTCTTGACCTTTTCTTAGTTTGGCGAGTCTTGACAGCAAAAGCATTAAAATTAATACAATTACCAGAATTGTAAGATAAACTCTTTGTGCGCCTACCAAAATTGCTGCGACAGACCCCGCGCCTGCACATACAAGATAAAGTATAGCCGCAGTTCGGTTATGAGAAAATCCTGCTTTAAGAAGCTTATGGTGAATATGCTCAGCATCAGCCTTCATAGGGTTTGAGCCTTTTAAAAGCCTTCTAAATACTGAAAAAGATATATCCATAATCGGCACAACCAATATCAATATAGGTAAAAGCATTGTAGCGGTAAGGCTTTTCAATACTCCTGCAACTGACAGCCCTGCCAGTACAAATCCCGAGAACAATGCGCCGGAATCTCCCATAAAAATTCTTGCCGGATGAAAGTTAAACACCAAAAATCCCATCATAGAACCTGCTAAAATTGATGCCAGAACTGCGCTTATCGGCTGATTAGTATAAATTGCAACTACTGCAAGAGTTACAGCACAAATTGCGCTTACTCCACCTGCAAGCCCGTCAACGCCATCAATAAAATTCATGGCATTGCTTATTCCCACAAGCCATATTAAAGTAATCGGCAGGCTTAATATTCCCAGATGAAGCGCTCCTCCAAAGGGATTAAACAAAATTTCTATCCTTACTCCCAATAAAAACGCTATTAAGGCAGCACCTATTTGGACAACAAGCTTGAATTTCGGGCTTAAATCATATAAATCATCTACAAGTCCCAGAAGAAACATTATGCTTCCCCCGACGAGTATGCCGGAAAGCCCGTTTCCATAAGGATAATCCCAGTTTATAAAAACGAGAATCACAAACGTCAATATAGTACAAAGCCAAATTGCAACCCCCCCAAGCCTTGGGATAGGGTTTTTATGAACTTTTCTTTCGTTAGGCATATCAACCAGACCTTTTTTTAGGCAGACACGTCTAACTGCCGGTACTATAAAAAGAGCCAGAACAAATGCTATTAAAAAGCCGTTAATATGAGCGTACTGCATAAATAAAGTTTTAATTACTCCTTTTTACATCCTACGCATTATTATACTTCAATTTTTGTATTTTTAAACCATATCAGGATAAAGCGGATATTTTTTGCATAAAACCGCTGATTTGTTTCTCAATTCTTCTAATTTAATTTCGTTTTCAGAATTTTTGACGGTTTCTGCTATGATTTCTCCGACTATTTTCATATCTTCGGTATTGAAACCTCTTGTGGTGATTGCAGGAGTACCCAATCTTACACCGCTTGTCACGAATGGACTTTTTGGATCGTTAGGTACGGTGTTTTTATTAGCGGTTATATTTACTTTTTCAAGCAAATTACTGATATCTTTTCCTGTTTTGTCGTATCTTCTCAAGTCCATAATCATCAAATGGTTATCTGTTCCGCCACTTACGAGATCCATGTCGTTTGCAACAAGAGATTCGGCAAGGGCTTTTGCGTTATCGATAACTCTTTGAGCATAGTCTTTAAATTCCGGCTGAAGTGCTTCTTTAAGAGCAACGGCTTTTCCTGCGATAATATGCTCAAGCGGTCCGCCCTGAATTCCGGGGAATACGGCTTTATCAATACCAAGTGCGTGTTCTTCTTTGCATAAAATCAATCCGCCCCGGGGTCCTCTAAGGGTTTTGTGGGTTGTAGTTGTTACAAAATCAGCATATTCAGAAGGAGAAGGATGTAGTCCTGCTGCAACAAGTCCTGCAATATGAGCAATATCAACCATTAAATACGCGCCAACTTTATCGGCGATTTCTTTAAATCTTTTAAAATCAATAATTCTCGGGTATGCGCTTGCTCCCGCGATTATCATTTTGGGTTTTGACTGAATTGCAAGTTTTTCAACTTCATCATAGTCAATATAACCGTTTTCGTCTACGCCGTAAAAAGTGGTTGCATCAAAGTATGTACCGGAAAAATTAGCAGGTGAACCGTGGGAAAGGTGTCCGCCGTTTGATAAATCCATTCCGAGGATTTTATCGCCGTATTTTAAGGCATATAAAAATACTGCCATATTTGCCTGCGCTCCGCTATGCGGTTGAACATTCGCGTGAGCCATACCGAAAAGTTTTTTTGCTCTTTCCTGAGCCAGTTCTTCTAGCTGGTCGACTATTTCGCAGCCGTTATAAAATCTTTTATGCGGCTTGCCTTCGGCATATTTGTTTGTCAAAACCGTTCCGCAGGCTGCCATTACAGCTTCGCTCGTGAAATTTTCGCTTGCGATAAGCTCGATTGTGTTTCTTTGTCTGTCTAATTCTTTTATTACAAGTTCCGCAACTTCCGCGTCAACCTGTCTTATTCTTTCAACTTCCATCACATCCTCCATTTTCTTTTGAGATTATTATAGAGGAAAAATGCGAGGAATTAAATTAAAGTTGCTTAAAAAATTATAATTAAAGATAATAAATGAATATTCTAACCAAAAGGGCAATTTAATATGGATTGGGAAAATCAATATCATTCAGCGATTTGCATAAATTCTGATATTAATGAAGAAATAGAAATATATGAAGATATCTTTTTAAAACCAACAGAAAAAGAAGATCATGAATATGTTCAACAAAAAATCGACCCGATTTATATAGCAGAAATCTGCACTCGGGAAATCAAAAATTGTAAACATAAAATAGTTTTTACTTCTTCAGATTCAAATGAGGCAACTAAATATATAAATTCAATAAATGCAGCTATCAGATTAATAAAACTAGGTTCATCCGGTATATTATTTACTGTTCATTTTAAAAATGACAACGAATCTACAATTATTAAATATGTTGAAAGCTCACAATATTATTATGGATTTCCATATAGTGAAATTAATTACTCAGACATACCAAGATTAAAGCAAATTTTAAAAATTTTAATAGAGGACAATAATAATAAATTAGATTTTATGAGATTTAAATATGTTTTTAATACCTCAGGACATGCGAATTTCCCTGAAAGCAGATTTGTTGACTTAATGACTATATTAGAAATGTTATATACTTTACCTAACGAAGAAAATGGAATTAAAGCAATACTATCTAATAGAATAGCAGGACTGTTTCAAAAAGAAGGAGTGATTATTAAACCAAGCTTATATGCAGATAATTCTGAAGAGTTTAGTGAAGGAGTAAAACAATTATATAATATAAGATCAAAAATTGTGCATAATGGCAAAAACGATAATTTCAAACCTGAAAATCTTGTTAATATAACTGAAATAGCAAGACTCTCAATTTTAGAATATATAATCAATCCTAATGTTTTTAGTCCTGAAAATTTGAAAAAATTATTCAATAAGCGCAATAAATCAAAAAATTTACGTTGCCTTAATGCTGAATCTTGTCCGAGTAGAAAAATTTATAATTAAAACAAAATTTAAAGTTAATCTGATATAATCAAAATAATAAAAAAGGACTTTAATTCCATGGATAAAAAGACTCTACAGGTCGTTGAATATTTAAACGAAAAACTAAAAGAAACCTTTAATGACTTTAAAGGGGCGTATTTATACGGCTCAAGAGCTAAAGGTGTTGCAACTGCAGAAAGTGATATCGACATTGTGGCTGTTTTTGATGAAATAGACAGAAATAAAAGAATGGATATATGGGGAATAATCGGCAAAATCGAGGCTGAACTCGATGTCTTTATTGATCTTCATCCTATGACAAAGGAAGAGCTGGAAAGAAATCCTGTATTTTATGATCAGGTTGTAAATAACGGTGTTTATTATGACGCAGCATAAAGATGTTCTTATAAAAATAGCTTTTGAAAAAGCTGATGAGGCTATAAAATCAGCCGAATCAAGCATAAAAGACGGCTTTTTATCAACGGCGCAGAATAGAATTTATTATGCAATATTTTATTCTGTTGTCGCACTTGGATATTTTTACGAATTTTCTTCTTCAAAACACAGCCCGTACTTAAGCTGGTTTAATAAAAAATTCATTTATACAGATAAAATTTTTGATGAAAAATTATTTAAAATTTACAAAGAAGCTTACGAAAACAGGCAAAAAAGTGATTATGAATTTATGTGGAAGCCCGTTAAAGAAGATATAATTAATGATTTAAATGATTCCAAGTTTTTTATAAATCAAATTAAAATACATCTCAGATAATTAATCTAACCATCTAAAGCTTTTGACAGAGCTCTGTTCATAGAGGTTTCCGTTGATATCTACAACAAATTGCCTGTTTCTCTGATTATAATCAAGTCCGAGCACAGGTATTTTGCTTAATCCGGGTATCAAATCTATTAATCCCTTCTCACCTGCAATCGTTGGCAAGAATCCAACCCCGGGGACAAATCCTATAAACTGATTTACGGAAACACTGCCCAAAGGACCCAATAATCCCGATACTTTTTTGGAAAGGGTGCCAAGTATTTTAGTGTCAGCATTATTTGTAAGCATATCAAAATTTCCTGAAATAAACAGACTAAGGTTTTCGCCTGATGAAGTTATTTCATCCGTATTAATAACACCGTCTTTTATATCAAGCCTTCCTTCAAGCTTATCAAAATATCCTGTTTTTTGCGGCACAACAAGGTCAATAATATTATTAAAATTAAAACCTCCAATACCGCATTGCAGAACATTTGCGGCTCTTAAGAAGTATTCCATCGACCCCAATCTTACAAGACGACCGTCATATATCTTGAAATTCGCATAACCATTTGAATTTGAGATCATTTCTTCAGAATTTCTTCCGCTCGTATAAAATTGCCCTTCTCCATTAAGAGTGCCGTAAACTTCGTTCGGAAATCTCAAAAGAGTAGTTGCAAGAGCGTTTGCCTGCATGTTTTTAGCGATGAGATTGAGCGAAAGCTCGCTGGATTTTGTATTATAGTAAATATTACCTGCTCCAACTCCTCCTGCTGCATTCATTTGAATATCGGAAACAGATAATAACCCGTCAGGAGTGAGATTTATATTAGCTTTTACATTTGAAGTGATTAAGTCACGCATAATTAGCTCTTTTGAATCAAGCGTTCCATTTTTAATAATGAATTCCGGCATTTTAATATTTTCTTTATTATCATCCACAATGTTTTTATTGGATATCAAAACTCCGGCAATCTTATCAATATTCATATAATCCGAAATTATGTTGATATTTTTAAGCATTAAAGGGGTTTCTATCGGATAATTAACAAGAGCGCTAATATTCATAGAGGAATCATCTATTTTTAAATCTTTAAAATCAAAACTAATCTCATCTTTAGAAAAATCTATGTTGGCATTATTTAAGCTTAGCTTATAATCAGGGATTTTTAATCCGGAAAACGAAATAGAACCAAGAATAGCAGGGCTAAAAACATATCCGTTTATTATTAAATTTGCCTGAAAATTCCCTTCCGAAAAGAAGTTTTCATTGCCGTTATTAATAAATTTACTGACACCTGTGTTTAAAATACACATACTAAGCGGTTTTTCTTCATTTGTAAAAACCCTAAAGTTTTTAAATACGGGTTTGAAAGTTTTTAATTTATCTATAGAGCCTGAGAAATGCAAAAGATTTTCTTTTTCGCCATCAACGTCGAATTCCCAAGGCGTTTTATAACTCAAGTCTTTATCTTTGTCGCATAAATCAATTTTCAAGCTTTTAACATCGATTTTATCCTGTTTTCCTTGAGCATCTAAAGTTAACATTCTGACTTTATCGTCAGGTATACCCATTTGTCTTGCATAGCTAAGGTTTATGCCTTTAGCTAGAGCCATTTTTCCTTGAATATTCCAATTATCAACATTGCCTTTTATATTTGCAGTTATAGGAATTATTCCTTCTAACCCAACAGGCTGTTTTAGCAAAGAACTTAGTCTGTTTACATCATCAGGATTGATTTTTAGCGAAGAAACAATCGCAAATACAGGTTTCTTTGAGTAATTTTTAATATTGCCGTTAATAAAGAAATCAGAGTTTGCGATTTTGCCGTTTATGTCGGAGAAAAACAAGCTTTTATCAGTAATTTCAGCTTTGCCGTTTTCAATTATAAAAGGCAAATCCTGATTTTGA
>DNRP01000075.1:9792-11868 GCA_003499955.1 Cyanobacteria bacterium UBA9971
TCTTGATATTCGCCTTTAAATTGGATACCTTACCCTGAACAGTAAAATCTGTATTTCCTGCGCGCGCCTGTATACCCTGAGTTTGAACAGTATCATCCGTTATATTAATAACACCTTGAGAGATTTTTACGGGAAAACCGACTTGTTTATTTTCAAAAACAGCATCTGTATTGCTAAAAATCAGGCTTTTAAGGCAGTCTTGGTCTGATTTACCTTTAAGAACCAATAAAAATTGGGCTGTTCCTTTTACAAAAGTGTAATCTTTAACTATTTTTTGTGATTTAGCCAACAAAAAGCTATTCATGACAAATTTCTTAGCATCTTCCAGCCTTACGATTTTGGAAGAAATAGTCATATCAATATTTTTACTTAATGCGCCAACGAAACCGCTCACGGTTACATTATTTTCCAACACATTTCCGTTTATGTTATCAAAATAGATATCTTCATTTTTGTATCTTAGTTGACCCTTAAGCTTACTAAATGGCTCGCCGTAGCCTTTATATTTGAGAAAGGCATCATTAAATTTTATAATTCCGTTTGAATCAAGATTTTTGTCCGTACCTTTAAGGAAAATAGCAGTATCAGCAACTCCTTTTATATCTATAATATCTTTTAAAGCAATCTGCACCTCATCAAGAAGCGGACTTCCGTAAACAAATTTTTGTCCTTTTTTTAAATCTAATTGCGGCATATAAAGTTTTACATCAGAATAGCCATGGAGAGTTGAATAGCCTGATGGAATGAGTTTTATTCCGTCCACAAAACCGATTAGGTCATCGTAATAAACTTTTTCTCCGACAAATTTAACTTTTCCGTTTACGTTTTCAGCCGATCCCGCAAGTGTTTTGTATTTTACAGAGGCGTTTTTGACTTCAACATAGCCGTTTATCGTTACGTCTTTAAACGCGCCTTCTATATTAAGATTGGTTTTTCCGATTCCTTTAATATCCATTTCGGTAACAGGTGTGAGTTTGAACTGAAAAATATCTCTAACCGCTAATAAAACAGGCAAACATTTAGCAAAATTAATATTTTGAGTTGAACTGATAGCCAATTTTAGCCGTTTTCCTTTAAAAGGAGTTATGTNNCTTTTCTATTATTGAAAAATCATCATATTTAACTTTGCCAAAAATATCCGGCTTTCTGTAGTAACCTTTTAGCTGTAAATTACCTGATATATTTCCGTCTATATTATGTTTTATAATTTTATTAAACGGATCAAGTTTAACTTTAATGGTTTTAGGGAATACTTCCGCTGCAATCTTTGCTCTTGTGGCATTTACATCTACACGTAAATCAATATTCCTGATTTTTTTTCTGGCAAAATTGCTTATTTTTCCCTTTATATCCGTATTAATTTTATCGCCGTTAACCTGAAGATTGTCTAAATAAAGATCGTTATCGTCAAAACTTCCGCTTGTAAAGAAATGCAGCGTATCATCATAAGACAAAACATCGCCTCTTAAGGCATCTACAATGTTTAAATTGCTCGTTTTCGATTCAATAAAGAACCTTCTTCTGCCTAATATCTCTTTATTTAAGTCTATGTCAAAATTCACGTTGCCTGTTCCGTCAAGAACAATGTATTTATTAGGGGCATACTTATTTATGTATGGTTTAAATTCCGCCAGATCAAAATTTACAATGTTTCCTTTGATTTTTAACTGGTTTGTTGTCGGATTTTTCTTCCTTAAAGGCAGGTCTGTATTTAAAAGCAAATTAAAATTCATTTCCGGTTTTTGACATTCAGAAACTTTTCCTTTGGCTTCTATTTCTATATATTTATTTGGCGTAAATCTTGTAATTTTAAGTATTTCACCGTTTAAAACAAACTCTTTTGCAGGAGATATAACTTTATCAATGAAATTAATCTTGTAATTGTTTAAAATTATTGAAGTATCTTTTAATTCAACTTTATATTTTGACTTCCCTCTTTTTATAAAGATCTTTGCTAAATCAAAAGTCCCGTCCTCAAGTCTTTTTAAATTTATATCAGGACTATTTATAAAGACCTGTCGAATTACAACATGTTTATTTATTAAAGGAATAAGCGACACTTCGATATAAGAATCT
>DNRP01000153.1 GCA_003499955.1 Cyanobacteria bacterium UBA9971
AATCCCCGATATTTTTTCCTTAAAGCTAAATCCATCTGCCGTATTCTTTCTCCTGCCAATGCCAACTTTGTTATTTTACCAAGATTATTTACTTTTACAAAATTTGGTTGCAATTTGCGAAAGAATATATTGTATAAATAAAAAATATTTAGTTTTGTAACGAAAATGTTACAATTGTATATTTTACAAAAATGTTGTTTTTTTAGACAGGAAAGACTATTAGCTTGAAATTAATGACAAAAAAATTGTTAAAAATTTATTAGTAAAAAAAGTTTGATTTTACTTTCTTTTATACATGGTTGATAATAGAACTGGTAAAAAATATTTTAACTTTAAGGAAAGAGAATCAAAATGTTCAAGCAAAACTTCGAAGACCAAGAATTACAATGTGTAGAATGTGGTCAAGGCTTTATCTTCAGTGGTGAAGATCAAGAATTTTATCAACAAAAAAGATATTCCACCCCAAAAAGATGTCCTGTTTGCAGAGCAAACAGAAAAATGAATGACACCAGAGGCGGCGGCGGAAGAAGCGGTGGCGGCGGCGGCGGAAGAGGTCCTAGACCTCAATTCAAAGCTATATGCGCAGCATGCGGTATAGAAACAACTGTTCCTTTTGAACCAAAAAGTGACAGACCTGTTTACTGTTCTGATTGTTATAGAAGTAATTATTAAGGGTTAAACCCTTCTAGTAAAGGATAAAAACTTTGGCTAAAAATAATCAGAAAAAAGAAAAAGCAGAACGCAACAAAGCAAACGCTGAAAAATTCAAAAAAAGAACCAAAAATACCAGATTTGGAAGTAGAAGATCAAGTAGTGAAAGCTAATAACCAAATTTTATATATTTAGGTAAACTGTTGAAATTTTCGATTTTGAAAGACCTCTCAAAATATTTTGAGAGGTCTTTTTGTATATTTATTTTACTAAAAAATACTAAAAAATTAATTTTAAAACATGTATAATATAATTGACAATCTGGTTACAAGCTTTAAAATACAAAGAGCCTAAATTATGGATATTATTAATGCCTTGGGGTTTATTGCAGCAATATTGACAACTTTCGGTTTTCTTCCTCAACTGATTAAAATTATAAAAACGAAATCAGTAAAAGACATATCTTTTGGCATGTTTGCAATGTTTTTTATAGGAGGTAGTTGCTGGTTTATTTATGGAATTTTTATTCAATCAACGCCTGTAATAGCGGCAAACTTCGCAAACATGCTTATGAACGGAACAATAATCGGTTATAAACTTAAATATAATTAATTTTTGTTGTCATTGCGAGGAGAGGCTTTTAGCCTCGACGCGGCAATCTATTTTGTTTTTATAGAGTGCTTCGCTTCGCTCGCAATGACGGGTTGACTTGCTCAATTATTATGCATATATGTATAATACTTAATAATTGAGCAAAATTATAAAAAATTATGTGGAATTTTCCTCATGACTATATTTTAATAGACATGATTATAATCACGAGGATAAACATTTAATTTGTTTAAAAAGTTTTTAATATTAATACTATTTTTTATGGTTTGTTTTTCTTATATCGACGGCTCTACAGCCAAAGGAAAACCTAAAGCCGCTGCTAACGCTGAGCAGCCTTTAAAAGGCAGTGCTGTTATTAATATAAACAGCGATTTTATGGATTATTATCAGGAAAAAGACCAGATTGTCGCGACAGGAAACGTAAGAATTAATGTTGAAGCGCAAGAAACAATTCTTGAGGCTGATAAAGTTACTTATGACAGAGAAAACGACTTAATTATAGCCGAAAAAAATGTCAGGATAATAAACAGAAAAAATGTAATTAACGGGGATTTTGCAAGGATAGACCTTACGCAGGATTCTGTGCTTATAGATCATCCCACTACAGTAATAAGCCAGATAAAAATTGATTCGAAAACAGCAAATATTTACCCCAAAAAAGGAGATGAAAGTAAAAAAGACATCGATGTTTCTAAAGGAACAGCTAATTTTAGCGATAAAAGCCTGAGTTATGTTCTTTCTACTTGCGGAACAAAGTACATTACCGATCCCAGCATTGTTTCAAAACCGACAGACAAAAACTCCCCATCAGGATTTAAAAACAAATATATTATTCATTCTAAAAAAGTTATTGTTAATAGAGACAAAGATGTAGATATAATAACTTTATTAAATTCCACAGTAACCATTAATAAATACAAAATAGCTCAAATTCCGACTTTAACTCTGACTTCAAACAAGGAAACTAATCAGGTAGAAACTAATTTCCCTGAAATAGGACGAAAACCGGAATTGGGCGGATATGCGGGCTGGGGACCTTTATTTAATTTGCCGAACGGAAAAACTCTTAAAGTTGTTCCGCTTATGACTTATGGAGGAGGAGTAGGTGTAGGAGCATTATCAAGATTTACTTCCGACACAAACAGAACAGAAGTAGCGTATTCCACTTTAAGGGAAAAATTTGTCATAGAAGGTGAACAGATACTCCCGTTTAGCCGTAACACAAAAATTCAATACGGAAAAAATACTTATATAGAAAACGGTTTTTTTGGAAGACAATTACCCGAGTTTATTATTGAAGCTGTTGATAACAGAAAACTGGCTTCTGCTAACAATTTTGATTTTGATTTAAGGTCAAGTGCAGCTTTTATCCAGACTGATCATCGTTGGAGTACAGGAAGATACCAACTACAGGGTAATTTATATAATAACACCCCCCTTTATAAGTTGGGAGAACATGTTCATCTCGGAGCAAATTCCCAGGTTGGTGTAGCTGTGTATGGAACAGGAGATACTTATGGCGTATTAAGAGCCGGCCCGACCATAACCGCAAACAAAGGCCCCTTGTATGCATGGCTGGCTTATTATCAGGGAGGAATTTACGGAGAAACGCCAATATTAGCTGACAGATTTTATTACGGAAAAAGCAACGTCACTTTAAGAACCAGATATAAAATCAATAAATTTACTACTGTAGGCTATGAAGCAAGTTTAAACCTGTCAAAAGATAATTATGATAAAAAACTTATTGCGGAAAATCAAATATTTTGCTGGTTTGGTCCCGATGATATAAAATTCAGATTAGGTTATGATACAAGAAGAAAACTGCCGACTTTTGATCTTAACATGTTGCTTGGATCAGACAGGTCTACTCTGGAATTTGATAAATTACACGTTACAGAAAATTAATTATTGTCATTTTTGTATTAAAATTTAAAAACAAAAAAATAATCATGAGAGAGGAATTATATAATTATGAGCTTAAGGGATTGGTTTGAAAATAGAAGGAATAAGCAGTTAAATGCTGACCTTGTAGAATCAAAAATATCAGGAGATGATTTATTAAAACTCTGGGAAAAATGTTATAACTGCAATACAAGCATTCCTCAAAAGGAATTAGAGCAAAATATGCATGTGTGTCCTAAATGCGATTATCATTTCAGGATAGGGGCGAGAGAACGCTTAGAACAATTACTGGATGAAGATTCTTTTGAGGAAATAAACAGCAACATGCTTCCTTCTGATCCGCTGGATTTTGTAGATACAATGCGTTATAAAACAAGACAGGTAGACGCCCGCAAAAAAACAAATCTTAACGAAGCTGTTGTAACGGGCATAGGAAAAATTTCCGATTGGGAAGTCGCTGTTGCCGTGATGGATTTTGCTTATATGGGCGGAAGCATGGGAAGTGTTGTCGGAGAAAAAATCACGCGTCTTATAGAAGAAGGCATAAAAAGAAAAATCCCGATTATAGCCGTAACATCTTCCGGTGGCGCAAGAATGCAGGAGAGTTGCCTCAGTCTTATGCAAATGGCAAAAACAAGCTGCGCTGTCGCAAGAGCTAATGAGCAAAAAATTCTTTATATTACCGTTCTTACTGAGCCTACTTTTGGCGGAGTAACGGCAAGTTTCGGGACTCTTGGCGATATAATAATTGCAGAACAGGGCGCAAGAATTGGTTTTGCAGGAAGAAGGGTTATTGAACAGACAATAAGACAAAAACTGCCGTCTGATTTCCAAACAGCAGAGTATTTGCTTAAATACGGACATGTGGATATGGTTTTTCACAGAAGCGGTCTTAAAAGCACACTGGAAAAACTAATAAGAATACACGCTCCAGCGAAACAGAAAGTTAACACATAAAAATAAAGGCGAGCGAGTCCGCGTAGCGGACGGAAAGCGAGCCAAAAAATTCCACTCTCCCCTCCCTTGAGGGAGGGGCAGGGGGTGGGTGATATAAAAAATTGAGGAATAAAAAATGAACAAGCAATTTACCCCATTAGAATTTGAAAAATCAATATATCAAATAGAAGATAAAATAGAAGAGCTTAAAAAATTAAGCTCCGAAACAGGCATAAACCTTGATGATCAAGTAAAATTACTTACAAATCAGGCATTTGAGTTTAAAAAACAGCTTTATTCAAGTCTTACTCCTTCTCAAAAGCTTCAAATCGCAAGACACGCAAAACGCCCGACTTTTCTGGATTATGTTTCTTTAATCACCACAGACTGGCTGGAACTTCATGGTGATAGAGCGGGAACTGACGATAGAGCTATTATTGGCGGTGTCGCCCAAATAGATGGCAAATCTGTTATGCTTATCGGTACACAAAAAGGCAGGACAACCAAAGAAAATATTGAATACAACTTTGGAATGCCTCAACCGGAAGGATACCGCAAAGCATTAAGGCTTTTTTACCATGCGGACAGATTTAATTTGCCTATTATAACTCTTATTGATACCCCCGGGGCTTATCCTGGAATTAAAGCTGAACAAACCGGTCAGGGAACTGCTATTGCTGTAAATTTAAGAGAAATGGCAAAGCTCGAAACCCCGATTGTTTCGGTGATTCTAGGTGAAGGCTGTTCAGGCGGCGCTCTTGGTTTAGCTGTTTCAAACAGGGTATATATGTTTGAACATTCTCTTTACACTGTAATTTCTCCTGAAGGATGCGCTTCTATTCTCTGGAGAAGTGCTGATATGGCAAGCACCGCCGCAGAAAACCTTAAAATAACTTCTGATGATCTTTTACAAATGGAAATAATTGACGGAATCATAAAAGAACCTCTTGGAGGTGCTCATTATGATTGGGATTTTGCAGCAGCAGAATTAAAAAATACCGTGCTTGAAAGTATTGATGAAATGTCCGGCATGTCAGGCACTGAACTCAAAAGCGACAGGCATGAAAAATTCCGCAGAATGGGCGTATTTATTGAATAAATGATGTGTTTTTCAATTTGGAATATATTCAAATAATTCCTGAATATTACACTCCAGAGCTTCACAAAGTTTATCTATTGTTTCAAAACTTATATTTTTAGAACGGGCATAATACAAGCTAATTATTGTAGTATGACTAAGCCCTGTCATTTTTTGCAATTCTGACATTCGTATTCTTTTTTTTCCTAATATTTCAGAAAGTTTATTGTTTATCATAGTTCTAATAATATCATTTTTATAAAAAGCTTGACTTCTATTACAGTTAATACTATATTAATTCCAGCTTGTCTTAGTTGTTTTGCAATTTTTCTTAATAAAGGGAAAATAAAATGAGTAAAAAACAAAAACTTTATAATTTAAGATCGGGTATTTCCATTGAATCTCAAAGAATTAAATATTTGTTGGAACATGCTATTTTTAAATCAGATGATGACATAGAAAAAGACGTTTTAGCGGAATTAGCGCTTGAAAAGACAGAGAAAATTTCAAAAATGTCAGAAAAAATCGGTCTAATTTTAAAACATTAAAGTTGAATTTAATTTTTTTCTAATCATAATATTGAAGTGTTAAAAATTTTATTTGAGAAAAACAATGTCAAAATCAATAGAACTTACTGTTAAAGTAAATCCTGTCTGGGTAGAATACGTTTCTGACGTTTTAATCGAAAAAATCGGATGCAGCGGCGTTGTAACAGATGAAAAAATCTACAAAGACGAAGTCGTAATAAAAGACAACGGCGGTATTGTTAAAGGCTACAAGGCTTTTGTTGAAAGTACGTCTGTAAATATTGAAGAAATTCAAAATATTTTATTTCAGGAAAGACAAAAACTTATTTCTTCCGGGATTGAAGAAGAAAATTTGGGAGCATGGACTCTTTCTTCGTTGGAAATTTCTGATGATGAATGGGCGCATAGTTGGAAACAATACTGGCATCCTCAAAAAATTTCCGAAAAAATTGTAATTTGTCCCAGTTGGGAAGAATATAATGCTGGTGATGATGAAATTATTATAAATCTTGACCCGGGAAGCGCTTTTGGGACAGGAACTCACCCTACAACAAGACTTTGTGTACAGGCGTTAGAAAAAATTATTGGATTGTTGCGTCATTGCGAGTCTGCTGACAAAGCAGATGAAGCAATCCACCAATCAACAACTAATGAATGGATTGCTTCCCTCACGTCGCTTCGCTCCTCAGGGCAGGCTCTGCAAGCTCCTCGCAATGACAATNNGTAGGTGTTGATAATGATGCTTCCGTAATTTCTGTAGCGGCAGAAAACGCTGAAAAAAACAATGCAGCCGATAAATGCAAATTTTATACAGGTGTTGCCGCTGATGTAAAAGGCGAATACGAAATAGTTACTGCGAATATTCTTGCGCATGTCCTTATTGAAGCAATGCCCGAGCTTACGCCTTTAGTTAAACAGGGCGGAAAGTTGATTTTGAGCGGAATTATACTGGAAAAATCTCAAGATGTGCAGGATTCCTGTATACAAAACGGATTAAAAATCGTTGAGGTTTTGCAGGAAGACAGTTGGGTTGCAATTATTGCAGGGAAATAAAAAGGATTTAACGGGTAAAGATTGTTTTCTTTCAAGTTTTTAAAAAACGTCCAAAAGATAAATCACCGTTAATCAATTTGAATTGCTAATTAATTTTGCATTGTCATTGCGAGGAGAGAAGCGACGAAGCAATCGCAAGATTTTGTAAAATTATGAGCTTGCTTCGCAATGACAGTTTTGGCTTTTTAATCCCAGTCGCAAATTAGTTAAAATCCTTGTTTTCATTGAAGAAATTTTCTTAAAATATTTGAATTGTAATAACAATTCCATTTTTTATTTCAAAATGCACGATATAAGTCCATTTAACGGGTTCGAATCCTTTTTGTTCTTTTATATAAAACTTTCTTTGTTTCTTTTTACCCTTCTACTCTGCACAAGATAATAAGATATTTTTCAAATCCTGCTTAGGAGCAGGAGTACTTCTTTTATTCGAAACGCCGAAACAAATTATACACGATGTAGAATGGACGACAATTTTTTTCTTTATAGGTTTGTTTATAATTATCGGAGTATTAATAACTTTTGTTTCTCTTGCAATAAGCTCTATTTACATCTATTTGAGATTTTTTCTGTAAAAAACACCCCGAAGCTTAGGTAAACAAGC
>DNRP01000155.1 GCA_003499955.1 Cyanobacteria bacterium UBA9971
ATGCTCGATTGCAAAAACGATAAATGCAGAGAACTTTTTGCAACTCCTGAAATTGAAGCTGTGATTAACAGCGAGTTTATCTGCGAGGACTGCGTGAAACATTTTTCGGAATTACAGGAGTATTTAAAAGTTTTAAATATAGATTATAAAATCAATAAAAGGCTTGTAAGAGGCTTAGACTACTACAACAGAACAGTTTTTGAGATTACAAGCACTAATCTTGGCGCACAAAATGCTGTTTGCGGCGGAGGAAGATATGATCCGCTGGTAGAAATGCTTGGCGGTACTCCTACCCCTGCTGTTGGTTGGGCTTTTGGGATGGAAAGAGTTATCAGTCTTTTACCTCCTGTTGAAGAAAAACCTTTGGATGTTTTTATAGTTACGAATAATACCCAAAAAGCTTTTGAGCTGGCTGAAAAATTCAGAAAACAAAGTATTTCCTGCGATTTTGATCTTGCTAACAAAAAATTCCAGAAACAAATGGAAAAAGCTTCCAAAACAGGCGCAAATTTTGCGGTGATTCTCGGCGAAGAAGAAATATCTTCAGGGACTTACACGCTGAAAAACCTTAAAACAGGCAACCAACAAAAACAGCCTTCATTTGAGGATGTAATTAAAGTTGTATTTAATCCTGATTAGGTATTTGATATTTTTCTGCTGTTTTTTCCATAAATCTGTTCATGGAATCTTTTCTGAAAGCGTAATAACACATCCCTAATTCTGGTGCTTTAGGCATTTCCAGATGATTATAAAAAGGATTGTTTGTAGAATAAAGAGTCATGTCCGAAAAGCCCAAATTTTTGCCATATTTGCAAATTCCATACATTAATACCTCTCCTGCGCCTTTAAATTGATTTTCTTTTTTGCCATGTTCAGCTGTTGGAGCTGATTGCATATGCTTCAGGTGAATATCGTTATAACCTCTAGCTTTGTGCGCGGCTTTTGAGGTTGTTTGGGCAAGACATAAAATTTTGTCTGCAAGTTCTTTTTTGTCATCATCAAGCTCTACTGCAAGAACCGTATCGGTATTTCTTGGATTTTTGAAGTCATATGTTATTTCATCGCCATAAGCGGTTTTAATCCAGGTTTTATTAATGGTTTTTATTGCTTCGACATCTTCAGGATCATCAGGACTTAATTTAGTTATTTTAGCAGGTATAANNACTTACGGTATCGCTAGATAATTGTGAATTTTGAGTTTTTTCAGGATTAGGAGTTATTCTGCTTTGCAGCGCGGAATATGTTTGATAATTTTTGAAATTGATATTGTTAGTCAGCATTTTAAAACTTTCTTGTAAATTATACTGCTTATACAAAACACCTCAACTTTAAAAATTGCTATTAAAAATAAAAAATACCTTTATAAGGAAAAACAAAAATGTTAATATGAAACAATCTAAAAAACATATAAATTAGGAGTAAATATTTATGAAAACTTTATGGCAAAAATACGCGAGTGTTCTCGTTGACTACTCTACAAATGTTAAAGAAAACGATCTGGTAATTATAAGCGCGGAAGCGCAGGCAAAACCTCTTATTCTGGCAGTTTATGAAGAAGTCCTCAAAAGAGGCGCATTCCCTATAATCAGGACAAGACTGGACGGACAGGCAGAAACTTTCTTTAAATTCGCAAATGACAAGCAGCTTGAATTTGTTGATCCGTTTACAATAATGGAATACGACAAAGTAGACAAATATATTTCTATCGGCGCGCCTTATAACGTAAAAAACATGGCAAGAGTTCCATCGGAAAAGCTTGCTAAAGTTTCCGCAGCGAGAAGACCTTTGAGCGAAAAAATGCTGGGACGTGCGGCAGAAGGTTCTTTAAGCTGGGTTATATGCGATTACCCGACAAACGCGCTTGCGCAGGAAGCCAAAATGTCTATTTACGACTACGAAGAATTTCTTATAAAAGCCTGCTACCTGCATCTTGACGACCCTGTTTCCAAATGGAAAGAAATAGGTAAAACTCAAGATAAACTCGTTGACGGCTTAAACGGCACAAAAACTTTAAGAATTATTGGTGAAAAAACCGATTTAACGCTTTCTGTTGACGGCAGAAAATGGATTAACTGCTGTGGCAGCAATAATTTCCCTGACGGTGAAGTGTTTACATCTCCTGTAGAAGACAGCGCGGAAGGCGAAATTTTCTTTGATTTCCCTGCTCTCTACAGAGGAAACGAATCCCATAATATTCATGTAAAATTCGAAAAAGGCAAAGTTGTCCATGCGACAGCCGAAAAAGGAGAAGATTTCTTCTTAAGTATGATTAATCAGGATGAAGGCGCAAGATTTTTAGGCGAAATGGCTTTCGGGACTAACGATATGATTCAGGATGTCACCGGAAACATTCTTTTTGACGAAAAAATCGGCGGCTCGATACATTTGGCTTTAGGGGCTTCTTACCCAGAAACCGGCGGGAAAAACACATCAGGGCTTCACTGGGATATTATCAAAAACATGAAAAACGGCTCAGAAGTTTATGCTGACGACAAATTAATCTACAAAGACGGTAAATTTTTAATTTAATTTGTAAATTTAAAATTTGAGCCCTTCAAAAATTTTAGGGGCTTCTTCACCATACGCGTTATCTATTATATTTTTTACCAGATCAGGGTTTAAACCTTTCATTTCGATAAAAAGATTTCTGGTAGATTCATTTCCCAGCATGAAGTCCATGGCAGGTTTTTTCCCCATACCTTTAACTATATAAGATTCAGCGAAAAACATTATGAACTTATTACCTGCCCATTCGTTGATCTTTTTTATTCCCTTTTCTGCGCTTTTTAAGTTGGTTTTTTTATTAAGAGTTTCAATTTGTCCCGATTTAAACCCTAATAAATCGAAGTTATCAAATTTTGACATGGTGTCGGAGGAAATTGTTCCATCTTCATTATCATCTTTTATATCCATTTTTTCAAGCCAATGTACTATTTCATCTTTATCAATTTTTCCATCACCATTTTCATCTAAATCATTAGTCTTACCTTTATCAAAGACACTTGTAGGGATATAAGCTTTTTCGTCATTTCCTTTGTGACTTTTATAGTTTCCAATAATTGCTTCCGCGGCACACTCTTTTTGAAAATTTATTGCACTTTTTCTGCTTTTTTCTGAATCAGTTTCACATGATCTGTAAAATGTAAAATTTACATTCTCTACCATTTTTCCTTTTCCTCACATTCTTAAATATTTTATATTAATATAAAAACAAGGGGGGAGGTAAAATTGCCTTTTTTGGAAAAAATTTAATTGCTGGAAAGAATTAAGTTTGTATTGCGTGTTAGTCTTATAATAATTAATAAAAAAACAAATGGATATAAAAATGCAAAGTGTAAAACCTAATATATTTAACTACCTTACAAAAGTTCAGAAATCTGACCTTTGCCATTTTGTTGCGAGTTATGTCAAAAAAGATTTTGATGAAGAATCAAAGATGCTTGCAGAAAAATTTATTGAAGACCAAAAACATTACCTCGAAATAAATTCCACAAGATTCCCATATCTGGCGGAATTTATTGACGAGCAGGAATTTTCAAAGGAACTTGAGCTTTATATAAAGGAATGCAAACAAAAATATAAATATCAGGAAAAACAAAAGCCAATGTACGAAAAACAAAAGGCTTATATGAAAGAGCAAAGAAAAAAAATTCAGGAATCCAGAATGGCAAAGGAATTTCCGACGAGAGCCCAAATTTCTTACTACAAAAAATTGTGTCAAAAATTCACAATAGAAAATCCTCTTGACGTTAATAAAGCCTCTAAACTTGACTTGAGAGATGCTATAGATAAAATTTTAAAGCACGAAGAAATTGCTGACAGAGAATTTCTTCATGAAAAGCTCAACAAAATTGCTAAAACTGATAAATAACCTGAGTCGCCAATTAGTCAAAATCCTTGTTTTCATTGAAGAAATTTTCTTAAAAAATTATAAAAAGCAGGTAAAGGGCGCAGCCCTTTCCTCACCTAAAGGGTGGCTGGGGTGGGTTTTAAGAAAATTTCAGTAAAATTAATTAGCGACTGTAGTTAAATAAAGTTATAAAATGTTGCAAATACTAAGAACTGTTAAGAAAAATTAATCATGAAAGTGACATTTTGTTAACGTCTTAAATCAAATCATACATGTGCTTTAGAGAAATTACTCAACAAATCAAAAAATCATCTAAATGGATAGTAAACAATTTTTTGTATTACTGATAAACTTTGACTATAATTAATAAATCTAACATGAAGTGAGATTTGGATTCATTTATCGAAAGAAAAAAGAATCCAAAAACGAAGGAGAAAAACGGTAAGAATCGGAAAGATGTATAAATGAATATCAGCGAAAATCTGAAAAATATTCAAACTTATACATCGAATGCTCGAATAATTGCTGTAACGAAATATGTTACTGTTGACAAGGTAATCGAGGCTTATGCGGCAGGAGTCAGGGACTTCGGAGAAAACAAGGTTCAAGACGCGGAAAGCAAAAGAGCAGGATTACCGGAAGAAATAGAAAAAAATTCGACCTGGCATTTCTTAGGGCATTTACAGACTAACAAAGTTAAAAAAGTTGTCGGTGTTTTCGATTATATCCATTCCGTTGATTCTCTAAAACTCGCAAAAGCAATATCTGAATGCGCAGCTTCTCAAAATATAGTTCAAAAAATGTTTATTCAGGTCAATATTGCGAAAGAGGAAAGTAAATCCGGTTTTTCGCCGGAGGAAGTAGAAGAAAATTTTTCTGAAATTTCTAAACTTGACTCAATCAATATAGTAGGGTTAATGACAATGGCTCCTTTTACTTCCGACTTTGAAGAGCAAAGACTGGTTTTTAGAGGGTTAAGAGAGTTAAGAAACCTACTTCAGGAGAAATTCAACGTTCAACTCGGCGAACTATCAATGGGTATGAGCAATGACTACAAAATTGCTGTTGAAGAAGGCGCTACTATGGTAAGAATCGGACAAGCATTATTTATTTAACAATTATAGAGGAAAGCATAGGGAGGAAACGTAAATTGGCAGGTCTCGTGAACAGAATTAAAAATTTAGTTGGTTTAACTCCTCAAATGGAAGAGTGTGACGAAGATGATCTTTATGATGAATTATACGGATCAGCAAATGAAGATGAAGAATTAGAAACTTATCAGGAGAATCCTATTAAAAGCAGTAGAAAAAATAATTTAAAAGTTTTATCTCACCCTAGCGCTTCAGGGCATGAATTAATGGTTATAGAACCAAGAACTTTTGAAGAATCACTTGAAGTTGTAAATAACTTGAGAAGCAGAAAATCTTTGATATTAAACCTGCATCTTTTAGATGCGGAACAATCCCAAAGAGTTGTTGACTTCGTTTCCGGTGCTACACACGCAATTGACGGTCATCAGCAAAAAGTTGGCGACGGTGTGTTTGTATTTACACCTAACACTGTTAATATTTCCGTAGAAACAGAAAAAACCAGAGTTATCAGAGACGCTTTCTGGAATCAAGCATAAGAATTTAAAAGTTATAAAAAACATCCTGATTTGAGCTTTAGGGCTTTTATCTGGATGTTTTTGTTTGATGTTTAGGAATGCTAAGTTAAATAGTTGAAAAAATAATAAGGGCGAGCGAGCCGCCGAAGGCGGCGGAAAGCGAGCCCAAAACAAAACTTTAGCCCCCTCCCTATAAGGGAGGGGGTATGGGGGTGGGTGATAAAAATATTAGATATTTTCTGCAGGAACAAGACTTTCATCTTCAAGAGAAAATTTACTTTCTTCCTGTTGCGCAGCTTCTCTTTTTATTGAAAATGCAACCGCAGAAGCAATAAACATTGTAATTCCAGCTACAATAAAAGCNNGAAGATAAAATTTGCGGGCCGGAAACAAACAAATTCATTTTTCCGAGGGACGAGCCCTCCGTGCCTTTTTTAATGTTATCCATTAACAAAGCATAGGAAAGGGTAAGGATTGAAGCCCACCCGATACCGGCAAGCGCCATAAAAAATAGTACTTCGCCTTTTGATTTTGTTAAAAACGCAAAACCTAAAAATGCTAATCCCATTGTCAAAAGAGCCAGTGCGTGTATATTTTTCTTGCCGAATTTGTTGCATAANNTTTGTAGCCTCCATAACTTTTAAGTCGTAAGCTTTTTTCATGACATCGGTGGCTGTAGTTAAATCAGGAATAAGGAAAACATTATGCACAACGAAATTGTTGAAATAAATAAACAAACACATCATTCCAATCCATGTAAAATACTGCATAGCGCAAATTTTAGCGATTTCTTTCGTGTAAAAACTCTTTAACGCCATTGCCAGCATCGGAAAACTAAGAATCAGCACGAACCATGAAAGAATATTTATTATAAAGTCTTTGTTTGAGAGGTCAAACTTTCCTAATACGCCAAAAATGATTAAAAAAGTTAATACAACCGCTGAAATTAAGCCGCTTATTAAAAACATTTTTATTGCTTCAAACGGATTTTCTACATCTTCTTTTTTCTTTTCTTCAGGCAAATATTTTTCTTTTACGGTAAAACAAGTCCA
>DNRP01000023.1 GCA_003499955.1 Cyanobacteria bacterium UBA9971
TACATATACTTAAATGACCCTAAAAATAAAAATTGACAAAATTTACCCGCCCCCCGCAACAAATCTTTACAAAAGTCGTCGGAATTGGTATGAATAATGAGGTTTGTCTTTATATCTTGTATATGCTTAATTGTTACCCTATAATATAATTATGAAAAATGTTTGGAAAGTTAAAGAAGTAATAAAAATAATTGAAAAAGACGATTGGTTTTTGTCAGGACAAGAAGGCAGTCATCGGCAATATAAACATCCCGTCAAAAAAGGAAAAGTAACCGTTCCCGGAAAACTTAGCGATAACGTAGCAAGAAAAACATTTAACAGTATTTTAAGACAAGCAGGTCTAAAGGAGATATAAGAATGAAAAATTATTTAATAATTATTGAAAAGGCAGGGAAAAATTTTTCAGCTTATTCACCTGATATTGATGGTTGTATTGCAACAGGAAAAACAGTTGAAGAAACAAGAAAAAATATGCAGGAAGCCTTGGAATTTCATATAAAAGGGTTACGTGAAGACGGATTGCCTGTTCCTGAACCTGTAAGCCAGAGCGATTATGTAAAAGTAGAGGCTGCTTAAAACAGTTTTATTGCCTAAATATTATAAGAAGCAATTAAATTATAAAGTTTTTCTTTTTGTTCTGCTGTAAGTTTTACAAGCGGTGATCTTACGGTTTCTGCAACAAGTCCTTTTTTTGCCAGAACAGCTTTTATCGGGATAGGATTTGGGGAAGTAAATATTGCTTTGAACATCGGGTATGATTTTAGGTGAAGTTCAAGAGCTTTTGAGATGTTTCCCGCTTTAAATTCGGTGATTGTTTGTTTAATGTCTTTTCCGATGATATGGGAAGCCACGCTAATTACACCATAAGCCCCGATTGACAGCATGGGAAGTGTTAAGCTGTCATCTCCGCTGTAAATAACAAAATCTTCCGGTGTTTGAAGTCTTATTTCTGTGACTAAATCAAGATTTGGGTTGCTTTGTTTTACTGCGGCAATGTTTTTATAATCGTTTGCGAGCTTCGCAATCGTTTCAGGTTCCATGTTTATGCCGGTTCTTCCGGGGATGTTGTATAAAATTATCGGAAGGCTTGTTGATTTTGCTATTTGCCCGAAATGTTCCAGTAAACCTGTTTGAGAAGGTTTGTTATAATAAGGAACGACCGATAAAATAGCATCAGCTCCCGCTTTTTCTGCTTTTTTGGTACTGTCAACAGCGGTTATTGTACTATTTGAGCCTGCACCCATTACAACTTTGGCTTTATTGCCGACAACATTTTTTACAACTTTTAAAATTTCCAATTCTTCTTCATGGGTTAAAGTCGGAGATTCGCCGGTTGTACCTGCTACAAGAATGGCGTCAGAACCATTATTTATGAGATAATCCGTCAGTTTTTCAACTTGATTATAATTTACTTCAAAATTTTCGTTAAATGGTGTTACCATTGCGGTGATTACTTCGCCTACGTTTATGCGCATAGTTTATTCTCCTTTTTAAATTAACGTATTGTCATTGCGAGGAGGAGCTAAAGCTCCGACGTGGCAATCTATTTGGATTCTCACGCTCCCTATGGTCGCTCAGAATGACAAAGTAAATCCATTTCTACGAGTTTTTCTGCGATTCTTACTGTATTAAGAGCCGCGCCGATTCTTAAATTATCAGCCACAACCCATAAAGCCAGCCCGTTTTCAAAGGCAAGATCTTTTCTTATTCTTCCGACGTAAACAGGGTCTTTTCCCGCAGCTTCTATCGGGGTAGGATATTCGGATTTTTCAGGGTTATCTATAACTATAACTCCGTAAGCTGTTGAAAGGATTTCTCTTGCTTTTTCAGGAGTGATTTCTTTTTCAAATTCCACACTTACAGCTTCGCTGTGGCTTACAAATACCGGTACTCTCACGGCTGTGCAAGAAATTGGCGTATCATCAGAGAGGTGAAGAATTTTCTTTGTTTCATGTACGACTTTCATTTCTTCTTTTGTGTAGCCGTTTTCACAAAAAACATCAATTTGCGGAATTAAATTAAAGGCTATGGGCTTTGTTGTAAATTTTTTGTATTTATATATTTCTTTATTCAAAGAAGCTTTTGTACTGTCATAAAGATCGTCAATCGCTTCTTTTCCCGCTCCACTTACTGCCTGATATGTGCTTACAATAAGGCGTTTTATTTTACCGTACTCGTGAAGAGGCTTTAAGGGAAGCATTAATTGGGAAGTCGAGCAGTTAGGGTTTGCTACGATTCCTTTATGCCATTTTAAGTCTTCATCATTTACGCCTGCTATTACGAGAGGAACATCTTTTTCCATCCTGAAAGCACTTGAGTTATCAACAAGCACAGCGCCTTTTTTAACTATTTCATCAACAAGAGCCTTGCTTGTAGAAGCTCCTGCCGAAGCAAGAACGATATTTATACCTTCAAAAGCTTCCGGTGTGGCTTCTATTATTGTGTGGGTTTCTCCTTTAAACTCTATTTTTTTTCCCGCGCTTCTTGCACTGGCGAGAAATTTTATTTCGTTATACGGAAAATTTCTTTCTTCAAGGATTTTAAGGATTTCTCCGCCTACAACTCCTGTTGCTCCTAAAATTGCAATATTTGGTTTGTTCATTATCTATATGCCTCTGATTTTGATATATATTAAGTTTAATATAAACAATCAAATAAGAGATGTTTTTTATAAAGTTTTGTTAAACAAGAGGGGGTAAAATATCAATTATTTTTTTGTTCGTTTTTTAAGTAGTTAGCTATTAATTAAATTTTTAATAAAGAAAGAAGGAAAAGAAAATTATGGTCAATTCAGTACAATCAGTACAAAACAAAGCGATAAACTTAAATAAAATCGGATTTACAGCAAAAAAAGGTAATAAACAAGCTTTTGAAGCGTCTAAAGACGAGTTTAGTAAAAGCCATGCTGTAAGAAATGGAGCTGCTATAGGAGCAGTAGCTGGTCTTGGTGTAATAACAGCAAGTATAGTTGAACTTAAAAAGCTTGGTTCAACTCAATCAATTAGTGAACTTCTTAAACAAAATAAAACCAGAGCAGGTACTTGGTTTGTAGGATTGATGGCTGTTGGTGCAGGAATTAGCACTGTTGTTAAGCATTTCAAAGAAACACCTAAAGATGAATTTGTTAAAAAAGAAAGACATGCCGTAAGAAATGGAGCTATTGCAGGTGCAGTAGTAGCTCTTGCTCGAATAAGTTATCTGCAAATTAAAGGATCTCAAATATCTAATCTTTATAAAAAAATTAGTACAGTTAATAAACCAATTGCTATAGTTGGTATAGCAGAGGGTTTAGCAGTGTGTACCGGAATTTCTGCTGCAATTGGTGCTGGAATCGGTAAAATTGTCAAACATTTTAGCAAGAAGGATTAAACAAATTAATTTTAACGACTAATTGCCACGTCAGGGCTTTAGCCCTTCCTCGCAATGACAAAAAATATTTATAAAATATTTTCAAGTCCGTAAACAAAGCTGTCGATAGTCATAACATGCCGGATGCCGAGAATTACACCAGGCATGAAGCTTATTCTGTCAAAAGAATCATGTCTTATGGTCAAAGCCTGTCCTGCCGCGCCAAAAATGACTTCCTGATGGGCGATAAATCCGGGTAATCTCACGCTGTGGATATGAATATTTGATTCTGTAACTCCGCCTCTTGAGCCTTTATAAGTTTCAACTTCAGGGCAGTTATCTTTCCCGAATTCTGCGCGTTCTTGTGTCATAAGTTGGGCGGTTTTTATTGCTGTACCTGACGGAGCGTCTTTTTTATTGTTATGGTGAAGTTCTATAATTTCCGCATTTGAGAAATATTTTGCGGCTTTCTGCGAAAACATCATCATAAGAACTGCTCCGACAGCGAAATTCGGTGCAACTAAAGCTCCTAAGATTTTTTGTTCTGAAAGTTTTTTAAGTTCTTCAAGCTGGCTTTCCGTTAAGCCCGTGGTTCCAATTACGGGTCTTGCGCCATTTTCGAGGATTAGCTTGGTGTTTTCAAACACCAGATCAGGGTTTGTAAAGTCGACAACAACATCTATTTCTTTTGTTTTTAATGCATTTTCAAGGGAATTTTCTATTAAGACATCGCAGGATTTGTTTTCTACGATTTCACCGATGTCTTTTCCTGTGTTTGTTATATCGATAGCTGAAACAAGTTCTAAATCAGCCTCTGCATTTATTGCTTTGATGACTGCCTGTCCCATTTTTCCGCAAGCACCACTTACTGCTACTTTAATTTTGTTTGTCATGATTATTTCCTTTTTGCATTTGTCATTCTGAGCAAAGCGAAGAATCTGTTAAATAACGAAAATAGTCGAATGGACAGATTCTTCGGGCTAAAGCCCTCAAAATGACAATACAATGAAGATAATTTACATGCAATTCTATATTTTTGTTTTTGGTATAATTTAATCGATGTAATAGTTTTATAGTAAATTACAAGTCCAAAAAAGAGGATATTATATGATAAATTCAGTTGTTCTCGTGGGAAGAGTCGGTCAAGATCCGGAAATGAAGTATTTTGAATCCGGCAAAGTTAAAACAGCATTTTCTGTCGCCGTAAACAGGTGGACAAAAGAAGGCGATAAAACTGATTGGTTTAACATAGAATTATGGGATAAAAGCGCAGAAATAGCCGGCGAATATGTAAAAAAAGGTCGTCTTGTCGCTATAGAAGGTCGTCTTGATGTAAGCACATGGACAGATAATGAAGGAAACAAAAGAGAAAGATACTTTGTGAGAGGCAGTAACCTCCGTCTTCTCGGTGGTAAAGGCGAATCTTCCTTTGTGAATGAATAGATCCATTAAGGAGACATTAATTGACTTTAAAAAGTAAAACTATCGGAATAATTGCCGACGATTTAACAGGCGCAAATGATACAGCTTTGCAATTCCACTTAAAAGGCTGTAATATACAGATTTTGCTCGACTATACCATAGAACCTTCCGGAAAATCAAACACTCAGGCATGGTCTATAAGTACCGAAACCAGAAATAAAACCCCTGATGAAGCTTATAAAATAGTTACTGATGCTACCGAAAAGCTTATAAATAATTTTAACGCCGAATATATCTACAAAAAAATAGATTCAACCTTAAGAGGAAATGTGGCTAAAGAAACTTTGGCTGTGTTAAAGAGCATGAACGGTGATGCTGCTGTAATAGTTCCTGCTTTTCCTGCCGAAGGAAGAACAACCGTAGGGGGTTATCACCTACTCAAAGGAGTTCCTCTTGAAAGGACTGAAGTTGCCAGAGATCCTCATTCTCCGATATTTCAGTCGCATATTCCTACTCTTTTAAAGCAACAGACGGATAATGAAGAAATTATCGGGCATATTCAGTTGATGACTGTTATGAAAGGGGCAGGTCCTGTTTTGTTAGAACTTAACAGGCTTGTTAAAGAAGGGAAAAAACTTATCGTTATCGATGCTATTTCTACAACAGATATGGAACAGATAGCTCTTGCTGTTGAAAAATCAAGTTATAACCTTCTTCCTTGCGGTTCAGCAGGTCTTGCTCAAGTACTTACAAAATCATGGCTGCCTGATACCAAATACCAGCATATACCTAAAGTAATTCCAAAGCTCCCTGTTCTTATTGTTTCAGGAAGCATGGCAAGTCTTTCCAAGACACAGATTAAAAAACTTGCTGAATCTGACGAATTTGATTCTTATGTGTTAGAACTTTCGCTCGAAGATGTGCTGATAGAGCCTTCTAAAGAGCTTATTGAAAGAATTTTGGAGCATCTTGAAACAGAAAACATTGTTGCTGTTCACATTAATGTTTCTGATGAAGACGAAGAAGAGAAAATTAAAGAGCTGGGAATGGAAAAAGAAAAAATTTCCAGCATTATTACTGATTATCTTGCAAATTTAAGTAATAAAGTTATAAAAGAACAAAATCTTATTTTTCTTACTATAGGCGGAGAAACTTCTTATAAATGCTGTAACGCTATTGGAAGCAAGCAGTTACAACTTATCGATGAAGTTGAACCTTCAATTCCTCTTTGTCTTGATCTAGAAGCTCAGTGGATCGTCACAAAATCAGGCAATTTCGGAATGCCGGGTTCATTGGTAAACATTCTTAAGTACTTTAAACAGCATCAACCGTAACCTTATTGTCCTTCTGAGGCGTAGCCGAAGAATCTATCCAATTTACAATTGTAGTTTTTATTTATAGTATGCAGATCTCCCCCTGCTTTGCTCAGGATGACAAAGAAAAATTAAATGAAAAAATGAAAAACAGCAACAAAATAGCAATAACAATTGGTGATGTAGGTGGTATTAGTCCTGAAATCATAATTAAGGCACTTAATTCACCGGCAATTGCCTTTAGCTTGAATAGATTTTTACTTATAGGAAATCAAAATTGGTTTTATAAAACAGCTGCTGAATTAGGTTTTGCTTTTCCGGAAAATATTGAATTTTTTGATATTCCGCTTGATGTTTCAAAAATTATAATCGGCAAACCGACTATAGAGTCAGGAAAACACTCTTTTCTTGCTCTTAAAAAAGCTTGCGAGCTTGTCGGCGGATTGCGAGCAGAGGCTGGAGAAGGGGCTTTGCCCCTTTGGAACGCCGTTTATGGCGAGCAACCAAGCAACCTTAAAATAAAGGCTATTGTCACGGCTCCTACTTCAAAAGAAGCCATGAACAATGCGGGATATCATTACACGGGTCAAACAGAGATTCTTGCAGAATTTTTAACTTCCGAAGAAAAATTAAAGCCCGAAATGCTTTTTGTGGCGGGAAATTTAAGAGTTATGCTGCTTACAAGACATATAAAGCTTGCTTCTGTTGCTTCTGCGTTGACCATAGACGACATTATAAAGTCAATTTTAGCCTTGAATAATTCTTTAATTAAAGATTTTAAATTAAAAAATCCAAGAATTGCGGTTTGCGGATTGAATCCCCATGCCGGTGAAAACGGTTTATTAGGGAATGAAGAAGAGGCTTTAATTAAGCCTGCCTTGAATAAAATTAGAACAGAATATAATATTTTAGCAGAAGGTCCGTTTCCTGCGGATACTTTATGGGCAAAAGCTGCCAATGCATACTTAAAAGGTAAAAATTTGCCTTATGATGCTTATGTTGCCTGTTATCATGATCAGGGATTGATTCCTGTTAAAATGCTCGCGATGGATAAAGCGGTAAATACTACCATAAATCTTCCCGTGATAAGGACTTCTCCCAGTCATGGAACGGCTTATGATATAGCGGGACAAAACAAAGCAAATTATCAAAGCATGATAGAAGCAATTAATTTGGCAAATATACTAGCGAAGCGGGAGTGAAAGCCGAAGCAGCTGTGATGAGCAGGTGATGCAGGCTGAACTCATTCTAAATTAGAATAGAAATAAAACTTTTACAGTTGATAAAATCAGAGTATAATATTTTTTTTAGAGAGTTTAGAAAAAGGAGAAAATTTGTAATATGAGAATGGTAGACGTTATTGCCAGGAAAAAAAGTGGAAATGCTAATACACAGGAAGAAATAAACTTTATTACAAAAGGAATCCTTAATGGTACTGTGCCTGATTATCAACTTTCTGCGTGGCTCATGGCTGTTTGCTTAAAAGGAATGACTTTTGATGAAAGTTATATGCTTACTCAGTCTGTTGTAAATTCCGGTGAGATAATGGATTTAAGTTCTTTAGGAGATATTATTGTCGATAAGCACAGTACAGGTGGTGTTGGTGACAAAACAACTCTTGTCCTGGCAGCTCTTTTAGCGGCTGCAGGTATTCCTGTAGCCAAGCTTTCCGGCAGAGGACTTGGTTTTACCGGTGGAACCATTGATAAGCTCGAATCAATAAAAGGTTTTAAGGCAGAACTTTCTAACGATGAATTTATAAGTCAGGTTAAAAATGTCGGCGCTGCAATTGTTTCCCAAACCGCTAATCTTACTCCCGCCGATAAAAAGATGTATGAATTAAGGGATGTTACCGCTACTATTGACAGTATTCCCTTGATTGCAGCTTCTGTTGTATCTAAAAAGTTTGCCGCAGGCTCAAATGTTATAGTTCTTGACGTAAAATGCGGAAGCGGTGCTTTCATGAAAACTCTCGAAGAAGCTGAAGCGCTTTCTGTTACTATGACTGAAATAGGCAAAAGAGCGGGGAAACCTATAATATGTGTGATTACTTCAATGGCGCAGCCTCTTGGAAACACGGTAGGAAACGGTATTGAAGTTTATGAATCAATTAAAACTCTTCAAAATCAAGGTCCTGATGATTTAAATGAGCTTTGTCTTTATCTTGGGGCTATCAGTCTTGTAAAAGCAGGAAAAGTTAAAACAATTGAAAAAGGAAAAGAACTTTTAGCTCAAAAACTTAAAGACGGCAGTGCTTTTGCGAAATTTAAAGAAATGATTAAAGCTCAACACGGGGATATTGAATATTTGGAAAATCCTGATAAGTTAATCCAAACAAAGTTTGAATATGAGCTTGTTTCAGAAGCTTCGGGATATGTAAGCAAACTTGATGCTCTTACCGTGGCAAAAGCCAGTAAAGCACTTGGAACAGGCAGAGAAAAAAAAGAAGATCCCATAGATTATACGGCGGGTATTCGTTTATATAAAAAAATAGGTGATAACATAAATAAAGGCGAACCTTTAGCTAAAATTTACGCAAATTCCGAGCAATCAGGTCAAGCTGCAAAAGAAATTTTAAATCAGGCTTACGAAATTTCTTCTAAAAAACCTCAAATACCTGAATTAATCATTAAAGTTATAGAATAAAAATAAGAGATGTTTTTAACTGCTGTCATTCTGAGGGCTTTAGTCCGAAGAATCTGTACAGAAATGCATTAAAGCTTAAATACCCAAAGGGATAGATCCTTCGCTTCGCTCAGGATGACAACACAACACAAATCAATTAAATTCAATTCTACTAGAACAAAAGGATAAATAAATGAACTCTGTAAAAATAATAATTTCCCCTAAAAGCATTATGGCCTTGATAGCGTTTGTTTTACTGGTTATTTTTATTTATCACACAAAAGACGTTATTTTGCTTTTATTTGCGTCTTTTGTAATCGCAAGTGCTCTCTATCCTACTGTTGATTGGATGAGCAAAAGAATGCGACGCGGTCTTGCAGTCGGCATAGTTTATTTTTTGGGAATATTGATTTTATCTGTTTTATCTGTACCGTTCTTTGCAATTTTAATAGGACAAATTCGTGAATTTATTCAAGATTTTCCTAAATATTGGGCACATGTTCAATTTTTGATAACTAAAGGAGAAATATTAATAGAAAGTACAGGTTATATTCCTGATTATTCTCGGGCGTTTTCTGATTTACCCTCTATCAGCAAAGATATAGTAAGCCAATCAATAAATCTTACAGTCAATATCGTTGCCGGGATTGTTATGGCATTTACGTTGGCAATATTAGTATTATTTCTTCTTCTTGATAAAGAGGAAATCAAAAAAGGTGTTTTATTGCTTTTTCCTATACACTGTAGAGAAAAGACCGAATTTATAATTGCGACTATTTCAAAAAAAGTTGGCGGTTATGTAAGAGGCGAACTTTTGCTTATGTTTGCCGTTGGTGTGCTTACATCTATTGCTTTAGCTGTGGCAGGAATAAAATTTGCCTTCTTGCTCGGCTTGATAGCAGGTCTTTTGGAAATAGTTCCTATTGTTGGCCCGATTTTATCTGCTGTTCCCGCTATTATAGTTGCACTGGCAGATAATCCATGGCTTGCTTTGTATGTTGTAATTATTTATTTTGTTATTCAAAGATTTGAAAATGTTCTTTTAACTCCATTAATTCTTGGAAAATTTCTTGAACTTCATCCTATAATTATCATTACGGCAGTTTTAACCGCCGGAAGCGTTTTAGGTGTGTTTGGCGTAATTTTATCTCCGGCTATTGCGGCTTCTATTTATGTATTGGTTCAAGAGCTTTATCTGAAAAAAATTAATTCGACAGAAAACTCAGATGAATTACAGGAAGCATCTATATAAGAAGCTATTTTTATCATCAGGAAAACACTTCTAAAAACAAAAAATAAACTGAGGGGGTCTTATGATCCTGAGATCCCCTCAGCTTTAAAAATTATAACTTATTTGAAAAAATTTTCTATCGCCTTTTGTTTAATTTTTATTCTTAAAATTAGCTCTATTGGTAGTTAATCTTAAGAAAATTTTTTTGTTTACTTTTTTTATGAATAAAAACAGACGAAAAAAATTTATCCTATTAATAGTTTTATTGATTTTAGGGATATTCAGTCTTTATAAATATTATAGTCATCCCGACATGACTATAATTGTTAAATATAAAGAAGTGCCTCCTGTAATTCGACGTTTCCCAAAAACCAATATAAATGCATTTTACAGAGGCTACAAAGTCGGTTATTGTTCTAAAATGATTCTTTCCGAAGATCAACAATATATTGTTTTTTATCTGGATATTCACTACAAAAAATTAAAACTTCCCAAAAATACAAAAATCTTTTTAAATACCGAGGATCTTTATGGTTCAATGCATTTTTCTCTGGATTATCCTGATAATCCTTCATCACAGTTATTATCAAACGGTGATGTGATATATGGAACCGGTGCATATGACAGAATAGACAAATATTTAATTAAAGACATACAAGAAGGAAAACTCGGGCATATTATCTCAAACATGGTTGTTATAACAGACTTTTTGAAAAAAGAAGCTATTAATAATAATAGCGAATTTAATAATTTTCTAAAAAGCATAGACTCCTCAAAAAATGACTTCGGGCTTTTTATAAATGATTTAAGGCAAATTATTAATGACCCTGAACTTAAACAAGGAATAAAATCTTCTTCCAGGTCTTTTAATAATATTAATCAACTTTTAGAAACAAAGGAATTGAGAGAAACCCTAACTAAAGCACCTGAATCTATCGATAAAACAATAAAAAATCTTGAAGCAATTAATAAAAATACCCCTGAAATAACTAAAAATTTAACACAAACCAACCGGAATTTTTTTGAAACCAATGAAACTGTTAATAAAACAAATTCTTTGCTTTCTACGACAAATTGCAATCTTGAAACTATAAATTGCAAAGTTCCTGTAATTCCATCAGGCTTATTAGAAAAGGTTGATTGTCTGAGCAACGAATTAATCGAGATGCTAAATAAAAGGTTTTTAATATTCAGATTTATGTTTGGAAAACCGGGAAGTTCCTTTAAAAAATACAAACAAGATGACTGTAAATGTTTAAAATCTAAAGAATTTTAATAGTTAGGTAAAATTTTAATTAAAATTTTGTACATTATTACAAAAAATTAAGTTCAAATCAAAATCCGATTTTCTTAAAAAAAGTAGTTATATTCTTTCTCTTTTAACAATTTTGACAGATAATAATTGAATTCAAAAAATACTCAACAAATAAAAGAGTAAACCTGTTAAATATCAATGTTAAACTTATATATAATTTACGTAAAATGGATTTTCGTTAAATAAAAGGAGTACAAATTTGGATATTGCCGGACTGGTAAACACTTCTTCAAAAGGTTTAATCATGGATGCGCTCTTTAACCCGGGCAGTAAAAAGTCTATCGACCAGATAGCAAGCGATATGCTTGTCAACAAAGAACCCATTGTGGATAACTATTCAGGAACTCTTGTCAATCAAGAAGATTCAGCTGCAATATCAAATTTTGCAAGCAAGTTAAGCTCTATTGATAAAGAATTAAAAGCGGCAGGAAATACTAAAGGCGCTGACGGGTTGCGCGAACTTGCAAAACAGTTTGCTTCCAAACCTGAAGAATTTAATAAATTCATGAAATCCGTTGATAATCTGGATGCAAAAAGTTTTCAAAAAGTATTTTCTACAGCAAGTGATGTCGCTGATAAAGGTCTTAACGTAGAAAAATTTGCAAATACGCTTGGTTCAATATCAGATGAAAAAGCAGCAGAAGGCTTCCTTGATTCTACAAATAAAATACTGGATGATGTCGGCTCCAGCGATTCTGATAAAGCAAAAGTCTTTAACAAACTTGCTTCAGCTGTTACAACCGTTGAAGATTCAGATTTAAAACAAACAGAAAAAGATGAAGTTCTTACAAATTTATTCAGTACGGCAACTGAAAGCAAAAGTTTAACCGAGCTTGAAACCGCATTAGATAAATTCCTTAAATAAATTTTTAATTAAATATACGTTAAGAGGGTGTTTGGTTAACCAAACACCCTCTTAACGCTAAGCATTCCAGATCCAGAATGATAAATTTAAACCTATAGTATAACTTACCCATAACAAAGACGGAGTTAACAAAAGAGCCGCGGGTATTGATACTTTATAAAATTTATAAATCGTTAAATATATAGCAGCCCAGAGCAATATTATTATTACAAATCCGCCTGCAATAGACCTTAATCCAAAAAATACGGGAACCCATAAGGCATTCAATAAAAGCTGACTGCCAAAAATTATCAGGGTAAGTTTTTTACTGCCAAGACTTTCCTTTTTTAAAAAAATATATAAAGAAACACCCATTAACAGATACAGAATCACCCATATGCCTTGAAAAAGCCAGGCAGGGGGATTTAATGCGGGTTTAAAAAGATAATTATACCAGATTAAAGACTCGGGACTGATTGTGAGTTTGCCGATTATACCTGTCGATAAACAAATCAATACTGATCCGAACAGTATTAAAATAATTTTTTTATCAGCATTTATATTTTTCAAATTTACTGTTTTTAAATTTTCGAAAACTTTTATGTTCATTATTATCTCCTTTTAATCATAGTGGCGACTCTGGACAAATACTTACTCGCTCCTGATGCACTTAACAATTTGGGCATCAGTCTTATTGGCATATAATTGATAATAATTATATCTCGCTTTATAAACATCAGACTCGGTAGAAGACCATGCACCGGAACTTGCTAATGAATTGGCTGCTAATAAAGCCAATTCATTAGAAGCCGGCAAATACCAGTCAGTATAGCCTCTATTTCTTGCAGTATCTTCATTAAGCGTTTTGCAAGCCTGTGCGGCTTTATAAGGCGCTCCTGAATCAGTGGCAGCTATAAGAGTAGTATAATTATTTAAACCGTAGCTTATATCAGATGCTCCTGTAAGCACCAAACCGGGAACAGTCCCATTATTCCATTTATATGAACCCAACTCATTGCTTATGGTAGTAAACAAATATCTACTGTCATAATATCCTGCATATTTAGTACCGTCAGCACACGTGTTGCCTATAGTTGGGCATGTTGCATCAGGAGCAGCTTCATCTCTTATGCATCTGACATAAGTACCATTAAACTTTTCGGAAGAATATGTAGAACAGACTGCTGTACTATATATTCGAGTTGCTCTAAATGAATCTGTCTCTGTAGAAGACCAGTAGCCTCCATAGCTAACATCAGGGAAATTACCTATTGCTGCACGGTTGGTACAAAGCACCACAAGTTCATTTATAGCCGGTAAATACCAGTCTGTATGCCCATAATTACTCGGACCGTCATTTAAACTCTTGCATGCCTGTGCAGC
>DNRP01000007.1 GCA_003499955.1 Cyanobacteria bacterium UBA9971
ACTTCTGAAATAATCCCAGTGGTGAGAGCTTCTCCTGATTGAGTTATATTTTTCATCATGGGCGTAACAAGTGCGCCCGTTGCTGTTCCTCCAAGAAAACTGTTTTTCTCAATAACCAAAACTTTACAGCTATGTCTTGCGGCGGAAATAGCAGCCGCCACGGCCGATGTTCCACCGCCTGCTACTATTAAATCCCAATTTTTATTCATTTTTTGACCTCTATACGGTTAATTCAAACACGCTGTTACAGCTAAAAATATAACTAAATTTGCTTAATACTGAAACGAGTACAGTTTTACGTTCTGATAGAAATAGCCGAGTATTTGATAAGCATTATAGCCCGCATTTGCAAGAGCATTTGCTCCATATTGTGACATTCCTATACCGTGACCACTTTTAGGTACATCTGAATCATAAGCAACGACAGGTCTTACAAAAGGCAAATCTTTACTCCATACTGCGCTTGAAGGCAATGTCTGTCCGCCGGAACTTGCGTGGTAATAGGCGGGAATTACTTTGTTGCCGTATACAAGTACTTGTCCCCGTGTAGATTTGACTATATCATTAGTTTTAATTGTTTCACCGGACGCGCCTTTGTAAACTTGATCCTGCGTTGTATCATTTACATCAAAACCATATTTGGCTCTTTTACCCATATTGGCAACGGCATAACTTCTTGCTGCAATAGCTTGAGCTTTTAATGCTTCTGTATTCCAACGGGCAGGCATTTCTGAAGGCACTACACCCTGAATATAATTTTCAAGGTCAACATCATTTATTAAAATAAGACCGCTTCCACTGTTATGGACAAGAATATTTCCTCTATACCAGCGTTTTTTTGTATATACTAAGCCATCCGATTCCATAGTTTTTATTTTTATTTTATTAGAATTTAATTGATAATTTTTTCCGTCTACTGAAATTATCATACCCGAACCGTTTTTTATAAGCCTGTAGGGTTTCATCTTTGAAATCATCATTAAATTCTGACCTGTTTGTGCGTCAGAAAGCACACCGCCTTTGGATGTGCCTACCATTACTTCATTTACATTGACATACAAGCCTACTTTGATAGCTTTTGCAGGCAAAATTGAAAACAATAATCCGAAAACTATTATAAATACTGCTATAAAAATTTTATTTGCGCGTTTAATCANNCTTGTTCGATTTAATTTTTAATTATAACGCAAGTAAAAGGAGAGGTTATATGTTTAAAAAAATATTATCAATATTGACTTGTCTTATATTTGTTCAATCATTCCCTGTATTTTCACAAAATAATGAATATAGCGATTATCCTGTTATAACAGGGATTGAAAGAAATGTTTTTGGCAGTACCTTTCAATATAACAATATTTATCAGAGAATAAACAGACTGGAAACAGCTGTACTTGGAACAAATTTTCCACAGGAAGCACTTATTGATAGAATAGACAGGATAAAAAATGCGACAGCCGGCGGTAATTCTTATGCTTACAATAGCCCTTCAATGCAACAATATATTAATCAAAGTCCATTAGGCTCTTCATGGCAAAGCATTGCTGATAGTTTCAGTGACAATAGTTCGTACAACAACCAATATTATAATACTTCTCAGAACACCACTGGACTTCAAAAAGTGCTTGAATATGCCCTTCCTATTCTTAACAGTTTAGCAGGAAATAATAATTATTATAATAATTCCGGTTATAATAATTATGGCTATAGTCCTAATTATACGCAGGATTACAGCGGTTTTAGAAATACAAATTACGGAGTGGGCGTCAGAATTCTTCCGTAAATACAAATAATTGTTAATGCAATTATTGTTCAAACAACTTAATCATTCGCTTGCACTGTTTTTTAAATTATCACAACAATTGTTGCTTGGACAACTTTCAAACTTCTATAAATTTCTGCTATGATGAATACTAGAAGTTAATTATTAATGCGGTATTTTATGAAAATCTGGGTTGATGCAGACGCCTGCCCAGGCGAAATTAAAGAAATTATTATAAAAGCAGCTCATAAACGCTGTATTGAAACAATATTTGTTTCAAATAAAAATATTTATATTCCCGACTCCCCATATCTTTTTGCCGTAAAAGTTTCTCTGGGAGCGGATGTTGCTGATAATTATATTACAGAACATGCAGAGAAAAATGATCTTGTAATTACACAGGATATTCCGTTAGCTGCGGCTTTAGTTCCGAAAGGAGCTGTAGTTATAAGTGTTCACGGGGTTCTTTTTACACCTTCTAACATTAGGGAACGTCTTTCAGTAAGAAACTTTATGTCTGATTTAAGAGATACAGGTGTTCAAACAAACGGACCTAAGCCATTCAGCAATAAAGATAAACAAAAATTTGCAAATACCTTTGATCAACAATTGTTCAAGTTGTTAAAATTTCATACTTAAAATTTTTATTTGATATTATATTTATAGATATGTATTTGATTTTGGAGCTTTCTATTGGAATTTATTCCCATAATTACTGAAGACGGGACGATAAGTCTTTATAATTTCAGCGTAAAAGACGTTTATCACAGCAAAGTCGGTGCTTACACAGAAGCTTTGCAAAAATATACCATACCTTCGGGATTATTAGAATTTGTAAAACACAATAATGAAGTTAAAATACTCGATGTTTGTTTTGGTTTAGGCTACAACAGCAAAGTTGCGGTTTCTGAAATTTTAAAAATAAATCCTGACTGCAAAATTACAATTAACGCTATTGAAATTGATCCAAAAGTTCTCGCACTTTCATGTATTTTATTCGACGGAATTGATAACCAATTTTTAGAACAAACTTTTTTTGAAGCAATTAGTAAACAAATAAATGTAGATACAATACTTGATGAATACGTAGAAGATGTGCATAAATATAGCCCTAATTTAGACGAATTATTACCCTCTGGTTATAAAAGTATAGAAGTCCATGAAATTAAACCGTTTTTACATAATATATATTATC
>DNRP01000163.1:0-674 GCA_003499955.1 Cyanobacteria bacterium UBA9971
TTAAAAATAGTAGGTCCTCCTCTGGTTTTATATGTGGAAAACAGTGAAGCTGTTTATCAGGAAATAAAACAAATTATTGCCGCTGCAAATGAACAATCACCCAAACTTATTGAAAAAACAGGAAAAGGCCCTCTAAAAAAGCTTGCTGTGCTTGATACCCAAATAGCAGGCGTGGCTCTTCAGGAAGAAAATGTGTCTATTTAGAAATATAATGGTACTTTTTGTTTTTTAATGGGGCTATTCCCCAATCCCCTGTTAAAGTATCTTTATGAGCAGCTGCAGCCACATCCGCAACCAAGCCCGAGCGCTTTCTTCGCTTGTTCCATATTAACTTCGATACGTCCGTCAACCGCAACGCCTTCCGCAGTTTTGTCGGAAATTTTCAAAGGGTTGATATCGAGTTCTTTTATAAAGCTAAAATCAGTTACAAGTTGAGAAAGCCTTAAAAGAGTTTCTTCTATCTTGTCAATATTAGCAGAACCTTCTCCTCTCGCGCCTTTTAAGATTTTATAAGCTTTAACTGACTGAACCATTTCTTTTACATCGATATCAGTAAGAGGATTTACTCTGAAAGCAACGTCTTTCAGAGTTTCAACGAAGATACCGCCAAGTCCGAACATCATTAAGTGTCCATATTGCGGATCAGTTGCAACACCGCAAACCATTTCACGGTT
>DNRP01000163.1:763-4246 GCA_003499955.1 Cyanobacteria bacterium UBA9971
ATTCCATAAGCATCAAGAACATCTATTGACTCTAAAGTCGTAAGCTGTCCTCTACCTTCTTTAAGGGCTTTTGAAATTATTTCTTTTGCTTTATCTTTATTTACGATGAAGTTAGGGACTTTACCTTCCGGTCTTTGCATCCATTCATATTGCGCAGTAAGTTTTGCAATCGCGTTTGCTGCGGATTCAGGATATTGATAGAAAGGAATATTTGTTTTTACATTATTCAGCTCGGTAAAGAAATTATTCGGAGTCATCATTACACAAAGAATAGGTTTTTCAGGATGTTTAGCTTTAACTTCCATAATTGTTTTTGCAATTTCAAGCGGAACTACATTTTTAAACGGAACAGAAATCATCATAACCGCATCAACGTTATCGTCGGCTATAACAGCTTCGAGTGTTTTCGGATAATGCTCAAGCGGAGCTGTAGCAATCATATCAATAGGGTTTTTAACGCTTGCAGCAGCAGGGAGAAAGCTTCTTAAGTACTCTTTTGTTTTATCGGAAATTTGAGCCATCTCTAAGCCTAATTCGCAGATTGCATCAGTTGCCATGATTCCCGGGCCGCCCGAGTTTGTAACAACTGCAACTCTTTTTCCTTTAGGAATAGGGCAATTTTCAAAAGCCTGAGCCACTTCAAACATTTCAAGAACGGAAGTTACTCTTATAACGCCGCTTTGTTTCAATAAAGCATCTGCTGCAAGATCAGCTCCTGCAAGAGAACCTGTATGTGAAGAAGCTGCCGATGCGCCTGCTGCGGATCTTCCCGCTTTTATTGCTACGACAGGTTTTTTCTTTGTAACTTCTTTTGAAAGTCTGCTAAATTCTACAGGATCTGAAATTGTTTCCATATATAATAAAATTTGGTCTGTATTTGGTTCATCTTTCCAATATTCCAAGAAAGTTTCTGTTGTGGTATCCGCAGCGTTTCCGATAGAAACAAACTGGCTCAATCCCACTTTTAAGTCTTCCAGAAGATTTAAAATAGCTGCGCCCAAAGCTCCTGACTGAGAAATAAATGCCGTTCTTCCCGCAACAGGCAAAGCCATTGCAAATGAAGCATCAAGTTTAACTTTTTCATCCGTATTTATAACACCAAGACAATTTGGTCCGACTAATCTCATTCCATATTTTCTAACTTGATCTCTTAGTGCCTCTTCTGCTTTTAATCCTTCCGCACCTGTTTCTTTATAACCGGCTGAAATAATTACAAGACCTTTAACACCTTTTTGTGCACATTCATCAATTGCCGCAGGAATAAAATCTTTAGGAATAACAATTACTGCCATATCAATACTGCCTGAAATATCAAGAACGCTTTTATATACTTTTAAACCGCATATTTCTTCTGCTTTAGGATTTACAGGATACAAATCGCCGGTAAAACCATATTTTATAAGATTGCTTAAAATTTCGTTGCCGACTGCGCCTTCTTTTGTTGAGGCACCAATTATTGCAATTGATTTAGGTTGCATAATCGCATCAAGTTCTTTACTCATTTTCCGTTTCCTCTCTAAAATAATATCTATATTCTTATTAAAATACGCTGAAAAGTTTGTGTAAACCAATAGAATGTTAAATGTTTATAAAGATTTTAACTGTATCCCTGCGGTAACCACTCGCGAATCCTGAATTTCGCGCCTAATTCTTCCGTTATTTTTCTGCATTTTTCGACATCAATTTTATAATCGCCAAAACCTGTAACTATTGTTGCTGTGGTTTCTATGTTTGCTTTAACGCACTCGGAAATAAAATCCTTCACCGCCTGATAAACTGTTTCGGCTTCATAACGGGAATTTGAAAGCTCCTGATAAAGCTCGGCATTCTCTGCATTCAGACTTATCGAAATTTTGTCTATAAGTCCAACCAGTTCGGGAACGATATTTCTTTTATGGATTAAATTTCCCTGCCCGTTAGAATTTATCCTGACTTGTAAATCAGGATAATTTTCTTTTATGAATTTTGCGACGTTCTTGACTATATCAAGCTTGATTAAAGGCTCTCCATACCCGCAAAAAACAATTTCTTTTGTGTTTTCAATGAAAGTTGCTTTTATTTCCCTGATTATATCTTCGTGGGAAAATTCTTCTTCTTCGAGAACCAGATTAACCCCACCAACGCTGTCAGTTGCGCTTTTTATACAGAACACGCATTCGTTTGTGCATAAGTTGGTTACGTTTATATACATTGAGTTTCCGAGATAATATGCGAATTTATTTTGTGTTTTATTGATCATATTAATTCAGCTTTAATTTATTTCCTTAAACAAAATTATAGACCTATCAAAACACGATTTCAAGAAATTATCTCTTCCCTAAAAGCCGGAGGAGTTTTTCAATATAAGCTGTTGTATTAGGGAATACTTTTTTATATAGTTTATCTATTCCCTTAAGACGTGCTTCTTGTGCACTTCCTCCATTTAACATAGCGAAAATTTCGGCAAAAGCTTCTATTTTTCCTCTTTTAGTTATATTCCGAGGTGTACTTCCTTGAATTAGATAATCTAATCTATCAGAGGTCTCTGCTGTGATTTTTTTACTATATTTTTTAAGATTTTCCGGTAATTTTGCTATGTCTTTTAAATAAACTTCTGTAAAACCTTTTGTGTTTACAAATCTATCTCCAAATATTTTTATAAATAATTTATCTAACTCATGACCGATTTCATGAACGACATGATTGGATGAAGGTTTTGGATGATTATAACCAAGAGGTTTTTCAAAATACCCGGTTAGTCCGGTTCCTCGGGATATGGATGGACATTCATCCCATGTCCTTCCGTCTGCAAATACAAATGATTTGTCGAGATCTGGGAAAGCATCTGTTGCTTTTTGTGCAAGTTTCATTTTCAAATTCCCGTCTTTTGCAACTTGCTTTAAAACACTTTCATCAACAAATTTAATCCCTTGTATCATCTCTTTTTCAAAAGTGTCAGACACAGGAGAATTTGGTGTTAACTCAATATATTTTAAAAATTTTTGCTCTTTCTTCGCCCATTTTTTTGTTCGAGAACCGCAAAAAGTAGGGTTTTCTTGAATATTCATATAATTATTTGAAGTTCCAACAGACATGATTGTACCTTTTTAATACAAGTTTTAAACGTCTGTGAAATTTCAAAAGTGCTGAAAAAGTTGGAACTTTAAAGAAATATTAAGAAGAATTCGTCTATTTAAAGTTTAAAATTTGGGGCTGTCATTGCGAGGAGAAGCTTTAGCTTCGACGTGGCAATCTATCTCTAATGAACAATTATTGCTTTGGGCTTAATGACCATATTAACTACTGGATAGATTCCCACGCTCCCTTTGGTCGCTGGGAATGACAAGGAGAGATTATTAAGTGCCTGAGAAAGCGCCTTTTATTTTGTCAAAAAGGTGTCCGTCTTTTTTTAATTTCTCGTTATTAATCTCGGCAAGCCGCTCGAAAAGCTTCTTTTCCTCATCGGAAAGATTCATAGGCGTTACCACATTTATTTTTACAAAC
>DNRP01000083.1 GCA_003499955.1 Cyanobacteria bacterium UBA9971
TTGTCTTTTCGGAAAAGATTCTTCCGGAAAAACCAATTTAAACAGAACTGTTGCAAGTGATTTTGTTAAAAAGTTTAAAGAAAAGAGAAAAGTAACTTGTTGCGCTTCTTTAAGCGCTCCATATAAAAACAATCCTGTTGAACGCAAACAAAACTGTGTTTCTATAGTTGAAGAATCGGCGCAAATCCTTGAAAAGCTTGTAAACAGTTATTTGGAAAAAACCGGTGTTAATTCATAAAAAGAGAACAGCATCCCTAAATTTATATTTTATCTATCTATAGTTATTAAACTGTAGGGCAACGTTATACTCTTCCTGTTTTTCTCTCAAAAGTTTTATAACTTCCTGAAGATCATCTCTGTTTTTACCGGAAATCCTGACCTGATCGCCCTGAATTGCAGCTTGTACTTTTATTTTCGAAGTTTTTACATCCGCGACAATTTTCTTTGAAAGCTCTGTACTAATTCCTTTTTTTAGGTTGATAACCTGTTTTACATTACCGCCAAGAGAATTTTCGACTTTTTGAGGATCAAGAATCCTAAGACTTAAATTTCTTTTTGCCATTTTTGATTGAAGAATATCTACGATGTTTCTTAATTTCAAATCATCTTTTGTTGTAATAATAATGGCTTTTCCGGCTTCAATTTCAACTGTGCTTCCCGAATTTTTAAGATCAAACCTTGCTTGAATCTCTCTTTTTGTCTGATCAACGGCATTAACCATTTCCGATTGGTCAAACTCCGATACTACATCAAAACTTTCATCTTTTGCCATAACTTTATATCCTTTTATTAATTAAAATTAATTCCTGTTAATATAATTATCAAAAATAATTAATCAATACAAGTAAATCAAGTTTTAAAAAAATAAGGTAAATGATATTATTGAAAATATAAATCAGAAAAGAAATATCCATACAAAAAGAGAGCTTTAATGTTTAATAAAGAGCGTTACAACAGAAATATTCTTATAAAAGACATTGGAGAAGACGGACAAAAAAATCTTCTTAATTCCAAAGTTTTAATTGCAGGGGCGGGCGGACTTGGTGCTACTGTAATCGCAAACCTCGCTTCAGTTGGCATTGGAAATATGGGTATTATTGACAACGACAAGCTGGAATTATCAAATCTTAACAGGCAATATATCCATAAATTCGATAATATCGGAAAAAACAAGGCTAAGTCAGCAAAAGAATGGATAAAAAGCTTTAATCCCGATATTAATGTGCAAATTTATCAAATCAGACTTGATAAAAGCAATTATAAAGATATTATAAACAACTATAATATTATTATAGATTGTTTTGATTCTTATAAATCCAAGTTTTTATTGAATAAAATAGCTGTTGAAAATAACAAAACCTTAATTCATGGAGGAGTTACAGAATTTTACGGGCAGACTACAGTTATTATTCCTAATAAAACTGCATGCCTTAGCTGTTTAATTCCTGATATCAATCCCGATGCTTATGTATCAAAAGGAGTAATAAGTCCCGCGGTTTCAACAATCGCTTCAATTCAATCAATGGAAACCGTTAAAACACTTCTGGGAATTGGCACTTCATTAACAAATCAACTCTTAACTTATGATGGATTAAAAATGGAGTTTAAAAAAATCAATATTCAAAAGAATCCCGATTGTCCTTTGTGTAATCAGACTTAATTTTTTGCTGACAAACTCTTTTGACTTATCATTGATATCGAATTTGACGGGCAAACATGTTGACATAAACCGCAACCCGCGCATTTATCAGGATTTACAGAATAAGTTTTGTTTTTTTCTTTGTTAATTGCCTGATATCCGCCATCAGTGCAGGAAATAAAACATTTACCGCACTTTAAACAGGATTCATTATCAATATTTGCCTGATATTTGATATTTTTATCTAATTTGCTATAGCCATCAATTTTTTTAAGTCCCGTTCCTATTAAACAGTCTAAAGAAGTATGCGAATGCCTTTCAAGATAGCTTTCAAGACCTTTTACAAGCGGATTTATAATATTATAACCGTTTAACATAACTTCAGTGCAAATTTGAAAAGATGATGCGCCTAAAAGCATAAATTCTACAGCGTCCTGCCATTTTGAAATTCCGCCTGTTGCAGATATATAACAATCGTGATCTATTGCTATCTCGGATACGGATTTTAAGGCGAAAGGTTTTATAATATTTCCCGAAAAACCGCCATAGGTAGATAAACCGCCAACATTTAAATTTGGCTGCAAACTTTCAATATCAATTCCGGCATAGCCTTTCATTGTATTGATGGCTGTAATTCCATCTGCGCCGCCTTGCAAACAGGAAAAAGCAAGAAAAGATAAGTCTGTTATATTAGGTGATAACTTAGCCCATACAGGAATTTTTGACACTTTTTTCACTGCTTCCGTTATTTGTCCGCACAANNCTTAAATTTAATTCTATAACATCAGCGCCGGCATTTTGAAGAATTTCCGTTAATTCTTGCCATTCTTGAAATTTTTCTCCTTCTGCCATTATGCTTGCAACAATTACCCTGTCAGGAAATTCTTTTTTCAGCCCGCTTATTTCTTTTACCCATATTTCTATAGGTCTGTTACTTATTAATTCAGTATTATTCAAGCCAATTAAGGAAGAATTCTTTTTATAGCCGTAAATTCGCTGACTAACATCAGTCATTGTTTCAGGACATAAACATATTGTTTTCAGGACTGCTCCGCCCCAGCCCGCTTCAAATCCTCTTTTTACCATTTCCGCAGTTCTTGTAACCGGAGATGAGGCTAATAAAAACGGGTTAAGATAAGTTACTCCTTGTTTTTCAATTTTTAATTT
>DNRP01000185.1:0-5043 GCA_003499955.1 Cyanobacteria bacterium UBA9971
TCCTCAAATGCAAGCTGAAAAGATTTTATACAGAGTGGTAATGTGTCTGCCAGAGTTCCGTCAAGATCAAAAATAATGCCTTGTATTTTATCCATTAATCTTTTACTTCCATCCATGTCGATCCACACGCTATATCAACGACAAGAGGAACTATTAACGGCTGACTAAGCTCCATACATTCTTTAACAAGACTTGTTATTTCATCAAGTTCGTCTTTATGGACTTCAAGCACAAGTTCATCGTGAACTTGAAGAATGATTTTAGACTTATAGCTTGAATTTTTAAGTTTTTCATAAAGTTTTATCATAGCTATCTTGATTAAATCAGCGGCAGTTCCCTGCAAAGGCGCGTTAATTGCGGCGCGTTCCGCAAATTCGCGTATAGTTTTAATTCTGCTGTGTAAATCATCCCTAAGCCAGCGTTTTCTGCCATAAAGAGTTTCCACATAGCCTAAAGAGTGCGCATCATAAATTGTTTTGTCCATATATTGTTTGATTTTGGGATAAGTTTCAAAATATTTTGTAATTATATCTTTAGCTTCATGAGGCGCAATTCCAAGGGATTCGGAAAGTCCGTAGCTTGTTTGCCCATATATTATGCCAAAATTAACAGCTTTTGCCTTCCTTCTCATCTCCTTTGTTACTTCTTCAAGAGGCACTCCAAAGACTTTGCTCGCTGTTTGAGCGTGAATATCCTCATTATTTCTAAAAGCACTTACAAGTATTTCATCTTCTGTTACATGCGCAAGTAATCGCAGCTCTATTTGTGAATAATCAGCCGAAAATATAACGTAATTTTCTTTGTCTTGCGGAACAAAGGCTGCTCTTATCCTGTTTCCTATTTCAGAGCGAATGGGAATGTTTTGTAAATTCGGGTTACTGCTTGATAATCTTCCTGTTGTAGTGATTGTCTGGTTAAAACTCGTGTGTATTCTTCCTGTTTTGGGGTTTATAAGCAGCGGAAGCGTGTCCACATAAGTTGATTTTAGCTTTGCATAGTGTCTTTGTTCAAGAAATAAGTCAACTATAGGATGAACATGAGCCAGAGATTCAAGGATTTTGGCGTTAGTGCTGTAGCCTGTCTGGGTCTTTGCCACGCCTTTAATTGGAAGTTTTAATTTCTCAAAAAGTATTTCCCCGACCTGTTTTGGGGAGTTAATATTGAATTTTTCTCCAGCAAGCTCGTAAATTTTCTCTTCAAGTTGACAGATGTTTTTATTAAGCTCGTCCGAGAGAGTTTTTAAGTATGCTGTGTCAATGCTTATACCGTTTCTCTCGATTTCAGCAAGCGCAGGAACAAGAGGCTCTTCTATTTCGTAAAAAAGTTTTTCCTGATCAGGCTCAAAATGCTCTGCATAAAAGCCTCCGAGTTCAAGAGTGGACTTTGCATCCCCGCAAGCATAATCCGCAACTTTTTCAATAGAAACTTGATCCATTGTGATGGCTGTTTTGCCTTTTCCAATGAGTTCTTCAATTTCTGTCATCTCATATCCGAGATGTCCAAAAGCCTGTTGTTTAAGTCCATGCTTGAAAGTTGGATTTTTAACATAGCTGGCAATCATTGTATCCATAATTATGCCGTCTAAATTTATGTTATAGTTTTTCAGAACGTTTATTTCATACTTTGCATTCTGGATAATCTTATATTTTTCAGGACTTTCAAAGATTGGCTTAAGCTTTTCAATTACATAATCAAGGTTAAGCTGTTTTCCTTCATTATGACCGACAGGAATATAAACATTGTTTGTCCTGCCAGAGATTGATTTATCAACGGATACTTTATTGTCTTTCACCGTAATTTGAGGATTCCAACCAAACGACATCCCCACTAACCTTGCACTGAATACATCAAGAGAAGTTGTTTCTGTATCAAAGGAAAACACCGTCGTTTTTTCAAGTGTTTGAAGAAATTTTTCAAATTTTTCTTCTGTGTCAATTATTTCGGTATCAACTTGAAAAGTTTTTTGGGACTCTTCTTTTAAAAATTGTGTTAAGCCGAGATTAAGCTGCATTTGACTATGTGAAGCAGGAATTGAAGTCTGAGTTCCCAAATTATCACTCTGAGCTTCCCCCTTGTCACACTGAACTCGATTCAGGGTCTGCCCTTCTTGAAATTTTAAGCTATAATCTGCTTGTTGGGTAGATTCCGCATCAATTGCGGAATGACCGTTGGCGTTAAAATGCGATAAAATTTCAGGAAGCTGCTTGAGCAAGCTGTGAAACTGCATTTTTCTTAAGAATGCGCTGACTTTTTCAACATCGGGCAAAGTTACATGCGTGTGCTCAAAATCAAACTCAATAGGCACTTCCCTGCATATTGTAGCAAGATATTTGCTCTTAAATGCCATTTCCTTGTCTGTTTCAAGCTTTTGTTGAACGCTTTTTGATTGAATTTCCTCAAGATGCTCATAAACACCTTCTACGGAACCGAATTGCTGAAGGAGTTTTACGGCTGTCTTTTCTCCTACACCTTTAACACCAGGGATATTGTCGGACGAATCACCGCTTAAACCTTTATAATCAGCAATTTGTTCCGGCCAAACTCCTAATTTTTCGTGAACTTTATTTCTGTCAAATTCTATAAGTTCGCCTTTTGAAGGAATCAAGACAGAAACGGAATTTTCAGAGCTTATAAGTTGGAATGAATCTTGATCTCCGGTAAGTATTAATGTTTTATGTCCTAACTCGCTTGCTTTTTTGGTGATTGTTCCTATTACATCATCTGCTTCAAAGCCAGAAATTTGATAAATCGGTATATCAAGGGTATTAACGCCTTCTATAATCAAGCCAAGCTGCACTCCTAATGAATCAGGCATACTTTGCCTGTTAGCTTTATAAAGGGGATATTCTTTTAAACGGAAAGTATCCCTGCCTTTATCGAAGGATACGGCAATTGCATCTGGCTTAACATTTTTAAGCAGGTCAAAAAGGGACTTAAGAAAGCCATAAACAGCCCATGTGGGTGTATTGTCCGTTGTTTGCATTCTTGTGCGCTCAAGGGCAAAGAAACACCTGTAAGCCAGCGCATGCCCGTCTATTAAAATTAATGTTTTTGATTCCATTTTTTAAACTTTTTCCTGTATTTTTAAGTTTTCAAGCACTGTCTTTACTGCGAAAGCCTTGTTTAAAGGGTAAAAATGAATCCCCGAAACACCGCTTTTCAAAAGTTCATTAGCTTGTTTAACCGCAAATTCAACGCCGATTTGTTTTATAGCTTCATTATCATCTTTGTTTTCAGCGAGTTTCCGCGAAAGTTCAGCAGGAAGTTTACATCCGCTAAGTGTTGAGATCCTTTCGATTTGAGAATATGAAGTTATAGGAAGAATCCCAGGTATTATAGGAATATTTATTCCTTGCTTTTGGGCTTTTTCAATAAATTCAAAATAACAGCTATTATCATAAAACAGCTGTGTTATTGCAACATCAGCTCCGTAGTCAATTTTTCTTTTTAAATTTTCTATGTCTTTATCAAGAGAACAGCATTCGGGATGGCATTCAGGATATGCCGCAACCGCAATACCTAAATCAGTATTAGATTTTATGAATTCCACAAGTTCATTTGCATAACCAAAGCCGTCTTCAGGTTTTACAAACTTCGTTTCACCCTTTGGAGGATCGCCTCTTAAGGCAAGTATATTTTTGATTCCCGCTGACTCAATCTTCTTCAAATATTCCAGAATATCATCTTTTGAAGAACCGACGCATGTAAAATGCGGCATAGGCTGAATATTCATATTATTTTTAATCTTTGTAACAATATCAAGGGTTGTTTCCCTGGTACTGCCGCCAGCTCCATAAGTTACAGAGATAAAAGCAGGATTAAATTCCGATAAAATCCTTAATTCTTCAAAAAGATCATTGATTTTATGGTTTAATTCGTCTGTGTTTTGAGCTTTTGGAGGAAAAATTTCAAAAGATATAATTGGTTTATTAGAATTGTAAATTTCTTTAAGTTTCATTTTTTTCTCTTTTGTATTAATTAACACATCATAAATGAAATTCATACTTCTTGTAAATAATCACCGATTTTGATTTTTTTATTTATATAATGTTTTGACCATAACTTGCTTAAAAATCCGTAAGCTTCAATGTTTTTCGCTAAAATAGCTTTATTTGTGTCAGCTGTTGAAATTATTAAATTTCCTCCCTTTTTGGCGATAATCTTTCCGGGAGTGGCGACATCGGTATTTAATTCAACCACTTTTGTTGACTGAATATACAAAAAAGTATCTTCATGAAGTGTATAACTTTTTATCCAGGGAAGAAGCGCTCTAATATTGTTGTGAATTTCTGTTGCAGGCTTTTTCCAGCTAATATTTGCGTCATTAGGGTTTAATCTCGGAAAATAACTGGCTTTTGATTCATCCTGTTTCTTAGGAATCAGTTCGGCTTTTTCAAGCCTGTTTAAAAGTTCTGAAACAGCATTTTTAGCTGCAAAAGCGCATTTATTCCTTAAGCTTCCGCCTGTGTCTTCTTCTGAAATATTTACATCTTTTTGAAGAAGAATTTCGCCTGTGTCTATGCCTTCATTCATCAGATGAAAAGTAATTCCTGCTTTTGTTTCACTATTTTTTATCGCAGAAGCATAAGGATTGCTGCCGCGATGTGCGGGAAGCAGTGACGGATGACAATTGATAAAGGCGACTTTCGGAAGATTTATAATTTCTTTTTTTATTATTTCGCCCCATGAGCCAACCAAAATCACGTCAGGAGCAAGTTTTTTTATTATTTTAATGAATTTTTTGCTGTTTACTTTTTTTGCTTTGATTTCATGAATGTTTTCAGCTCTTATTATTGAAGTTAAGCCATCAGGGATGAAAGTATCCCTTAAGAACGCAATCGGCTTGTTAGGACGCTCCTGTTCCCACCTGAGAACCCCGACAACTTTGTGCCTTGATTCAAGCATTCCGATTAAAAGTGATTGCGCCAGCTCACCATAGCCTATTAGAACAACTTTAAGCATGTATTAATAAAAGACCTGTACTTTGTTTTTTCTTAGAAGCTATCTGGTTAAAGTTTCTTTCTTTCTGGAACTGTCATTGCG
>DNRP01000185.1:5060-5864 GCA_003499955.1 Cyanobacteria bacterium UBA9971
TTGCCTGTTGATTTACACCGGTTTCTACACGAATAGTGTTAGTGGAATTCTGTCTTAATAAGCTTTTAGGTAAAGGAATTTCTTGATTATCTCCATTAATTTTGATTTCTCCGATTTTTTTTGAGTTAACATAAATTCTTATTGGCGAGCTATAAGTTTTTATTTTTTTGCCTTCTAATTTATGTGCTATTTTTGTGTCTATGCCGATTATTGCGCCTATTTTCAGAACAGGATTGCTGTTTGAATCAAATTTTTCAACAAAAAATTCTTTAGAGAAACCGGAACTTTCTGATTGCAGTTTAAAATCTTCAGCATTTGCAGATTTTTCCGAATAATTATCATCTCCTAGATGATGAATTTCGTTGTCTATAACGATTTCATTGCCAAAAAGTTTTGTTATTATTATAGTTAAAGGGTTGCCTGTTTCATTTATGGTTAAAGAAAAAGGCGCGTACCCGTTTGCTTGAACAGAAAGTATGGCGGGAGCTTTAAAAGAAGCATCCAGTTTAAATTGACCGGAATTATTGGTCTTTGTAAAAATTCCTTCTGACGGGACTGAAACTTCCGCTCCTGTAACAGGATTTCCTGTTGCTCCGTCAACGACTATATGTGATGTTCCTAAAAATTCCTCTTTATTTACATTACCGGAGAGGATTTCCGCCTTACAATCGCAAGAGAATGTTACACTCATTAAGCTTGCCAATAATAAAGACAAGATAAAAATATTAAATTTTTTCATTTTCCCAAATCCCACTCTTATATCTTTTTAAATAAGTTTTATTTTTCCGAGTCTTGCTTTTGAAT
>DNRP01000100.1 GCA_003499955.1 Cyanobacteria bacterium UBA9971
AGCTCCGACGTGACAATCTAGTCCATAATATGCTTCATTTTATCACGCTTAGTATTTAAATATCTCTCGTTATGTTGGGTTGTGTCAATATGCATAGAAACCCTGTCTACAATTTCAAGATCATAGCCTTCAAGCCCGACTATTTTCTTGGGATTGTTAGTTATCAAGCGGAATTTTTTGATTCCGAGGTCTAAAAGTATCTGTGCTCCAACGCCGTAATCCCTTAAATCAGGGTCGAAGCCTAAAGAAACATTCGCTTCAACGGTATCCTGCCCTTGTTCTTGGAGTACATAAGCTTTAAGCTTGTTCACCAAACCTATCCCTCTTCCTTCATGGGCTTTTAAATATACAAGAACTCCCTGTCCTTCTTTTTCAATAAGCTTAAGAGCGCTTGTAAGCTGGTCGCCACAGTCGCATCTCTGACTGTGAAAAATATCCCCCGTCAAACACTCACTGTGCATCCTTACAACCGGTGTTGACTTAGCAAAATCTTCCGGCATGCCTTTAACAAGTGCCACATGCTCGGTTTCATCAAGCCTGTTTACGTAGCCGTAAATGTCAAATTCTCCATAAGCCGTCGGAAGCTTGGCTTTTATAACTCTTTCAACAAATCTTTCGTTTCTAAGCCTGTATTTTATAAGCTGCGCAACGGTGATAAACTTCATATTGTGCTTTTCTGCAAATTTCACCAGTTCATCACGTCTGGCCATAGTACCGTCTTCGTTTACAATTTCGCAAATAACGCCTGACGGATGCAGCCCTGCCATTTTTGAGAGGTCAACACTTGCTTCTGTCTGCCCTACTCGTTTTAAAACCCCGCCCTGTTTTGCTTCCAGAGGGAAAATATGCCCCGGTCTTCTTAAATCAGCCGGCTTGGAATTTGGAGCAACAAGAACTTGAATTGTTTTTGCCCTATCCTGCGCAGAAATTCCTGTGGTTACCCCGAATTGCGCCGCAGCGTCAACGCTAACGGTAAAAGCTGTTCCCTGTGCTTCTGTATTGGAATGAACCATCTGTTCAAGTCTTAATTCTTTAGTTCTTTCAGGTGTCAAGCTTACACAAATAAGCCCGCGTCCTTCTTTTATCATAAAATTTATTATTTCAGGAGTAATTTTTTCAGCCGCGCAGACTAAATCGCCTTCGTTTTCCCTGTCTTCGTTATCAGCCACAATGACCATCTTGCCGTCTTTAATATCCTGAATAGCATCCTCAACAGTGTCGTGCTGAAATTTATCCTGATTTGCTTTGTTTATGTTCGTGTTCATCTTGCCCATTTATTCTATATCCCGCCTTGATTTGTTTTCGGATTTATTTAAACGTAAAATTTTATAGAGGTTAAGTTCCGCCGAAAACAGGAACCCACACCGCAAGCGATAATCAAGATAAAAACCCGTGTTCATTTAAATAATTCATAGTAATATTTCCAGCTTTATTATCCTTCGCATTGACAAACTTTTCAACATATTTGGCTAAAATGTCTGATTCTAAATTTACTTTATCGCCAATTTTTAAATCAGGTAAATTTGTTTCCTGTAAAGTCATCNNCCCGTTTATACATATAGAACCTTTGTAAACAATATATTTTGCAACATTTTCTGGCGCTTCAAAATAATAAACATCCGCCAGCCCTTGATTTTCTTTTCTTTTAAAAATCCCTACCCCGTCTATATGACCGCTTACAATATGCCCGCCAAATCTTCCGTTAGCAAGCATAGCCCTTTCAAGATTAACTTTTCTTCCCGTCAGGTAGTCATTAAAAGTTGTTAAATCGAGTGTTTCTTTTGCAGCCTCAACATCAAATCCGTTTGGTCTTAATTTAACGACTGTCTGACAGGCTCCGTCAATGGCAACACTATCACCGAGCTTTAAGTCATCAAGAATTTTGGCGCATGTAACTGAAATTACCGCGCCCTGTGACTGTTTTGCCACTGATGATATTATTCCGATTTCTTCTATCAAACCCGTAAACATACAAGTTTTTTATCACAAAAAAGATATTTATGCGAGGGATACAGTTATTAAAAAGCGGGGTAAGGGGCGCAGCCCCTTCTTATTTCGCCCCCTCCCTAAAGGGAGGGGGTTGGGGGTGGGTGCTAAAAAGCGATAAAAAATTTTTTATACCTCAAAAACCATTTTTTGAACTTCCGCGCCGTCAATGTTTCTCAAGTCTTTCTCAAGACTCTCAATATCAGCATCTTCTCCGACAACATCAAGAAGAATAACGCCATCAGGAGAGCAAACATTGTCAGTTGCAGTATGAATTCCTATTCTGGTCTTAATATTACACCCATGTCGGGATAAAATATCCTGAAAATCTGTAGATTTAGTCATTCTTTTTCTTAATAAAATCCCTAAAATTGTTGTTTTTACCATGAATTTTTCTCCTTATAACTCGTTTTTATAAAATTTATTGACTTAAATTGCCAATTAATTTTCAAATTGTCATGTTGAGTGAAGCAGGGAACCCACTTTGGGGATTAAGTATCCCCAAAGAAGGGGGACATCTATCCCTTTTGGAATTTAAGCTTTTATTTAAATATGGATAGATTCTTCGGGCTAAATCCCTCAGAATGACAATTCCACTATTTAAGCAAATTTCAACTATTTCGCAATCTGAGTTAATTAAAACATGCTTTTTTATCTGTAATTAATAAACAGTCGGGTAAAATTTAAGGCAATAAAAAAGAAAAACGGGTAAAAAATATTTTCTACCCGAAATAAAAATTTATAATTGAAATCTTATTATTTAAGATTCTTGTTTTGGTGCTGCAAAAATGCCGCTGATTTGTCCGCTTCTATAAACATGAGATACGGCAAGTATCCCTGCAGCGGCAAGGGCGGCTATTTTCACAGGCTTTGGAAGACTTTCTACATGTTGTTTTACACTACTAAGAACTGTTTTACTTTTTTCTGCAATAACAGCAGCAGCAACAGCACCTGTTACAACAAGTTTTTGAACACCTTTATTTACAAGAATTTTTTCTTTTAAAGATGTAATATTGTTCATTATAGGATTAAATTTCTTCGCGTAAGATTTAATATAAGCTACTGAAGATGAATCTTTTAAAAGCGCAATTTTATCCTTTAAAGGATTAACAGCTTTGTTTGCTAAATTAACAACCGCTGTAGATGCTTTAACCAGGAGATTTCCTTCTTTTTGAGAATATTTAATAACCGCACCTGCCGCAGCCGCGCTTCCTGCAATACCTACTGCACTAATTCCAGTAGCAATAGTGTTGACTCTCTGAGCTTTTTTCTCTAAACTTTGGTCGCTAAACCGTACTCCGCTTAATCCGATCATATATTTTCTCCATTTCGCTAAATATAAGCACCTTTTTTCTTTCTGTTTATATAAAGCCACTGAAGGAAAAAAATTGATAGTAATTTATTAAAACATTAAGAAATTGTTACATTGCGAAGTAGAATTTACAAAAGCAAACCTGCCACTATCATGAGAATTATCGTGGCAAGACCTATTCCGTTACCCGCTAATTTATTGTTATTTAATAAATTCATATCCTGAACGATTTCGTTTGACGGTTGAGCTTTTATAACTGTTGCAAGTCTTTCCAGCCTTTCATTCATTGAATATTCATCGGAAGAGTTATTAAAAAGATATCTTTCAAGTCTTGCAACTCTTGTTTCCCTTGTATCATTCGGAAAAACCTGATTCAAAAGTTTTTTTTCCATTTGATTAAGCAAATTATTTAATGATTCATCATCGGAAGGAGAGGAATAACTTTCGGAATAACTATCATTGTCCGACGAAAAACTTGATGAAAAAGCGGGAGCAGAATAATTATAATCTTCATCAGAATTATTATTTGAACCGATAATGATTTTACTTAAATCATCAACTCTATCGCTTAAAGTTTTTTGAGAAACAGAGCCAAAAACTCTGATTTCAATCCTGCCAAGTCTTTTATAAATATCTTCTTTTTGGTAACTTTGACCTAAAACCTTTGTTTCTATTTGATCTACAATAGGATAATCTTCTGATATATCGACTTTGTTTTGAACCGGAATTACATGAGATTCAAAAACTTTTGATGTCGATGCGTTAACAGTTTTTATATCAGCTAAAAACAATAAGAATATGCATAAAAAAACAAACAAGAATCTTGTTTTCATACCACCCACTCCCGATTATTAAATTTTGTATTAATTATGGCATATCTACTGATTTTTATAATCGTCCTGTATGGCAACCGGTCTGGATAATGCTTTAACAAGCTCATTCGTATCTCTTTTTTTGCCGATTATAAGATAATAAAAATCACCGTCAACTTTCATATCCGCATTTGAAAAATTCGGATAACACAACAAATTTCGTGAAGCAGAAGTTTGTCTTATGTCAGAAAATAATTTCATGTTAAATTTGTCGTAAATTTCCATTATTTCTACATTAGACCATCTTGTTTGATTTTGAGCGGCAAGCTCTTCCCTGAATTTTTTCAGTTCGCTGTCGGAAAAATATGATTTATACAGAGGACTTCTGGCTATAGGCAGCCGAAAAAGCTTTTGTTTATT
>DNRP01000040.1:0-30455 GCA_003499955.1 Cyanobacteria bacterium UBA9971
GTCCAAATCCTCCAAAAATCTAGTAGCGCCTCGCTCTTTTTAAAAAGTGGTGTTTTGTAGGTAGTGTAAGGGAAAGGTAAGGTAGGTGTGGTGTGTGCTAAGATTATATTTGAATTTCGAGATTTTAATTTAGGTAGTGTGTTGTGTTTGTTTTGTTTTCTTCTTGTACATATATAAAAACATCGGGATTGAAAAAAGTGCTATTTTTTATATAATTTATAGATATTTGGTTAACAAAACTTAATATTTTTGAAATAATAATTCGAAAAGGTAATAACTATAACGGTTTTTCCGATTAACAAATTCTAAAAAAATAGCTTATAAAAAAATTGCAAAAAAAAAGACAGTTGTTGAGACTGTCATAATGCCTTTATTTTGTAGGTAGTAAAGGTAAGGGAAAGGTAGTGTAGTAAGGTAAGGGAAAGGGAAATAAGGTGTGGTGTGTGGTAAGACTATATTTGAATCTTGAGATTTTAATTCAGGTAGTGTGTGGTGTTTGTTTTGTTTTGTCCTTGTACATATATAAAAACATTGAGATTGAAAAAAGTGCTATTTTTTATATAATTTATAGATAATTGGTTAACAAAACTTAACATATTGTCGTTGCAAAGAGAGGGTGAAGCCCCGACGCGGCAATCTATAGCAAACAATAATGATAAAATAATTTTTGGATTGCTTCGGACTAAAGTCCTCGCAATGACGATTTATTAAACAATTGTACTGATCTGTTGCGCTTAAATAAAACGGTGGTCTAAATTTATTATGTCACGATATGGAATTACGCCCAGTATGACATCTTNNGTTGTCATTATATCATCAAGCTTGTCTTCCGGCTCTGCTTGAAGTAATTCTTTAATATCACAAATTCCCAGCAGTTTTTCTTCTTCATCCACAACATAAAGATACATTATTACGTCTTTGTCTTTTGCTTCATTGTGAAAAACTTCTATTGCTTCATCTGCTGTGACGTTTGGCGAAAACTTGAAAAAGTGGGAGGTGGCAAAGTTCAAGATTTTTTCGTCCTGCTTGTCTAAGATAAGTTCGATTTTTTGAGCAGTTTCTTTATCCTGCTGAGCTATTAAATTTAAGATGTCATCTGCTTCATCGGCGGGTAATACAGCCAGAATATCCGCTGCCTGCCCGGGTGTCATATCATTAATTAGTTCAACAGTCTTTTGTTTATCAAGAGATGAAATTAAATCTCTTTGTACTCTTGGTTCAATTTCTTCAAGAGTATCAGAAGCATGTTCGGTATCCAGTTCGCTAAAAAGAGCAAGCCGCTGGTCGGGTTCAAGTTCTTCCAGTATGTCAGCAAGGTCGGCAGGGTGAATTTCAAGCAGTTTTTCTTTTAAAACTTTTAATTTAACGTTTCCTTTAAAGCTGCTTATATTTTCCGGCAATGGCTGAACAAGAGTCCAGGGAATTGTATCGGTTTTAATTTTGTCGGCAAGGCTGTAAATAAAATTAACCAGTCCTTTTAGCCCCAATCTTTTCAGGAAGCCGTATTTGCTGGAATCAACTTCTGTCACGTATAATTTATTGTTTCTCATTACAAGCTTAACGTCATAAACGACTTCCAGCTCGTTATCATCCATATCAAGAACTTTTTTGTCGAGAATATGATCTTTTAATAAAACTTGTGATTCTATCGGTTCTTTTTCGTATCGTTCTAAATCTTCGATATCAATAATAATTTCATCGTGGGTAATTTCTATAACTTTTTTCCAGGGAATCATTAAAGATTGATATCCGAAAGAACGTCCTACAATAAAATGAGTGGCTTCGGGCAGTGTTTCTGTTTCAAATATAACAATATCCTGGAGTTTTCCGATTTTTTTATTGTTAAAAATTACTTTTCTTCCGATAATATCGCTTAGAAAAAAAGAATATCCCGATTGTTCTATGTTTGGTAAATTTTCGTTAGTCATTATATTTCCTTTTCAAAAAAGTTTTCTTTAAATCATTATTTACACCCACCCNNGGGAGGGGGCTAGAGTTAGTTTTTTGGCTCGCTTTCCGGCAGCTTTGCTGCCTCGCTCGCCTTTTTATTTTTTATATTAAAGATTTTTTTCATTTAGCATTTACTTTTTTTAAAATTGTTATCGGATTTAATAAATTAATGTGATCAATTTGTAAAGAAGNNGTCGCTATTCTTGGAGAAGCATATTTTTCGTTTATTTCAATTATTCTTTCAAAATGCTGTTCATAAAAAATTTTAATTACTTTTTTAAGTTGTTTTTTAATTATTTTGAGTTTTTTTAACATTATTTGTTCCTTCATCATAATTGGTTTCCCGTTGGTCACTCGCAATGACGGCGTGATGCTATTTAAACAAATTCGGGAAAATAACACTTATTGCGTAAAGCGTTGATAAAACAATAATAAGAGTCACTATTGAAATTCCGATAATATTCTGGAATAAATTGTTTTTATATTCGCCCATTGATTTTTTGTCATTTAACAACAGAAGAAGAAAAACGAGGGTAGCCGGCAATAACATGGCAGAAACTACCTGAACTAAAAGAGTAATAAGCACTAGCGGGGCTTTGGGAATCAACACGACAAGTCCCGCGCTTATTAAAGTTATAAAATAATTGGCGTAAAACCACGGAGCTTCTTTGATTTTGTTGTTAAGAGAGTGCGCCCATCCGAATATTTCTCCAAAAGCCCATGAACTTGCAAGCGATATACATATTGCGCCTAAAAGTCCGGCGTTAAACAAGCCTACAGCAAGGAAAGATCCCACATATTTATTCATGCCCATAAGTTTTTGAGCGGCTTGGGCGGCGCTTTCAAATTCGACTCCTCTTAAAACCGTTCCTGCTACAATTACAATAAAAATTGCCACAACAATGGTTAAAATAGCTCCCACCATTGTATCAAACTTGCCCCATGGGATGTCTTTTTCTTTCATGCCTTTGTCAACAACGGCACTCTGCTGGAAATACAGCATCCATGGCGCTATGGTCGTTCCTATATTTGCCATTAAAAAGAAGAAAACAGTATTATTAAAGCCTCCGGGGAAATTAGGGATAAATCCGTCATTTATAATGGCTGATATTGGCGGATTTACTATAAACGCGCAGGGAATATAAATTAAATTCAGCGCGCAGAAAGTGAGCGCGATTTTTTCCCATGTCCAGTACCTTCCGTTTAGAACCATTATGCCCATAAGAATACACACGCCGGTTACTGTTATGTATGGCGGAACTCCAAAAAGATTTAAAGCCGCCGTCATTCCGACAAATTCGGTAATTAAAGTCAGCCAGTTTACTATCATTAAGTTTGTTAAAGAAAACCAGCCCCAAAAAGACCCGAAAGCGTCAAAAACAGATTCCGCATGTCCTCTTTTTGTTATAACTCCAAGCCTTACAGTCATTTCTTGCACAAAATACGCTATAGGAACAAGGAAAAGTAAAAACCAGATTAAATTATATCCGAATTTTGCTCCTGTTGCCGCATAGGTTGTAATGCCTGCCGCGTCGTTATCTGCGACCATGACCACAATTCCCGGCCCTGAAATAATTAAATACAGGACTATTATTTTCCAGATTCTTCTGTATTCATAATATAGTTTTGAAAAAATTTTCATAAATCAATTAAAGTTCAAACTTTATAGTATATCAAGTGCCAGTTTATTGAAAATCAAAGAACTTACGCATTTGTTTAGCTGCTTTGAATTGTTTGTCAATAATCGCAATAAACTCGTCTATATTGCTATTGCACTTTTCTTTATATAATTTTTCTATCATTTCAGGGCTTATAGTATCATTCGCGTTATGTTTATTTAAGTCCCTTATGTATTCCACGATATCAAAGCGGTCTTTATCAGCGCAGGCGCATAAAATATTAACGGCACTGAAGTTTTTGCCGACTATCTGCTGAATTAATTTAAATTCTTTTACTTTATCTCTTGCCATCTTCTTCTCCAAATATAAAATACCCTTTATCTTGATTATTGCCCTTGATTAATGGGCATTCATTTTTCCGGCTTTGTTAAAAGCATAGCAGATATGTTTTGTCGTTGTAAAATTTATTTCTTATTTACTCAAGATGTTTTTAAACTTGTTGATTAAGTCCTGAATATAAGTTAAATTTCTGAAAAAAGTTTTAAATCATTTTTGTAACAGAGCTTTTTTTGAGTGGTATAAAATCCTTCTGTAATAATTATCAGTGCCATTACGGATAATATAATCGGATTTATTAAAATAGAAATACTAAAAAAGCTGTTTGGGATATTGGGGTCAACAAATTGAAGATAATTTTTAGGAATTAAAATCAAACCAAAAAGAATTGTATAGATCAAATCTGTTTTTAATTTAATTTGTAAATTTAAAAATAACCACATTGGAATTAATAAGTGCAAAAGCTTATAATCTCCTGAGACAGGCATAAAAATTATTGAACATATCACAATTAATAAAATTTGTTTCCATAATTCTTTTTCTATAAAAAAAACATAGCAAAATATTGCTAAACTCAAAAGCATAGAGATGGGATTGAATATAGTTAATGCTTTATTAATAAAATCAAATATTTGAGAACCGCATACATAAACAAAAGAAGTGAATCCAAAAAAATAATCATTAATAACAAAAGACTTAAAACATCCATTCATCCAAAAAATAATAAATTTAACTATCCCAAATAAACTCGATCCAAAACCTAAACCATTATTATAAATTGCATAATCATTCATATAAAGTTTTAATTGCTTTGAATAACAAATTAAATTTGTTAATAAATCACCTTTCATTAAAAGAAAGCTGAAAAAAGTTAATAAAGAAGCTGCTAACAAACAATAAACAATTTCTTTGAATTTTAATTTTTTTAAAAAAAGAAGCAAAAAAATGAGAGGAAAGCCTTTAATTGCTATAGGTATAGAAAGAATCAAAGCACTAATTAAATAATTTTCTTTTGCAAAAAAAGATATAAAAAGAGAAATAAAAAGAAAAATTAAAATTTCAAAATTTGCCCTATCAAACCATATTAGAAAAGGATAAGATAAAAAAGATATTATAAAAAAACTTGTTATAATATTAAATTTACAGCTTGCCGGTAAAAATTTTTTAATATTTTTATAATTATAAATTCCATAATAAACAATAGATGTAATCATAAATATTAAAAATGAAAGAAGCAAAGGTATTTTGGTAAAAAGATATTGTATCCATACTCCAAAAGGGAAATAATTTACATAAGCCCAATTTTGATTATAAGGATTAAATTCATTTGTTCTAAAAATACTGTACATATTTATAGTAAAATCTGAAAATCGAACTTTCGGGTTAAACAAAAAGGTATTGTAAGGATAATCTAAATGAAAAATATTTCCCAAAATATAGTGATAAATAATTGCAATTATAAATCCTGCTAAAACAATGCCCGTTATTATATTTAATTTTTTTATTTTTTCCATAAAATTTCCTTAATTCTGTTTTTCTTTATAACCCAATGCAATTATTGAAACACCAAAAGGACAACTTCCATTTTGGATAATAAGGCTTTCACTGGACATTATTAATTTTAACAGAGAATTTATCGGTTTTGGAGGTAAAAATGTATCTTCTTTATCTTTCAAAACGCTGATTTTTGATTTAATAAATCTTACTGCAAAAATTAAAGGAAAAAGCCATGTATTAAAATAACTACCATATTTTATTGTTATGCCTGCTTTTTTCATTTTAGTTAATAATTCGTCCAAAGTATATCTTCTTTTATGGTTATTTATTTCGTCATGACCGCTCCACAAAAACTGATACGCAGGAACTGTTATAAGAATATGACCACCCGTTTTTATTTTAGATAAAACATTTTTTAATGAATTTATATCATCATCTACATGTTCCAAAACATCAAAAAGAGTTATTAAGTCAAAACTTTCATCAGAAAAAGGAATATTATCAGGTAAATTTCCATTTATTGTATTAAAAGCATAATTTTGTTGTGAAAGTTCTCTTGCATAAGAATTGCACTCCATACCTATAATATTTTTAGTAAATCGGGATAAAAGTTCGAAATTTCCACCTGTTCCACTTCCAATATCCAAAATTTCCGCTTTTTCCCCGATATTTTTTATATATGTTTTTATAACCGTTTCTATTATTTTAATTCTACTAATATGCCACCAGTTTTCTTTTTGATATTTTGCGTCAAAATCATAAAGTGCTTTATCCATTATTTTTTCCTGTTTTTTATTATAATTCTAAACTCTTATGTATCCTGTTTTTGTACTTGTTATCCAACTGTCAAAAAGTTTATCAAAATTTTCAGATTGCCATGTCGGCAACACAGTCGCCTCCTCGCAATGACAGAGGGAGGACTTATAAGGATTATATACAGGCATGTTTATGAGTTCCATTAATTTTATGTCATCTTCATCACAAATATGAGAATTTCCGAGTGCTTTAAAATAATTATTCACTCCCGTACTTACAAATTTTACGTTTAAATCCTGCAAAACAACGTCATTTCTGACTTGTTCTATCGCTCGAAAAGCAAGAAAATTTACTATAGAATAAAAAACGGGAATTAATCCTGTCATTGCCATACCTGCTGCTATTCCAACAGAACCCTGTTCCATAATTCCAACGTTATAAAATCTATCCGGAAATTCTTCCTTAAATTTATCAGTAACGCCAAATCCCATATCTGATACAAGAAGAATAATTCTTTTATCTTCTCTCGCATAAGGAATTAGTTTATCTATAACAGCACTTCTGTAGTTATTCATATCTGTTACCCATATTAAATTCTTCTTGAGAGGGTGTTCTAAAGTGAAATTTTGGTATATTTTCCATACAGAGAAGTCCATATCCTTTTATAGTTTTTGCAATAATAGCTTTTGGCTTGTTTTCGGAATTTTTATTTAACTTTAATATTGCCGATTCTATTTCTTCAACATCATGACCATTACAGGAAGCTGTTTCAAAACCAAAAGCAGATAATTTTCTTTCAAAATGGTTTTCATCCTTCTTATCAATAAGAATATTTTCAAGAAAATCCATTGCCTGAAGTCCGTTATTATCTATAATCAATATTAAGTTTGACAGTTTATGTTTTGCTGCAAACTGAATGGCTTCCCACATAGAACCTTCCTGCATTTCTCCATCACCGACAAGACAATAAACCTTATAATCCTTATTTTGCAATTTTGCCCCAAAGGCAATACCAACAGCAACAGGTAAACCATGACCAAGAGATCCGCAACTGGTTTCCAGTCCATAATCATGATTAATTTCCACACACCCTTTTAAAGAACCGCCGTTATGAAAATTCTGAATTTCGCTATCAGGAATAATTTCGAGGTCATTTAATATTACATAAAGCGAATAACAGCCATGTCCTTTTGAAAGAATAAATCTATCACGATTTTCCCAGTCGTTCTTGTCATTGAGAGGAGCAGCCGTAGGATGCGACGAAGCAATCCATTTGTTCAATGGTTTATAGTTTGCTTCGTCACTATGTTTCTCGCATTGACGATTAGGAATGTTCATAATTTTGTAATAAAGTACAGTTAAAACATCAACGCAGGATAATGACGGGGCAATATGTTCGCCGCCTTTGTTTACAGCAAACTCAACGGTTTTTTTTCTTATTTCATTTGCTTTTGATCTTAAATTTACTTCGCTATTTAAAAGGTTTCCTGTATCCATTTTTTAAGTTCTTCCAATTTTATAGGGATATTACCGACTTTACTTACTGCAATAGAAGCAATTCCTGCTCCAATAACAGAAGCTTCCATTAAATTTGCTCCTGCACAAAGTCCCAGAACCAATCCTGAAAGAAGAGAATCGCCTGCGCCCATTACATCAACAGGATTTACGTTTAAAGCATTGAAATGTTGCGTTTGTAGAAATTTATCCTCGTTTTCTGAAATGTTTTGATAAGAAATAAAACCGTTTTCACCAAGAGTCAAAACAAGGTTTTTAAGATTAAGTTTTTCAACAAGGGTTGTTCCTATTTTTTCAAGCCCGCTATGCTTATCACCAAGCGCAATTCTTGCTTCTCTTTCTGTCGGAGTGATAAGATCAAAATTATTGAATTTTAATATGTCACCTATTTGGCTGCTGCTTTGAGAATCACCAAAAAGCTTGATATTTTTTAATTCTGCTATTTTAGAAATGTTTTTAATAAGATTTGGAGTGATTACACCGTAAGAAAAGTCGCTTATGACAATTCCGTCAATATCATCAGCAATTAAATTTATATAATCAATGATTTGTTTTTCGATTTTGGAATTTATATGATGTTCCTGAAGTCTTGAAACTCTTAGTAATTTTTGGTTTCCGACCATATATCTCATTTTAAAAGTTGTTTGACGTTCATTATCGCAAATCAAATTTGCTTTTATGTTTTCCTGTTGAAGCTCTTTTTTAACTATATTAGCGGGTTCATCGTTGCCTATTACGGAAACAAAATAACAATTTGCCCCGAGACTTTTTATATGTCTTGATACAACCGCTGCCCCTCCTACAAAATCCCTTTTTTCTACTTCTTTTATATTGATCACGGGAGCTTCGCTGCTCATCCCTAATGCATCACAGGCAATATATTCATCAACAATCGTATCTCCTATAACAAGAATATTTAAATCTTTAAAAGAATCAATATAATTATTTAGTTTTTCAGGCTGGATTTTTTGCCTTGCTACAGCTTCTTTAAATTTTTGCAATTTCTTTTGAGAAAGACTTAAAAGGTTATCATTCAACAAATCGTATGTGGAATATTCTACGCGACCAGAGCTGAAGACTACTTTTCCGTTTAATTTTTCAACCAGATCTATTTCGTCTTTTATAAAATCAGTTTTATCGCTAAATTCTTCGCCTTTTACATAAAAATCCGGCTGTACGGCTTTTATTACGTCTAAAAAAGAAATATCATTAAAAATAATCACTTTATCGACTTTTTGCAGGGAAGCTACACCTCTTGCCCTGTCGTATTCATCAAAAAAATTCTTTTTATTCTTCTCCTCAAGGTAATTATAACCCTGAATTGCTACAATTAAGCAATCTCCCTGCTTTTTTGCATATTCTAAAAATCTTAAATGCCCCGGATGTACGGTATTAAAGTGTCCCTGACAAAGCACAACTTTTTGTTCCGAACTTTTTTGCTCTTTAATATATTCGATAATTTCGTTTATATTTAAAATTTTTTCGTTAATTTCCATTTGTCTTTGCCTTTTGTATTGTCATTGCGGCAGCATCGCTGCACCACTAAGTGGCAATCTAATCTTATATAAAGTTGACATGAGGTGATGGGTTTTTTAGTTCCCATAAATACCTGTTTATTTCATCCATTCTGCAATTTATACGACAATTTTCCGCATTCATTGTGGTTTTTATGTATTCAAAATTTTCTTTTCTTCTTTCACCTTCCCAGATTTCTTGAAAAGAATTCTCATTAATATTACCATAACAAAATTCGGGATTTTCTAAGAATGAGCTGCACCCGAAAACATTGCCGTCAGACATTATATATCCCCAGAAAAACGGAACGGCACCGCATTTTTTATATCTTTCAACTTTATTAGTCATTTTCTTCATAGTATTTGTCCTGAAAATAACCTTAAAGGTTTCGGTATTATACTTTTCAAGCTCTTTTTCAAGGAACATATAATCAGAATATAAAATATTTTCATATTTTTTTGTGTTGCTTGATAAATGCTGGGAATAAGGTTTTATAACAAGATAATCAAGTCCGATATCTCTTGAAATTTGTGCAAGTTCTGCTGCTGAATTAGAATTTTCCGGCAATAAAAGCATTTGAGCACCTAGAGTAGACCCTTTTCCGATTTCTTTTCTTAAAGATACAGCTTTAGAAAGATTTTCCAGAACTTTATTAAAATCTTCTTCTTTTGTCCTGTGAATTTCAGAATAAACTTTGGCGTTTCCTGCATTAAGACTTACTTTTATCCATTTGCAGTTTTTAACATATATTTCAAGAGCTTCTTGTGAAACTATAGCGAAATTAGTGGTCAATGATGTGTCTATTCCTACATTTTCGCAGTGTTCTATAATTTCAGGAAGTTTTTTATAAAGCAGGGGTTCGCCTTCGCCTGCAAACATTAAGCTTTTAACGCCTAAATCAGCCATTTCTGTTATTCTTTGTTTTAAAATTTCATAAGGAATTTCTCTTTTTTTATAACCTATATAGTCTTTTGCACAAAAAACACATCTGTGATTGCAATGTCCGACAGGCGAAATTTCAAGATATATCGGGTAAATGCTTTTTGCTGTATCCCATTGTTCATTATCAGCTTGCCATTGAGCCACCCTTTGGGGATGGAATATTAATTTATGGTTATCTATTCTGTATGAATTTGTCATAATACTTGTTCAGCTTTGCAATGCGATATTATTAAGTAATTCAGACAAGTTATATTTATCTTTTCTGGTAAATAAATCTGTTAATAAATGCAGATAATAAGCATGTGAAGACTCTGCAAAGCTGTAATCATCGGCTTTAACATATAAATTATAATCACCCTTTTTTCTGAGAGAATTTTCAGGATTAAAAGATGTAAAAGTTATTATAGGGCTGTTTTTTAGATTTTTTCTTACATAATCCGCCGAAATTAAAAGATTTGGGGAAGAACCCGAGCTGCTTATTGCTATTAAGCCGTCTCCATCTTTCATTAGTCTTTTAAGCATTTCCATATAAGCATTTTCATAAGAATAATCATTACTGAAACAGGTTATAAAAGATCCTTCAATATTAGAAAATGATGCAATATTACCGTTTTTGGTAAAATCAGTAGAGAAATGAGCCGCCATAGAAGCACTGGCACCATTTCCCAGAAAGAAAAGTTTTTTTTCACTCTTTTTAATTTTTTCAAGTAATTTTAAAACATTAACAAACCAGTTTTCCCGGCTTATTAAATTTTCACGATCCGAAAATTCGGCGTTTGTAATTACCTGAAGGAAATGGCTCAAATGTTGTTCTATATTATTTTCTAAGTTCATTTTTTACCCGAAACCGCCCTCTAAATTTTTATAAATTTACTACTTTATTTTTTTATTATAAAAAGATAATAAAATAAAAGCAAAAATACTAAAAATTGAAATTATACCTCCATAAAAAAATGATTTTGGTTGATAAACCCATTCAATTTCATGATCTCCTGAATAATTTAAATTATAGCCTTTAAAACCATTTGCATCGAATCCTTTAACTTTTTTTCCATTATCATAACATTTCCAGCCAGGTATCCATGTATCTGCCAGTATTAAGGTTTGTCCTTTTTTTCCATTGATATGAATTTTTATATAATTATCCTTATCAATGGAAATTTTAGCACCCTTCAATATGTTACCATTTTTGTCGGTGACATAGGATCTTCCAACATATTTAGGATTTTTAAAGAGATATCCGTCTGCTGATTTAAAAACTATCTGCCAACCTTCTTTTAAAAGTTTTTTATTAGAATTATTAACGGAAGAATTTAAAATCATCGGGGCAACATATTTTAAATTGCCGTTAAATGTAAAATTTACTATATTATTATCTGCAATTAAATATTTAACGCCATATTTTGCCAGAATGTCGGGATTTGTATTTGTATTATTTTTAAAATGGGAAAAAGCGCTATATTCTTTAGGAAATAAGTCATCATTTTTCATTCGAAGAAATATTGATGCAGGCATTAATGTTGCATAGCCGCCCATTGATCTTATTTTGTAACATTGTGCCCAATCATCAAAATAATTAGTAAACGGAGAAGCATCAACAATTCTTCCTTCATTAGGCAATAAAGAAACCGGCATTCCCTGTTTTTTTCTTATTTCTATCACATTAGTAAGATTATGAATCACATTTGTAGAAAGATAATTATTTGCCTGAAAAATACAATTTACAAAAACTAAAAGAATTATCCAAAAAGAAAAAATTGTTATGTTAAAGTTTGTTTTTTTCTTTTTTAACACCGGTATTAAAATAAATCCAATTAACAAAAATAAAACAATAATCGACATTTGAAATATTAAATTTAAAAATCGTTCATAAACCGGAATTAAAAGAAAAATAAAAAATAAACAAATAAGAAAACAATATATAAATTCTTTAGGCAATTTGAATAATTTATCATTAACTTTAAAAAGATTAATAAGTTTGTCAGTTCCTATAGCCGCAAGAATAGAAAGCATGAAAATAAATACAAATATTCCTCTAAAAGGGTCTGAAGCTATTCCTAATTGAAAATTCTCAGGTAATATATTCAAATAAACAACTAATATAATAAGAGGAAATATTAGTGAAAAAATAAAAAACGGCTGAATTATTAATTCTTTGAAATTAACTCTTAATCCATAAAAAGCAAGGATTATTAAAACTAATCCAATATAATAAAAATAATCACAATAATTATGAAGTCCCCCCGAATTGCCCCAAAAAGGCATAATTAAAGTTAATATGCCCAGTTTGGGGGTAATAATTGATGAATAAGGCACGTATTTTCTATAGCTGTATAAAATTGCTTCAAGAGTAGGTATTATAACAATAAATGCGGATAATCCTCCTAAAATTATTGTAATAGCCCTGTTTTTTATAGTTTCTTTTATGTTTTTTAAAGAAAAATCTTTCATACCTTCGATAATTGCTACTGCTAAAACCAGTATTGAAAATTGTATAAAACCGCCTAGCATAGTTAAAAATGAAAATATAAAAGCTAAAAAACGCCATTTTTTTAATTTTGTATTTTCAAATCTTCTTAAAGCGAATAATATGCAGGGAAATAAAGTAAAGGAAAGATTCATTCCATGGTATAAACTCCAAAAAAGTATTTGTCCGCTATATGCATAACCCAGCAATCCGACTATTGATGCTGCATAAGAAAAGCCCCTCTCTCTAAAATATTTCCAGGTTCCTATTAATAAAATAAAAAATAATAAAAGTACGCTTACGGTATAAGCCCATACAGGCTTTAAAAATAAATAAAAAATAAATGTCGGATTAAGTATATTAGTTGATACATCTGCTAAAAAATTATTTCCACAAAATTGAAAACTATTTAAAACCGGAAAATGTCCTGTAAAAATCTCTTTAACCGCATAACCAAACCTTGGAAGAGATAGCCAATAACCATCAGAAAATTGAACAAAAGGTAACGGTAAAAAAGAATATAAATAACAAAGAAAAATTATTAAAACAGCAAAATATTCTTTAATTAAACAAGAAAGTCTATTTGTAAAATTATTCATTTATTGTTCCTTATCTAACAAAGGCTCTTTTTTACAAGATTCTTTAGACAGAATATAAAATGCGATTAACAATGCAAAAATATAACAGGGAGAAATTCCTCCCATACAATCAATTGCTCCCTGACGCATAAATGTTGGTGTAAACAAAGGAAATGTAAGTAATATGACTAATAATAGGTTATCCTGATATTTTTTTAACGCGGCAAAATAAAAGGGCAAATAATAAACCATTTGATAAATTACTGCGATAAAATTAAAAGATAGTGTTAAAAGTATAAAAACATAATAATAAATAGGATTTTCAGGTCTTTTCCTAATACTTATTAAATATGTAATCATAGCTAATATTGATGTAAAGTTAATAAAAATAGTATTTTTAAAAAAGTTATTTAAAAAGTTAATAGAGGGATTCAAAAAAAACGCAAATTGATTATAAAAATAATTTCCTTCGGTAGTTCTAATATAATCTCCAATAACTACGGGTATGTTTGGGATTTTATATTTAGTAAGGTCGATAAATATAAGTTTATCAAGTGCATGATGCCAACTATTATATAAATCAAAATAATAACTTATGCTAACAAAACTTAACGAAATTACAAACAGGATTATTGAAAAAAAGATAGAAGAGAAAAATATTTTATATTGTTTCCTAATTAAAAAATATAGCAAAACCAAAATAGGCATTAGCCTTAAATGAAATGAAACAGCAATTAAAAGACCGCTCCAAAATTTGTCTCTAAATTTATATGCTAAAACAAATAAAAGTGCTAATAATATATAAACCTGACCTCTTTCAATGTTTGTTATAACAGGTATAGAGATAAATGCCAGTATGCAAAATTTATCATCGATATTGTGAATTTTCTTTAAATACAGAATAAACGTAATTAATATTACACACGAAAAACCTGTCCATAGTTCTTTAGACACAGCATAAGAATTTAATAAACCAAAAGGAATAAATAATAGAAATGATAATGGTGGATAGCCTAATCGAGAATAAAATCCATTAAAATTAGAGTCCGCATAAGCTGAACCATGTATAATATTATTCAAATAAGGGTTATATCCGCTTAAATAAGACTTTATTGCTACGAAAATATTTCTGTAATCTGCTTGATAGCTTTGATATGCTATCGTCTGCAGAATGACAGAAAGAAAAATAAGTACAATTAATAAAAATTTATTTTCTTTTATAAATTCTTTTGTATTATTAAATATTTTATTCATATTAAATCCTAAAGTATTGTTTTTAGTTTGACTATTTGCATTTCTATTTTAAATTTAAGACATATAATCCAGCTCTTGCACATTTAGGCCAGAAAATCGGGGTTCCTCCGACAAAATAAAGATTATTTTCAATTAAATTCAAAAATGTATCTGTTTTCATAATTAAATTATTTAAATCATTGTATTTTCTAATATAATGACCTTTATCCAACTTAACATACATTTTATATAATAAATTATCATTAATTTCCGGTAATAAAATATCAACTATAACAATTTTGCCGTTTTGATTTAGTATTTTACTAACAGATCTTAACATTTCTACAACTTCTTCATCATTAATATGATGTAAAAGCCCACAGAGCAATATATAGTCATATTTTTCAGAGCTTTCAAATAAAGTTGAAATATCCTGACATTCAAATTCAAAATTTTTATACTTTTTAAAATCTTTTTTTGCATAATCTATAACAACAGGATCTATATCTATCCCTTTAAAATTTATATTAGGAAATTTTACAAATGCCCTGGATACATTACCCAGTGAACAGCCAACTTCTAATATGTTTTTTTCATTATTATAGAACTGTGTTGAAAGTTGTCTTTTAACACAGGTTCCACCGACTGTTAACTGAAATATCTTCCATAAAAATGGGAAATTAGTTTGATTTAAATGTTTCAACAATTTAAGACTTCCTTTAAAAAATGGGTGTTTATACTATTTTGATAAATTTTTGACAGATTTATAAACTATAATATCTACAGCACAAAATAAAGCATTTATAACAGGGGTTTTTTCAAAAAGTGGTTCAATAAACTTTAATGATTTAGCCGCCCAATCAGGACAAAAACAAGGAACTAAACCAGCTCTTTTGTGATAAATTACCTTTCCTCCGGCTTCATTTATCCATTTATTTAGTTTAACAAATCCATACGAGCATTCCCCGTGTTCTTTATGATATTTTGAAAATTGTTCTATTATTTTTAAAATAGGGCTATAACCGTTAGGCTCAAGAATTACAACCATATCAGACCACTCTAATGCTTTTTCAATAGCTTGATTCGGATATTGAATATGATGTAACATTCCCCTAAATAAAGTTATGTCATATTTTTCTTCACTATCTAAAACAAAATTATCTGTATCGGCATTTATGTAATTTATATTATTTTGAATATTATTATTTATTTTTGCAAATTCTAAAGCTTTTTCACATGGATCAAAGGCAAGTACCTGTTTTGCTTTACCTCTTGTTATAAGCATTTGAGTATAGGTACCATCGCCACAACCGGCATCAATAACTCTTTTCCCCTCAAAATCAACACTTTCTAAAATTGCTTCAGTATTTCTTTCATGCGCTATCTTGCTGGAATAGATATCTCTTGTATACACATAACCGCCAAATTTTTCTATATCTTCACCAAATTGATGTATATTTTGCTGTTTACTATATGACAAATTACCTCCTTCTGCATTAATTTTTTATTTATAAACCTGTTTTTTTAAAAATTTAAAACGATTTGTTTTTTTGGGGAAATGGTGATAAATTAAATATTTCTTCTCCATTAGCAGGTTTTTCTTTATCAAAACCTTTACTCACATATTTTTCTATAAAATCTTTATCTTCACCTGCAAGACATTTATCAGGATATTCTCTGAATTCACGAATTGTTAAAGCTCTGTTTCTTATATCTTTTAAACTATTTTCTTTTATATTGCCAATACCTATATGCATATATACACAAGGAAAAATATCACCAAATACATTCATATATAAAGATTCTGTAACCGCAGGGCAACCGCTTCTTCCTAAATGCTGATACAAATCTCTTCTAATTCTCTTATCTTTATTATGAAGATCATTAATATATTTAAAATTTTCATCTGTTAAAATCAAATCTAATCTGCCATCCCAGTTTCCAATAGGTTGAGGAATATTAATCTCAACATTAATATTTTTAGAAAGACAATAATTTATTAATTTCTGTACGCTTTCTGTGTGTAAAGTATCATTTGTTACAGTAATTGCCACACCTGTATCAAGTCCTACTTCTCTTGCTTCATCGAGTGCTTGCATAGCTTTTTGATAAGCCCCCTGAGAATTTCTAAATGAATCGTGCTCTTCAGGTATAAAACTGTCAATGCTTAGTGCTAATTTATCTACTCCAAGTTCATATACTTCTTTTAATTTTTGTTTATTAACAATACCACCGTTAGAAACAAGAGTAATATAACTACTGGATGGATTTGTTGCCTTTATTATTTCATTTAAATTCTGATGCAAAAAGGGTTCTCCTCCTTGAAGAGCAAAATGAAATACACCTTCTTTTTTCATTTCTTTAATAGCAGTTTTTATTTCATTTAAAGAGAGTTTTTCTCTGTTTTTTATATTTGAAAAAGATTCTGCAAAACAATGTTCACATCTCATGTTGCATTCAGTATTTATCATTACAACCATTGATCTTAATTTTGAAGTATTATTCCAAAATCCCAGATAATTTCCCGCAATTTGTTTAAAAATTTTTATCATCAAGGGAAGTTTTTTTGTTATTAATCTCAATCGAAATTGAGTTGAAAATTGCCCTAATTTCATTAACTAATCCTTTTTGTTATTAAGTGTGTATTTTCTTTTATAGAAGGTGTTTTTTCTTTTTTAAATACTGAAAGAACGATATTGGAATCATAAAATAGATTATTAATAATTTCAACAATTAGTGATAATAATATTATTAATGGGTTATTAGTATTTAAAATATTTTTTATTATTTTAGATTTGATATTATCTTTTATTTTATATTGAAAACTTAAAGCATTTACAGTCGGTCTAAACATCTTAAAAGTTTTCAAATGATAAAATCCTGTTTTTTGCATAATATTTGCTAAAGATTTTTCGGAAAAATGAGAAAGATGTCTAGGTAAATGATATAAAAACCAGTGTTTGCCAAATAGTGTTCTCATAGGAGAATTAGGATTTGGTAATTCTGCAATAATTATTCCATCTTTTTTTAATGATTTATTTAACTTTATCAAAGCAGCTTTTGGATCCCATAAATGCTCTAAAACATTAAATAAGCATATTACATCATAATAATCATCTTTTATAGAAGCATTTTCTAAAGTGGAATTAATTATATTAAGTCCTTCTTGCTTACACTGTATTGCCAATTGTTCATTTGGTTCAATTCCTTCAGATTCCCATCCATAATTGTTTTTAACAAATTGTAAAAATTCACCTGTTGCAGATCCAACTTCAAGGATTTTGATATTTTTTTTCTGAAAATATTTTTTAATTAAAGAAGCTCTTTCTTTAGCTTGTTTCCCCATCCTAACTTTGTCTATAAAACAAGCTAATCCTTTTTTATGTTTAACTCCATAACATAAATAATTATCAGGATAAAAAACTTTATATAGTACTTCTTCTTCGGGTCTTATGGATGTATATATAAAACCACAGTCAATACAAACTGAAACAGTGAATTCAACATTGTAGTCCATTTCATAATCTTTAGTTTTAACAAGATTGTTTTTATTAAATGAAGAGCAGTAAGGACAATTTGTTTCTAATAATATAAATTCAGTTTGTTTTTCTTCAATTAACAAGTTTTTAGTCCTTAAATTAATATTTATAACCCAATATCGCTATATTTCCAGCTTTAATACCCAAATTTAAATCATCAATTTTTAAATATTTTATAATTTTAATTATATTATCTTTAAGTAATTTAGGAAAAGGAAACATTTTTATCCAATAATTTAAACTATAATAGTTTTTTATATCAACTACTTTTATATCTTTAAAACCGGCTTCTTCAAGAAGTTTTTTTAAGGTTGATTTATTAAATAAATAAATATGCTCTATATCTATAACAGGAGATTTGTCTTTTAAAATTTTAGCTTGTAAGGCATCAACATCATGTGTAATAAAAAATGACACTCCGCCTTTTTTGCAAAGATCATAAGATTTTTTAATACTGCTTAAAGGATTTCTAACGTGATCTAATGTGTGGAAAGAACATACTATATCAAAATAATCAGTCTTTAAATTTGCATTTTCAATAATATCATTGAGAAGAAATTCTTTAATTAAAGGATTTGCCTTTAGCACTGCTTTTAAAGAAGGTTCGATTCCTTTTACTTCTTTAATGCCTTCTTTAAGAAGTTTTTCTAAAAAAAAACCGTTGCCACAGCCAAATTCTAATACTGATAAACCATTTAAACTTTTATTAAAAAGCTTTTTTAATACTTTAAGATACGATTTTTGAATATTTTTAACTTCTTCTTCATAAGTAAAATCACTATCAAAATATAATTTGTTTATAATTTCTTCTGATAATATTGGTGTTGAAAAAACCATTCCGCATTTACATTTTACTATTCTGTAATGACAGCCATAGTCTATACGTCTTGCTGTAAATGTATTAATATTAAAATCTTCATACGAAAAATTTGCAGGATAAAGTTGAGTAATATCCTGTTTATCTTGACAAATAGGACATAACATTTCGATTAAATTAATATTCATTTTTATTACTTCCTATTTTTATTTTTTGTTTATTAATAAAATCTTCTATTTCGTTTACATCTTCTATGATGATATTGGAATTTATAATTGCTTTTCTTATAAATCTTGGTCGTCCTTTAGTTTCTTCGATTATTTTTGCAATATATTCTCCTATAATACTTATTGCAAATAATTGAACTCCGCCGATTAATAAAATAAGCAAAATTATCGTTGTAAGTCCTGTTGGAACTAAAGAAGGATACATAAGTTTTATAATAAATTGAACTATAGCAAATAAAAACGCAAAAACGAATATAAAGAAACCGGCATATGATATATACTCAAGAGGCTTGTAGCTGAAAGAAAAAATTCCTTTTTTAGCCCACCAAATATACCTTATAATGTTATTTGTCGATTTTCCAAACATCCTTTCAGGTCTATAGTAAGGGATACCCGTTTGCTTAAATCCAACCCAGGCTCTTAGACCTCTTAAAAAGACATCTTTTTCCGGTAATAATAATAATTGGTTAATAACTTTTCTGTCTAATAAAGAAAAATCTCCCGCATCATTAGGTATTTCAATATCTGCCAGAAACTTGAATATTCTATAATAAGTTTTAAAAAGAAATTCCATAAATGAAGACATCTCTCTTTTTTGTCTTATTCCATAAACTACGTCATAACCTTCTTTCCATTTTTTATAAAAATCCTCTATTAATTCCGGCGGATCTTGTAAATCACCATCAAGAAGAACAGCAATATTTCCCGAACAAATTTCCATACCACTCAAAAATCCGGGTTGTGCTCCAAAATTTCTGCTGTGAGTAATACCGATAACATTATGATCATTTTCTGAAAGTTTTTTTATTTCTTCTTCTGAATTATCGGGGCTTCGGTCATTAACGAAAATTATTTCATAATTTACAGCAAGTTTATTAAAAACTTTAACCAGTTTTTCATACATAACGGGAATAGCCGGTTCATCACGATAACAAACTATAATTGCACTAATTTTATCTTTTTTTTCAAAAGTTTTATCAAGAATATAATTTTTATAAAATTCCGTTTTGTTTTTCATCCAGTTTGCTGTTCTAATTAAGCCGTCATTTATATTAATTTGGGGTTTCCAGTTTAGCAAATTTATAGTTTTTTCAATATTTCCCGCGCATAAATCTAAATCCCAATTTCTTTTTTCAAAATTAAAAAAAGAAGGTTCAAAAGGAATTTCAAAATGATTTTTTGAAAAATCAGCAAGTTCCTGTAGGGAGGTTTTTAGACCGGAAGCAATATTAAAAGTTTCTCCTTTAAAGTTTTCTGCCGTTAAAGAGGCCTTTAGAACAGCATTTATTGCATCATCAATATAAATAAAATCTTTAGTAACTGTTGGAGAAGCGAAAGAAGGATATTGTTTATTAAATCCTTTAACGATTAATTGTGAAACCAACCTGTCAGGCTCTTCCCATGGACCGTAAACAGAATAAAATCTTAAATTGACTATCGGTAAATTATAAACATTTCCGAAATATTTAATTAAATAATTAGAGGCTATCTTTGATACCGAATATTCGCTATATGGTTCCAGAGAAGAATTTTCATCAGGGTATTGGCTGTTAAAACCGTATTCAGCATAAGATCCTGCCTGAATAAAAGCTGAAATGTTTTTATTTTTAATGGTGTCCAGCAATAAACCTAATCCGGTAAAATTTACATCATAAATTCTTTTGACATTTTGTTGATAAGAATAAGAACCGTATTCTGCAAAATTATATATTGTTTTAGGGTTTAAATTATTAATTAAAGATTCGATTTCATGGACTTTTGTAATATCACATTTTTTAAGATTTCTTAAAGGTAAATTTTTTAATCTCCAATACTCTTTGTTATCATCTAAAACTCCAAAACAATCATCTCTGTGTTTCAGTATTTTTCTAAATATATTAGATCCTTCAAACCCGCTAACTCCAAAAATTAATATAGGTCCTTTAAGTTTTTCTATATCTTCAGCAAAAACCGATTCATTATTAATATTTTCTTGCAACTATTGTTCCCTCTTTTCAGCCATTTTTATGATACTTGTTTTTATTGATTCTATATCAATTCCAGATTCTTTTCTATGAAAATTTTGGCTACCGTAAGTTCCGCTGGGATATCCTTTTGCTGTCAATAATTCTAAGCAAAAATTACTACATCCGTTTTCTATTAATTTTGAAACCAGATATTCTCCAAATCCTCCTCTTTTAACATGTTCTTCAATACAAATCAGTTTTTTCGTCTTGTTAACCGAGTCAATAAATTCAGAAGGAATTTCTTTAAAAGGGATTTCTCCTATTGACCATAAATCTGCTTTTCCTGAAAATTGTTCAGCTGCAAGGTAACTATTAATGCCGATTGATCCTATTGTTGCTATTGTAATTTCATTTCCTGTTAGCAACTGCCGCCAATCATTAAATTCAGAAATTTTATTATTCAAAGAACCATAACCAAGGCGTAAATAAATTGGGCTGTTATATGATATCGCTGTTTTTACGGCTTTTTCAACATCATTATTAATCATAGGGGCTATGCATTTAATATTTAGTAGACTTAAAGCTCCATAATCTTCGATTGCATGGTGAGTTGCGCCCATAATTCCATATCCGTATCCTCCTCCATTTCCGGTAATTATGACCGGTAAATTATGAAAAGTAATATCATTTCTTATTTGTTCATAGCCTCTGTAAACTATAAAAGGTGCTATTGAGTATACAAATGGATGAAACCCTTGTTTTGCAAGACCTGCCGCAAGACCTATTATATTTTGTTCAGCAACTCCTGCATTTATAAATCTATTGCCAAGTACTTCTTTAACTTCTTCAAGAGCGTTAAAGCCAATATCTCCGGTTATAAAAATCAATTTATCATACGATTTAGCAATATTTATAATAGATTGTGCAAATTCTTTTCTCATTTTTTTATATATTCTTCAGGTTTACAATTTTTCACTTCTTCGCAAGCAATTTTATATTGTTCATCATTCATGGTCAAATAATGCCAATCTACGGTGTTTTCCATAAAACTGACACCTTTTCCTTTTATAGTATTGCAAACTATGCATTTAGGTTTTTCATTTTTTTCTTTGTTTAGTTTATCAAAAGCTTTTTCAATCGAATAAAAATTATGTCCATCACATTCAGCTGTATTCCAGCCAAATACATTCCATCTTTCCGATAGGTTTTCCATATTCATTACTTCTTTAGTAAAACCAAAAGCTTGTATATTATTTTTATCAACAATAATAGTAAGATTATTTAAGTTATTATGTGCTGCAAATGCAGCTGCTTCCCAAACAGAACCTTCATTACATTCTCCGTCTGAAACTAAACAATAGATATTTTGTTTTGTATTATTGATTTTTGCCCCGAGAGCCAGTCCTGCTGCCAGAGAAGGCCCATGTCCCAGGCTTCCTGTAGCAAACGGTATTCCTTCAATCCCTTTTGCAGGTGGATGTGCACTAAAAAATGTACCTTCTTTATAAAAAGTCGCTAATTCTTTTTCAGAAACTAAACCTTTAAAATTTAAAACAGAATACAAGGCAGCTGCAGCATGTCCTTTTGAGAGAATAAAATAATCATTTTCTGCAGATTTATAAAGATTAAAATAAACCAGCAATTCAATACAAGATAAAGATGAACCAATATGACCGGCATTTGCTTTTTTATATAAATCAAGTATATTTAATCTAATTTCTTTGGAAATATCAAATAAATCAGAAATATTATTTATTTGTGTTTTTAAATTATACACTTTTAATTAACTTACCCATTTAAATCAAATTAATTTGTTAATACTGTTTATTAATAAGTTTTTTCATCTTGTTAATCTAATTTTCAATATAATGTTTTTATAAAACAAAGTCAAATTGATATGATAAATTTATTAATATATTGCAGGGATTTATTTATTATATCCGAGAAATCGTTAACCAAATATTCAAGTTGTCTTGTGCAAATACATCCATTACATTTTTTTCTGTATTTTTTAAAGATTTTCTCTTTTTCCTTGTTTTTATATAAATCCTTAATATTTTTATAATCAAATCCCGAAATTTCAGGTGTTGCATTGCATACACCGAGAAGACCGTTTGCAAATACTTCCAAATAATAGTCCCCTGCATTGCAATTCCATCTCATATTTAAATTGGAAGATGAATAATAATTAATAAAATCATCTAAAAGCTTATTAGAATTAAAAATCGGGGATTTTTTTTCTTTTTTTAGTTGTTTAATTTTTACAAAAGTTTCTTTTAAAGATTTTTTTTGTTTTTCATCCGGCAATAGTTGGGAATCACAAGAACGAATATTGTTTTTATCAGTTTCATCTCCCATTTCTAAACCATAAAAACCTATTAAACAATTATTTTCTTGTGCAAATTTATTTAGATTTTCAACTTCTTCAATATTTATCGGTTGCAAAACTGTTGTTAAAAAAACTCCTACTCCATATTTTTTTGCTATTACAGATGTTTTTTTTATATTTTCAACAACTTTATAAAATATATTCTCATTTTCTAAGCCGTTAATTTTAGTAAAAATATCAGGTTTTAAACTATCCAGAGATACATAAATATCATCCAAACCTATAGAAAAAATTTTTTTTATAAAATCTTCATTAATTAAACAACCATTGGTTTGAAGTCTTACTATAAAATTATTTTTTTTGAATATATTTATAATTTCAAACAAATCTTTACGTAAAAGAGGTTCTCCTCCTGTTAAAGCTACGCTTTTAACTCCTATTTTACGAAGATTTTCAGCTAAAATTTTAATTTCTTCAAGTTTTAATTCAGAAGTCAAATCCGCTTCATTTTTCCATACACAGCAAGAAAGACATCTGAAATTACACCTTCTTGTTAACTGAAAATGGACATGATATGGCTTTTTAAAAATTTTGCTTAAAATTAATAAATGAAAAATATAACTGATTTTATTAATAAAATTTTTAATATTCATTTTTTTAATCCCCTAATGCCTTTAAAAGCTTTTAAATAAAGAAGTATATTGCCCGGTCTTATTTCTAAAATCTTTTTTAAAATAAAAGAAGGAGAAAAGAAAAATTCTCTATAAGCTTTATCAATCCATTTTTCTGTATCTTTAAACAAATAAGGAATTCTCGGATAATTTTCATCTTTAAGAAATTTTTGCCAGTAATTTGAATCGACTAATCCTGCTTCAACTGATTGTTCAAATAATTTTGTACAAGGAAGAGGGGTTGCAACATTATACATAAGTAAATCCGGTTTTAATTTTTTTACAAAATCAAGCGTTTGTTTCATTGTTTTTTCTGATTCATTAAGATAGCCGACAATCATATAAGCAAAAGTTTCTATTTTAGCTTCTTTTGCCCATTTAAAAGCTGTAAATATTTGTTCAAGATTAATATTTTTATTCATAAGCTTAAGTATTTCCGGCGAACCGCTTTCTACACCAAATCTNNCAAATTCCTTCAATAAAATCTTTTTTTACGGTTAATGTGTCTGTAACAAAGTTTATTTCCTCTATTCTGTATTTATTTATTACTTCTTCTATTTCATCCACTACGGATTTAGAACTTCTAAATCTGAATTTTTTATCTGAGGGTTGTTTAAAACAAAAACCGCAGGTAAATGGGCAACCTCTACCTGCACAGACCGTGGTAAGTCTTCCTTTTGATATTAAAGAAAAATATTTTTCGTATGGTAACAAATCTCTTGCAGGAAAAGGAAATTCATCAATATTTTCATGAATATACGGAGCATTCATTATAATTTCTTTTTCCGCATTTTTATAAACCAGACCGGGAACTTCTTTAAAGTCTTTTTCTCCCTGCAAAGCCTGAACAAGTTTTAACGTAGGATATTCGCCTTCACCGCGTATGCCGAAATCAATAAAATCAAACCCCAAAGTTTCAACAGGCATGGCATTAATATGAGGACCTCCCATTACAACATAACATCCGCAACTTTTAGCAAGTTTTGCTACTTTTAAATCCTCATGTATATTGGGGGTCATACTTGTAATACCCACCAAATCGGGTTTAATTTGCTCTATTTTTTGTTTTATCTCAGTTAAAGAAAGATTCTCTGCTTCTGCATCGAGAATAGAAACAGAAATCCGATTTTCTCTAAGATAAGAAGCTATATAAGCAAGACCTAACGGCATAACACAGCCTACTTCGTCAGACAAACTGGCAGGAAGGCGGGTATTGCTCATATTTGAAGGTTTTGATCTAATTAATAATACTTTCATTGAGTGTTTGTAAACCTTTGATTTGTTTCGTATTCTCTTTTTTGTTTATTTTTTTTGAAAATAATAAAGAATTGACAAGTCCAATTTTTGCAAATCTATAGGTAAAAGCTACTTTAAAAACCCCTAAACCGTATTTAATACTATTCCATAAGCTTATGGAAGAAGCTTCCGGAAAATAATGAGTGGGGCAACTAACTTCTCCTATTGGATAACCAAGCCATAATATTTGAGCAAGGACTTCATTATCAAAAATAAAACCATCCGAATTTTTTTCTAACGGAAGATTCTCAAGTAATTCTCTGGAAAATGCTCTATATCCTGTATGGTATTCTGAAAGATTAGCTCCCAGTATAAAATTTTCACTTTCAGTAAGAATTCTGTTTATTATATATTTCCAAAGAGGCATTCCTCCTTTTAAAGTTTCTCCTCCAAGTATTCTTGATCCTAAAACACAATGATAAAGATTGTTTACAATCATTCCTGCCATTGCCGGAATAAGTTTTGGAGTATATTGATAATCGGGATGCACCATTATTACAATATCAGCCCCTTCTTGAAGGGCTAAATTATAGCAGGACTTTTGATTTCCACCATAGCCTTTATTTTTTTCATGGAGATGAATTTTAACATTATTAAGGGTATTAGCTATATTTAATGTGTCATCACTGCTTGCATCATCAACTATAATCACAAGATCAACAATTTCCTGATCCATAACCTCTTCATAGGTTTTAATCAAAGTTTTAGCGGCATTATATGCCGGCATCACCACAATAATTTTCTTACCCTTAAGCATAATTCCTTCTTAAAATTTTATTTCCCCATTTTCATAATCTAATTTTAACATAGAATATCTTTCTACAGAATCAACAGCACAACGATAGCCTGATAATGGCTGTGCATATAGACTTTCCAGCCGCATAATTTTTGGAAATATATCTTTAGGAAAGTCGCTAAACCCTTCGGGGATTAAGTCCAAAACTTTTTTATCAAAACAATAAATACCGGAATTAACCCACTTTTGGGTTTTTAATTTTAATTGATCTTCTGATGGTCTTTCAACAAATTTAACAACTCTGTTGTCATTGTTAATTTCAACTATACTGTTGGATTTGCTTCTTTCATGGACAATTATTGAAGCTAAAGCTTTTTCTTTTGATTTATGAAAGCTGATTAAATCCGAATAATTTAAGTTCGTCAAAATATCGCCATAAATTACCAGAAAATTTTTTGCCTGTATTAAAGTATTTTCAACCTTTTTAATTGCACCGGAAGTTCCGAGAGGCTGGTCTTCGTAACTATATAAGATTTCAACACCAAATTTTTCACCGTTTCCAAAGTAAGAAGTAATTTGCTCAGGCAAATAATGAAGATTTATTATTATTTTGGTTATTCCAAAGCTCTTTAAATGGCTTATAGTATGCTCCAAAATTGGTTTATCGCCTATTTTCAGCATGGGCTTGGGGGTATCTTTGGTTAATTCGTTTAATCTTGTGCCAAATCCGGCGCATAGAATCATTGCATAGGTCATTTTATAATCTCTCTTAATTCAGATATATTATTTATCAAAAAATCGGGTTTTAAGCTTTCATCTGTTTTCATGTCTGATATTATAGGTTTTTCGGTATGTTTGCCTGTTAAACAATGAATAGTTTTGCATCCTGCAAGGCTTCCTGCTGTTATATCAGACATTCTGTCGCCTATCATATAACTTTTATTTAAATTAATATTAAATTCTTTACTTGCAGCAAGTATCATTCCGGGATGAGGTTTTCTGCATTCGCAATTAATCCTGTATTTTTCAACATTTGCGTTTGGATGATGCGGGCAATAATAAATTTTATCTATAATTGCATCGGGATTTTGTTTTGTTAAAAGTTTTTTATACGCTTCATTTATTTGCAAAAGTTTATCTTCAGGCATCATTCCCCTTGCAACTGCCGCCTGATTTGTGATTATAAATATTTTAAAACCCAAAATGCGGCAGTAAGCTATTATATCAGGAGTTTTTTCATACAAAACCACGTCATTTATATCAGTAATAAAATCTTTATCAATATTCAAAACCCCGTCACGGTCAAAGAAAATTGCTTTATTCATTTTAAACCTTTTCCTTTCGGTTAAATTATAGCTTAAAATAAAGCTCTTATTTTTCTGAATTTTCTTCCGATTATTTCCAGCAAATAACATGCCGAAGTCGTTTTTTGTTCCGCTTCCTGTTGTTTTAAGGAGTTATACAGAATTTCTACAAGCATATCAGCTTCCAGCGTTAATTCGTCAAGTTTGTCAATTATTTTATTTTTTTTCATGATTTTTCCTCTTGCTGTTGATTCAATGGAAACAGTTGTCATTGCGAGCGACTAACAGGAGCGTGGCAATCCAAAAATATATTTCGTCTTTGTCATTCTGAGGGCTTTAGCCCGAAGAATCTATCCGATTCTCAACAAATGCTTAAATCCCGAGAAAGACAGATCCTTCGCTCTGCTCAGGATGACATTAGTTGGTTTTTATCCACGCCAGAGAGATGCTGAATCAAGTTCAGCATGACAGTCATTTTTATGTTAAAATTCAATGATAATATTTTAAATCATCTATTGAAATATGTCAAGCGGTATTGTGTAATTTGTAAGATAATATGAATATAAAACAAACACAGCAAAAAATAAGCCAATTAAAAGAAAAAGTTATAATTAAATCAGAACTCGCAAGGGCTCTTGGTTTTTCTCGTCAATATATAAGTCAATTATTTGAAAATAACAAAGAATTGTCACCTGACAAAATTCAACGATTGGAAAAATATTTTGGAGTTTCCTTGGAAAAAACACAGGACAAACCAAGTCCGGAAGCAGATGCTGACATAAAACAGGTTATGGAACTTTATGTTAAATTCCGTGATAATAAAGATATAGAAGCCGGTGAGTTTCTGGAAGAAAAAATACATTTAATGCTTAAAATCCTTAAAAGTCAAAAGTAATCCCTGATGAAAAAGAAAATTTTATTGACGGGCGGGAGCGGTTTTGTAGGAAAAAATATTCTTGAATCATATCTTGCCGAAAAATATGAAATAATAGCTCCTCCAAGAACAGAGCTTAATCTTTTTGATGAAGACAGCGTTGATGAGTTTTTTTTAAACAAAAAATTTGACATAATTATTCACGCTGCCTGCAAACCTGGTCATAGGAACGCCAAAGATCTTTCAAAGCTTTATTGCTCAAATACAAAAATGTTTTTTCATCTTGTAAAACATTCTGATAAATTTGAAAGAATGATAAATCTGGGCTCGGGAGCAATTTATGACAACAAAAATTACAAGCCCAAAATGAAAGAAGAGTATTTCGGGCAAAATATTCCGCAGGACGAACATGGCTTTTGTAAGTACGTAACAGGCAAGTATATTCTTCAATTTGACAAAGTTGTTGATTTAAGGATTTTCGGACTTTTTGGAAAATACGAGGACTATGCCATAAGATTTATTTCCAATGCAATCTGCAAAACCCTTTTTGATCTACCTATAACCATAAAACAAAACCGCAAATTTGATTATGTTTATATAAATGATTTAATGCCTGTGCTCGAACATTTCATTGAAAATAAGCCAAAATATAATGCGTATAATGTTACGCCCGATGAGTCAATAGAACTTTATGAGCTGGTTGAAAAAATAAGAGAAATATCCGACAAAAATCTGTCAATTATTGTTAAAGAAGAAGGTTTGGGGCTTGAATACAGCGGAGATAATTCCCTTTTAAAAAATGAAATAAAAAATTTAAAATTTACAGAAATTGATAAAGCGATAAAAGAGTTATATGAATGGTATAATCAAAATCACAGGATAATTAACAAAGATTGTCTTCTTTTGGATAAGTGAGAGTATAAACAAGATGAATATTAATATATTTGAAGATTTATTTGTTTTTGAAATGTCAAATAACCATTGGGGAAATATAGAGCGCGGATTAAAGATAATTACCGATTTTTCCAGAATAGTAAGATTTAACAACATAAGAGCAGCCATTAAACTTCAGCTCAGGGATGTTGATAATTTTATTCACAAGGATTTTCTTGGTAGAACCGATATCAGGTACATAAAAAAAACCCTTGATACAAAAATGTCTGACAAAGACTACGAAACTCTTGTGAATGCAATTAAAAAAGGAAGTTGTTTAACCATGGCAACGCCTTTTGATGAAAAATCCGTTGATCTTTGTGTAAATATTGGAATACAGATTTTAAAGATAGCAAGTTCCGATATAAATGACTGGGTGCTTATTGAAAAAATCGCTTCAACAAAAAAACCTGTAATTATNNATTGCTTTAAATCATTGCGTTTCGATTTATCCGTCAGAGCATTATGAGCTTGAATTAAATCAGATAGACTTTTTAAAAAATAGATATCCTGATCTTACAATAGGATTTTCTACGCATGAATACAACGAAACCCTTGAATCTTCCATGATGATTGCTTATGCAAAAGGCGCAAGAACTTTTGAAAGACACATAGATATAGATCATGGAGGGATAGCCGTATCGGATTACTGCTCTTTGCCTGAAGATGCGGACAGATGGATTAAAGCCTTTTATAAAGCAAGAGAAATCTGTGGAGGAAGTGCAACTCAAAGAAGGCTTCTGCCAAAAAAAGAAATAGAATATCTTGATACTCTTGTAAGAGGAGTATATGCAAAAAAAGATTTAAAGGAAGGGCATATTGTCACTGATAAAGATGTTTATCTTGCGATACCTCTTCAAAAAGGACAAATTTCATGTAGAGAGCTGATGAGCGGAGAAATTTTGCTTAAAGCCTGCAAAAAGGATACACCTGTAATGATAGACATGATTGACAGCCCTTATGCAAGCAACGAATCTCTCAAAAAGCTTATTTACAACAGGGGTTTGTGATTAGGGGGAATAATGACCACAAAGTCAATGGAAACGGTGAATTTTTCTGAAAAAATCCGGAATATAGGAACAGCTGAAGAAATAAAAGCTTCTATAATCAAGCCTTATGAGGATATTTTAAATAATCTTCAGGAAGTTTATATATTTGGCGCAAAAGAGCTGGGGAAAAGATTCTATGATTTCTTTTCTCAAGCCGGAATAAAAGTTTTAGGATTTATTGACAATGATCCTGCTAAGCAAAATCAGGAATTTGGCGGCTGTAAAATACTTAATATAAAAGATTTACTTGATAAAAAAGAGCAAATTACTATAGTTATTGCTTCTATTTATTATTTACACGAAATTAACGAACAATTAAAAGAACT
>DNRP01000040.1:30684-33816 GCA_003499955.1 Cyanobacteria bacterium UBA9971
TGTTTTTTGAGCCTGATGAAGAGTCTTTTTTGAAAGCTCAGGAAAATTTAAAAAAATATGAAAATATTGAATTTATAAAAAAGGGGTTATATTCAAAATCAGCGGTTTTCAGGTTTAATTCACTAGGAGGTCTTGGCAGCACAATAGATCAGGACGGAAATACCCGAATAGAAGTTGCTTCAATTGATGAAGTTCTCGATAAAAAAGCTGATTATATCAAAATGGACATAGAAGGAGCAGAACTAGAAGCATTAAAAGGCGCAAAAAAACAGCTTGAACAGGGTGTTCAGCTTGCAATTTCCCTCTATCACAAGAGCGAAGATATTTGGGAAATCCCCGAATACATTAAGCACGTTAATCCTGACTATAAATTTTATCTCAGGCATTACACAAACGCGATTTTTGAGACGGTTTTGTACGCTGTAGTTTAAAAACAAAAGGAATATTATGAAATTTATAAGTATAATCACACCATGTTTGAATGAAGAAGATAATATTAGAGAAATTTATATCCGAATAAAGAATATTTTTGAGGGTTTGCATGATTATAATTATGAACATATTTTTATTGACAATGCTTCTGCTGATAAAACTATTGAAATTCTAAGACAAATCACCAAAGAAGATAAAAATATTAAAGTTATTCTTAATACAAGGGATTTTGGGCAGGTACGCTCGCCTATGCATGCTTTTATGCAAGCAAAAGGTGATGCTGTTATAGGAATATGCTGTGATTTACAAGATCCTCCGGAATTAATACCCGATTTTCTTAAAAAATGGGAAGAAGGTTTTAAAATGGTGCTTGGAGTTAAAAACAACACCAAAGATACTTTATTAATGTCTTTTGCCAGAAAAATTTTTTATAAATTAATGGAAACAATGTCAGATTCTAATGTTAAACAAATAAAAAACCTTACGGGATTTGGGCTTTATGACAGACAAATTGTGGATATAATGAAAGATATTGATGATCCCTGTCCTTATATAAGGGGACTTATTGGTGATATCGGGTTTGAACCGGCTCTTATTCCTTTTGACAAGCCTGCAAGAAAAAAAGGGTTAACAAAAAACAATTTTTATACTCTTTACGACATGGCAATTCTCGGAATTACAAGTTATTCAAAAGTTCCTTTAAGAATAGCAACTTTAGCGGGTTTTACTCTTTCAATCCTTTCATTATTTGTTGCTTTCTGTTATTTTATTGCTAAATTACTATTCTGGTATAATTTTCCGATGGGAACAGCTCCAATAATAATAAGCCTCTTTTTCTTTTCATCAGTTCAGTTGTTTTTTATCGGGGTAATAGGCGAATATATAGGTTTTATCCATACAAGACAGTTAAAAAGACCGTTGGTTTTTGAAAAAGAGAGAATTAATTTTGATGATTAGGATTTTATTTTTGAAAAACCTTTTATGTTGTACCCTCACCCCCAACCCCCTCTCCCCTAAGGGAAAGGGGGCTAAAGTTTTGTTTTTGGCTCGCTTTCCGTCGCCTTCGGCGACTCGCTCGCCTTTTTTATTTTTAAAATAGGTATAATTAAAAAATGATAAAAGTAACTGATTATATAGTAAAAAGACTTGAAGAATACGGAATAAAGCATGTTTTTATGATTTCCGGCGGCGGAGCTATGCACCTTAACGATTCTTTCGGTCAATCAGAAAAAATCGAATACATTTGCAATCACCATGAACAGGCTTCCGCGATGGCAGCAGAAGGTTATTCCAGAATTAAGGGAGAGCTTTCTGTTGTATGCGTAACCACTGGTCCTGGAGGGCTAAACACATTAAACGGAGTTTTTGGTCAATGGACTGACAGCGTACCTGTTTTGTATATTTCAGGTCAGGTAAAAACAGAAACTCTCACAACTTCCTATCCCGAAATGTGTTTAAGGCAAATAGGAGACCAGGAAGCCGATATTATAAGCATCGTTAAACCAATAACAAAATTTGCAGAACAAATAAAAAATCCTTTGGATGTTAAAAGGATTCTCGATGAGGCAATTTATACAGCCGTGAGCGGTCGACCTGGTCCTGTTTGGATAGATGCCCCCATGGATATTCAAGGGGCTTTTATAAGCGAAGAAGAGTTGAATGATCCTTATTCTGAAAACACACCTGTCACCCTGAACTTGATTCAGGGTCTATCCAGTAATGTATCACTGCTTAAATCCCAAAATGGAAAGATGCTGAACTTGATTCAGCATGACATTAGTATAGTCATTGAAGAAATACAAAAAGCAAAAAGACCTTTAATTGTTGCAGGTAGCGGAATAAATATTTCTAAAACCCGAGAAGATTTATTGAATTTTCTTGAAAAAGTACAAATTCCTGTTGTTACAACCCATAACGGCTTTGATTTAATTCCTTCCGACCACCCGTTATATGTTGGAAGAATAGGCACAATAGGACAAAGAGCGGGTAATTTTGCCGTGCAGAATGCGGATTTAATAATTTTTCTCGGCACACGTAATAATATCAGGCAAATAAGCTATGACTGGAAAAATTTTGGCAAAAAAGCTAAAAAAATTGTTGTTGATATTGATTTAGCAGAACTTAACAAGCCGACTTTTAGGCCAGATATTGCTATAAACATGGATTTGATGGATTTTTTCAGGGTTTTTGAAGAAAAAAAGACTGAGATTGCCACGTCGGCGACTTCATCGCCTCCTCTCAATGACATTTATTTAGAATGGAAAAACTGGTGCAGAGAGCGGAAAGAAAAATATCCCGTGGTTCTTCCTGAATATAAAGGTGTCAAAAACTCTGTAAACCCGTATTTTTTTGTTGAAACACTTACAAAATGCCTTAATGAAAAAAGTATTACTGTTACGGGGAATGGAACGGCAAGTGTATGCACTTTTCAGGCTTCTGTTGTTAAGAAAAACCAAAGATTTATATGCAATTCCGGTTGTGCTTCAATGGGATATGATTTACCTGCTGCGATTGGAGCTTGTTTTGCCAATAATAAAAAAGACGTGATTTGTCTGGCGGGAGATGGAAGCATAATGATGAATATTCAGGAATTACAGACTGTTAAGCATCATAACTTGCCTATAAAACTGTTTATTCTTAATAACGATGGTTATATTTCAATCAAGCAAACACAAAACAACTTTTTTAATGGGCGACAGA
>DNRP01000040.1:33937-35303 GCA_003499955.1 Cyanobacteria bacterium UBA9971
ACAGGGATGAATTTAAAGAAAACATGCCGGATTGGGACGAATAATGAAAATGCAATTAAAAAATTTATTTTCAGACAAAAATATTGAAATTCTTTCGCTTGTATATATTATTATTCCATACATAATCTTTGCTTTTGGCTGGCTAAAGCTGCCCGTTGCTTTGATATTAGCGGTTTTAATAGTTGTTTCAGCTTTTTTATATATAAAAAAGCTTGATAATAAAGAAATTTATTTTTTATCACCCACCCCCTACCCCCTCCCTCAAGGGAGGAGGACTATAGACGGTGAGGGGGCGAAGCCCCCTCACCTCGACACCCCTAAATTTTATCAGTTTACAAATAAATACTTTTTAATAACTATTCTGATTTTGCTTGTATGGTGCTTGTTATCAGGAATGGGCGGGTTTGGATTCCAGAATAATCCTGACTGGGAAAAAAATAATGCGATTTTTCACGATTTATTCTTGTATAAATGGCCTGTGATTTATAAAGATTATTCTCTTGTTTATTATTTGGGATATTATTTACCGATAGGACTTGTTATGAAGCTGTTTGGGTGGAATATCGGTTATTTGCTTTCTTTTTTATGGGGATTTTCGGGATTAATTCTGGCTGTTTACTGGCTAAAAAGACTTTCTGGAAGCTTTTCGCCTTTTATTATCTTGCTTTTTATATTTTTCAGCGGTCTGGATATATTCGGCTTAATCACGAAATTCTCTTTATTTCCTGATCCTGAAGGACTTTCTTATTTCAAACAAGTTGGCTGTATTGAGTGGTGGGCAGGATTTTTTCAGTTCAGCTCAATGACTACAACACTTTTCTGGGTTCCGCAGTATGCTATGCAGGGATGGCTTTTAACAGGGCTCGTTTTAAACAATATTCAAAACCACAATTCATCGAGAAATTTGTTGTTTTTGTGGGCTTTGTGTATTTTTGGTGTTCCGCTTATTTTTCTGGCGATAATCCCGATAATTTTTGCGGGAATTTATAAAACAAAAAAGCTGAAAGAATTATTTTCTTTTCAGAATTTTATAGCCGCACCTTTTATAATTCTTGTGTTTATGGCTTATTTTACCTCAAAAGCTTTTAAAGACCCTTTTAATGCAATGTCTGACTATATGCTAAGTCCATATTTTATTGTTATTTACGTACTATTTACTCTGGTTGAGTTTGGTTTATATGCCATAGTGATTCATAAATATTTCAAAAATGACGTTATATGGAATGTTACTTTAATTTCTATGATCTTAATGCCTTTTATCAGGTTGGGTGGCGGAAATGAATTTGTCATGAGAGGTTCTGCATGTTATTTGTTCATATTTTTTATCTATATTATAAGAGCATTATGGCAAAAAAGCTTAACAAAA
>DNRP01000040.1:35473-36946 GCA_003499955.1 Cyanobacteria bacterium UBA9971
TCGTGAATAAAATAAAAGAAATATGTAACATCAAACACAATTTTTTTCCGTAAAGACAGCTCGCCTTCGAGATAATTTTTTTGAACAGCTTTAAAATTAATGTTTGTAAGATATTTTTGGAGGGTAAACAAAGGAAATCCCCACAGGAAAGATTTTTGGATTCTAAAACCTTCATCTTTCAGCAATAATTCAAGTTCTTTTATATTAAAATGCTGTGTGTGTCCTGTATAGATGTCAGACGCGTGAATTTTTCCTGATTGGGTTGTCAGAATCAAAATTCCGTTGTCATCAAGATTGTCATGTATCCATTTTATTATGTCGGAGTATTTTTCTGTATGCTCAATCACTTCGCTGCAAATAATAACGCCGCATTTTTTATTCAGAACAGGTAATTTTTCATGATAAAAATTAGGGCTGTCGAATTTTTCTTTTAGCTTGGTTATAACGTTTTCTGCAACATCAAAACCGCCTATCTGTTGAGAAGTTAGATTAAATTTTTCTCTAATTCCGCTTAAAACTCCGCCTTCGCCACATCCGTAGTCAAAAACAAAAGTGTTTTCCTTAAATTTAAAGTTTTTCAGGCTGTTTAAAATAAATCGTTTTCTGTGCTTTACAGTCGGGTAATAAGCATAGGCGTTTTCTGTTTTTTCCCAGTATTCAGCGGGATTATAACTTAATTTTTCTACATCTCCCGTTAAATTCTCGACGGCGGTAAGTTTATTTTCGTGATACTGCTTTTCTGTGTTGATATTCCAGATATTATCTTTTGTTTTTACATTATTAATAATGTTTTCAACCGCAGTAATTGCTGTTAACATTGAATGATCCATATTATTATACCTGTGCATTCCGTTTCTTCCTATCAGGTATAAGTTTTCAAACCTGTTTAAAAATTCTTTCACTGTGTCAAATCGGTTATAAGTTCCAAAATAAGCGGGGTAAGCCTTTTTAAACCTGATTCTTGTCGCATCAATAACGTCTTTTTTATCGACAACACCTATTTTTGAAAGTTCGTCTATTGTAAAATCAATAAATTCAGCTTCTTCCATATTCCAGAGCGCATCGCCTTCATTGCAGAAATATTCAAGACCGAGCCAGACTTTGCTTAAATCAGTTACCATATAAGGACTCCAGTTGTTAAAAATCTGAAGCCGCCCTAATTTTACGTTTTTTTCCTGAATATACATCCAATTATCAGGAATAAGATTACTCCCGTTCTGCAATTTTAACTTGTCCAGCAATAAGCCGACAGTAATAAAATCCCTGTATAATAAGCCGTTTGCAACTTCCTGAACCTCTTGAGGAATGTCATATTCCAGAGAATTAATCAGGTCTTTTACAGGCATTGTGGAAATATAATGGTCTGCTTTTGCCGATATTTTTTCACAGGAAGAAGTATTCTCAAAAACAACCTCTGAAATCCTGTTATTTTCTATTTTTAGTCCTATAGCTTTGTGATTAAGATGAATTTCT
>DNRP01000006.1 GCA_003499955.1 Cyanobacteria bacterium UBA9971
CCCTGTTTTTCAAGAACATATCCAAAATTTGTATAAACTTCAGAATATTTAGGATTAATTAAAACTACTTTTCTGTACATAGAAACAGCTTTGTCATAATCACCCTTGCAATACATAGCAAGTCCCATTTGATTATAAGCTTGGACTGACTGACTGTTAATTTCAATAACTTTTTGGCAGAAATTAACACAATCCTCCCACAAACCTTGTTTTGCGGAACAAATAGCCATTTTATACCATGCTTCTTCGTTTTTGGAATCAACTTCGAGAGTTTTTCTATAAAAATCTCTTGCCATGTTTAAATCTTCAAAATTTGCGCTTGAATTAAATCTTTTATCATAAGCTTGTGCAAGTGCCAGATAATAAACAGCATTCTCTGAAGAAATTTTTATTTTTATTGCTTTATTAAAATGTTCTATAGCTTCGTCAATGTTTCCCATTTCCATGAGACAAAGCCCTCTAAGATATATAGCTTCAAAATCATTAGCTTTTATATCCAACAGTTTTTTAAATTGATCAAGCGCTTTATCGTATTGTTTTATGTTGTAATAAAGCAATCCTAAATTATGAATGGTATCATGGTCAGAAGCGTTTATTTGAAGAGCTTTTTTAAAACTTTGTTCTGATTCAGCGACTTTACTAACAGCCATATAGGTTAAACCAAGATTGTAAAACGCGTCAAGTTTTTCAGGGTTGATTTTTGTAGCTTTAATAAAAAAATTTATCGCCGTATCAAAATTCTTTTCCTGATATGACTCAATTCCTTTGTTATATTCAACTTCATATCTTCTGTTTTTATTAAAAAACCACATAAAAGCCGGAATTATAATAATTAATAATATGATGCCAACTATTATATATACACTAAAATTTTGCATAATATTTTAAGCCATTGCCTGTTTAAACTTATATATATCTCTCTAATAATATATCACATACCAATTTATTATAACTAAAAAATCAATATTTTTCGCAAATACAAGTACCAAGTTTTTCATCAAAATATTCAATAGTTTTCATCAAGCCGTCTTCAAGTTTAACTTCGGGTTTCCAGCCTAATTTTTCAGTCGCGAGAGTGATATCGGGTTTTCTCTGGGTGGGATCATCCTGAGGAAGAGGCATGTGAATAATTTTTGATTTGCTTCCGGTTAATTTGATAATTCTTTCCGCAAATTCAATAATAGGAGTTTCGACAGGGTTCCCAAGATTTACCGGACCTATAAAATCTTTAGAATTCATCATTCTAATAAATCCGTCAATAAGGTCGCTCACATAACAAAAAGATCTCGTCTGGCTTCCATCTCCGTAAACAGTGATATCTTCGCCTTTTAGAGCCTGCACAATAAAGTTGCTTACAACTCTACCATCATTTTCAGCCATTTTAGGTCCGTAAGTGTTAAAGATTCTTACAATTTTAATATCGACGTTATTTTGCCTGTGATAGTCCATCATTAAGGTTTCTGCGACTCTTTTACCCTCATCGTAGCAACTCCTTATTCCTATAGGGTTTACGTTGCCCCAGTAAGTTTCTTTTTGAGGGTGTTCTTTGGGGTCTCCATAAACTTCCGAAGTAGAAGCCTGAAGTATAGTAGCTTTTACTCTTTTAGCAAGTCCGAGCATATTAGTAACACCAAGAACACTTGTTTTTATTGTCTTAATTGGGTTGTATTGATAATGCACAGGAGAAGCAGGACAGGCAAGATTATAAATCTGGTCAATTTCCAACAATAAATGGTGGGTAATATCGTGTCTTATTAACTCGAAATATTTATTTTCTAATAAATGAATTATATTTTCTTTAGAGCCTGTAAAGAAATTATCAACGCAGATAACTTCATTGCCTTCATTCAAAAGTCTTTCGCATAAATGTGAGCCAATAAACCCCGCTCCGCCTGTAACTAATATTTTTTTCATTTTTATTACCCTATTTCATAAGTTTCTTTTAAGTTTTATTGTACAACAAAGAGATTCAAATTATTTTTGGCAATTTTTTCTTTTCACATGTTTTATAGACTTGTGTAAATTAAAGAGATATTTTAATGAAATTAGCCAGAAAAGCAAATATATCCAAAGTGGCATGGGAAGCTTTAATTCCCGTTGAAAACAAAATAATGCCAAAGCTGATAGAACATTCCCGACGATTGGATAATACAGGCGAAATTCTTTTTCAAAACGATAAAGGAACGAAAATTTCTGTTAAAACAAAACATATAAAAGATTTTCTTATAGGTACACACAACCATCCTGACGAAAAACATTATTCAATAGATTCTTATTTATCATTTGCTGATATTCGTAATGCTATAAGATTTAATGATATTGAGAAAAGAGCTGTAACAAAAGATGGTTTTTGTCATTTAGTTGAACTGCCACCATTAACTACTTTGGATAAACTCAAATGCAATCTTGTTTTAAACCAATATGAAAAAATGCAAAAAGAATTAATAAAATATACAATAAACGAACTTCAGTCTGAATCCAAAGAAATGTGCCTTGTCTTTATAAATAAAGCAGCTTGGGTATTAAAAAGAAAAATGCAAAAAACACTTGAAAAAGTAGCAGGATTAAAATTCCGTACAATCAAATTACCTGAATAAAGCCTTAATATCTCCTGTTGAGTTCCCAGTTCCATGCTGTTTTAATAATATCTTCAATTTCCGTAAATTCGGGATTCCAGTCGAGTCCTTCTCTTGCTTTTTTATTATCAGCTACAAGAGTTGGAGGATCGCCTTCTCGTCGTTCAGAAATTTGTTGATTTATTAATTTCCCAATAATTTTTTCGCTTTTTTCTATTATTTCTTTAACAGAATAACCTTTTCCTATGCCAAGATTAAAGAAATCACTCCCAGAGCCGTTAAATAATTTTTCAAGAGCAAGCCTATGAGCAGATGCTAAGTCGTTTACATGAATATAATCCCTAACGCAGGTTCCGTCAGGCGTATCGTAATCATCACCGAATACTTTTATACAATCCCTTTTTCCTAAAGCTGTTTGAAGTACCAACGGAATTAAATGAGTTTCGGGAGAATGGCTTTCTCCGATATTTGCCTTAGGATCAGCTCCTGAAGCGTTAAAGTATCTTAAAGCAATATATTTTAGTCCGTAAGCTTTATCATAATCCTGAAGAATTTTTTCTATAATAAGTTTTGTTGTTCCGTAAGGATTTATAGGGTTTTGCGGGTGTTTTTCATTTATGGGAATATATTCAGGGTTTCCGTAAGTTGCGCAGGTTGATGAGAAAACAATTTTCTTCACGTTATTTTCAAGCATCATATTAAGTAAATTAAGGGTATTTACAACATTGTTATAATAATATTTCTGCGGATTTTCAACGGATTCCCCGACATAGGCAAATGCTGCAAAGTGAATAACAGCTTTTATGGGATATTTTTTGAATACTTTTCTTATTTCATCTATATTTGCAAGATCTACTTTAGAAAAATTCGTTGTCTGCAAAGCTTCTTCATGACCATAAGAAAGATTATCAAGCACTACACATTCATAACCTGCTCTTATTAGGTCAAGTGTGCAGTGACTTCCTATATAACCTGCTCCGCCGGTGATTAAAATCATTGATTTAATTTCCTTGTCATTCAGAGGAGGCGCAAAGCGCCGACGTGAGAATCTAATTAATTAAAACCAATTATACAATAAGAATTTAAATTATTTTTGGAAATCGGACAATTTTTTTATATAATTAATTCAAATCAGGTTGAAAAAAGGAGCATTAATCTTGAAAGAACAATATATTCCTCAGGAAATAGAAAAAAAATGGCAACAAACATGGGAAGAAAACGGCATAAATAAAACTCCTAACGAATCCGATAAGCCTAAATACTATGCCCTGTCAATGTTTCCGTATCCTTCAGGAAAGCTTCACATGGGACATGTAAGAAATTACACGATTTCTGACGTTATAGCCCGCTTTAAAAAAATGAAAGGATTTAATGTTCTTCACCCAATGGGTTGGGATTCTTTCGGACTTCCCGCG
>DNRP01000141.1 GCA_003499955.1 Cyanobacteria bacterium UBA9971
GCTGTCATAAGAGCAGTGCATAGCCAAAACATTGTATTTGTAGTTTTTATCAGGAATTAAATTTTTATTTTTCAACTCCGGCAAGGCATTGTAAGGAACACCAACGAAAAGAGTCTGTAATTCCTTAAATTCCAGTTCTTTTATTATTCCGTCTATAACAAAAAGGTTTTCGATGGTTTTTTCAAGAATACTTAAAACATTCCCTGCTTCAAGTGATTTAACAGATTCATGATTGCCTGAAACTATTACAATAGGCGCTTTACAATGGTTTCTGAACACATGAAACCTGTGAATAGTTTGAAACAGAGTTAAATTACTAGGTCTTGGTTTATGAAAAACATCTCCCGCGATTATGATTAAATCAGGTTTAATATCATTAATCAGCCTTAAAGATTCTCTGAAAGCCTCGATAACATCGAGTTCTCTAAGATTAAATCCGTTTTCATCAAGTTTATTGTAGCTTCTATAGCCTAAATGAAGGTCTGCAAGGTGGACTATTTTCATAATTCGTTGTCTTTCCCGAACAAATCTTTATAAACATCATTACCGCCTGGTGATACAGATATTTTACTATCAATTGATTCTCTTTGCGGCTTTTTGCGGAGAATATTCTTGAAATACTCTAGCGGATTATCTTTGCCTTTGCGTTCGGTTTCGTTGAAAGCTCTGATTATTTCGTCTTTATTAATACCTGAAATCAGGTCTTTTATATCAGTTGCCTTGATTTTTTGGTCAATACGTTTGAAGTTCATAATCATGGCGTCTTCAAAGTTTCTTTCCGCCACAGGAGGAAACTTTTTTGAACCGTCCTGACTTGTCATAAAAGGCGGACGCGGGAATCTTACAAAAATATACTGGTTGAAATGCGGATGTCTGATGAGCAGTTTGCCTTTTTCAAGCACTGTTAATTCTGCTTTAATACTTGAAGGCATTACGCTATAACCCTGTGAGGCAAGTTCATCCATGTCCATGCGTCCGTAAATGCTTGTTCCGCAGTTTCCGACAATTCTTTTATGAACCTGCGACTTGAACTGCTGTGCGGAAAACAGGATTAAGCCCAAATATCTTCCTCTTTCAGAGATTTCAAGAAGCGTCTGTTTGAGGTAAGAATTTCCCGAGTCGCTCGAAGCGTATTTATTAAGCTCATCCACGAAAATTATGACTTTACCCTCTTTTTCTTCTTTATTTTTTCCTTCAAATAAATTCTTTTTCTCAAGCTGTTCTTTCAGTTTTTCGACAATCCTGGTAAACACTAAGTCCTGCGCAAGGGGAATCATTCCTGCTATATCAACGACATAAACGCCTTTGTCTTCAAAATTTCCCCACGGAAGGTCGTGAACAGAAGAATCGTTCGTTACAAGTCCTTTGCAGCGGGTTTTTATATTCATAAGTCTGTTGTAAATTTTTCTTATTGTGGGGATGGCATGCCCTCTCCACTGCTGTTTTCCCTCGCCGTTGCCTTTTTCTTCATCTCCCGCTTCCGCAAAAATCCTCTGAAACCACTCTTCAAGGTCGTTAAAGTTCTTGATTTTCTTATGAACACAGTAATGAGAGTCTAATTTGTCCTGATTTATCACTTTTTCTTTCATAAAAGACAAAAATGCATCGGCTTTTGCGTCAATATCGTCGCTGTTTAAAAGCACCTGCACATGGTCAAAAATTTCTTCCAGTCCCCAGCTTAATGGTTTTACATTATGCATAAGATGCTCGTTTGTGCGTAAAGTATTTAAATTTACGCTGTCATCTTTGTAAGGAGCAAAATACTGAACATTTTTAAACGCTTTTACTTCCATATTAAGCTTTTTATACATTTCTTTTTCGTCTTCAGAAAGAGTTTCCGCGGGCTGGTCGAGAAACAAAAGGTCATAACCCTTTACGTTAAACAAAACCGTGGCAATTTTATCATTAGATTCGCTTGTGTACTTTTGAAAAATGCTGCTTAAAAGGAATTCTATAATACTGGTCTTGGTTGCAAGCCCTGAAACACCTGTTACGTTTAAGTGCGCGGCTTCCGGTCCTAGCAGGAAATTGGAATCAAGATAAACAGGCGACTGGTTTTCCCCATTTACATAAAGCCCCACAGGGATTTGCGAGGCGGGGTAAGAATCCATTCGCAAAGATTTTTCAACATCAGCGTCTTGCGCCAAAAAGACATTTCCTATCGCAACAGGCTGGATTGGTTCTTCGGGTTCCATTTTTAGAACGGATGCCGTGTAGTATCTTATTTCCGGTCTTTCTGTCTGGGCAAGATGGTTTGCTGTCGGCTCGCAGTCAGCGCTTATATAATCATGCATCGGCGTTTCTAAGTCGGTATAACTTATGCCTTCATTTACAATCCCGTAAATTGTTCTTTTATATTCTTCGTTTTTTTTGTCTGTATAAACTCTGTCACTTTCAATCTTGACAATGGTTCCAATTCCTACAGGGGAGTCAAGATTTGTCCAGAAGCTGAAAGACTGGGCTGTATTAGGTTTCTTTTCAGTTGCAACAACTCTTCCTATAATTTTATTTTCTTCTTTATTCATATTAAAACCTTTAATTTTTTCATTATAAATTTAACACCCACCCCCAACCCCCTCCCTCGAGGGAGGGGGCTAGAGTTAGTTTTTGGGCTCGCTACGGTCGCTTCGCTCCCTGCTCGCCCATTTATTTTTTTAAAAAACTTTTGCCATTTTTACTCTATCCTTTTTATCTTTTCTTTTTATTTAATGCTTTCAATCATTGTCCA
>DNRP01000002.1:0-3660 GCA_003499955.1 Cyanobacteria bacterium UBA9971
TTAGCCTGATCTATAATATCTTTCTTTGTAAGTTCCAGTAATCTTTCAGCAGCATTAGACATTAAACTTGTATCTGTTGAAATTCCAAAAGTAAAGGTAGATGGTGCATTAACCCTAATATTGTTTTTTGAAAGAGCGCCTTTTAAATCAATTTCTGTTGTCATTGGTTCAAGAGAAGCACACTTATTACAGAGAAATTATAGAAGCAAGATCGTGTTCGGCTAAAGTAACGGTCTTTTTGCCAAAAACTGTAAAACCAATAGTCATAAGTCCTGTAAAGAAAAATATGAATTAATTTTTAAACAAATTTAAAGACTTATAATGAAAACTGCTTAAAATTCTTGACAACGCCCTCAACATATAGTGTAATTCTTATATCTGTTCACTAAACAATTTAATGAATATTTTACATGATAGTGGTTAAGGGTAAAGTCAGCGATATTTCTGGATGTACATCAGCAAAATTGAAATAGACAACTTTAAGTCTTTCGCCAACAAGACGGAAATACCTTTCCTTGAAGGATTTACGACAGTATCAGGGCCGAACGGGTCGGGCAAGAGCAACATTATAGACAGTATTTTATTTGCTCTGGGTCTGTCAACTTCAAGAACGCTTCGTGCTGAAAAGATTTATCACCTTATAAACACGCATAATAAAAGAAACGATGCGAGTGTCAAAGTCTATTTTGCCAGAAAAGACGGGGCAGATCCGTTTTCTGTGACAAGGAAGATTAAAAAATCCTCTAACGGATTTATCAGCAGCTATTATATTAATGACAAAACTTCGACACTGACTGATATTCACGATGAATTGTCGAGGTATAATATTTCCCCCGGCTGTTATAACGTTATGATGCAGGGTGATGTTACCAGTATTATTAATATTAGCGCCACGGAAAGACGCAAAATTATAGATGAAATCGCGGGTGTGGCGGAATTTGACAGGCGGATAGAGCAGGCTAAAAAAGAGCTTGATATTGTCGAAGAACGTGTAGGCAAGTCAAATATTATACTCGCAGAGGTTGATGTCAGGCTTTTACAGCTTGAGGAAGAAAAACAGCATGCTCTTAAGTACCAGAAATTAAGGGAAGAAAAACACCAGCTTGAAAGCAAGCTGCATATTGTCAGGTATTTTGAGATAAAAAATTCTTTTGAGCGTCTGCATGAAAGTATTTTACACGCTAACAAAGAGAAAAAAGAAGAGGAAAACAGGCTTTCTGAATTAAACAGCAGGCTTTTAGAAGCGCAGACAAAGCTTAAAGATCTGTCTGAAGTCATAAAAAGCAAGGGCGAAGACGAGCAGATAGAAGTTAAAAAGCAGATAGAAACGCTAAAAGGCATAATTTCCAGAAAAAAAGACAGTATAAACTTCTCAGAAAAACAAATTAAGGATAATACACACTCAATAGAAAGCGCGCAGCGCAATATTCAGGAATTAAAAGACAAAATAGAGGACTCTTGCCTCAAAATTTCCAATAAAAATGACGAAATAAAAGTTTTTGAAGACAATATAAAAACCGAAAAGGAACATCTTCAACGAGTTTTGAATGAGGTTTCCGGTGTTAATAAAACTGCAAGTGAACATGTGGAAAAACGTAACGCCTTAAGAAAACAGCTTGAGAACAAAAAAGACGAAGAAAATGCTGTTTTGAAAGAAAAAATTACCCTTGAGGAGAAGGTTTCAAGGTTTTCAAGAGATATAGAAGACTCGAAACAAAAGATTGCCGAAGTTGAAAAGTTTAAAATAGAGTTTAGTGAAAAGAAAAATATCCTTGAAACCCAGACAATCGAGCTGGATAAAGAGCTTAAGGACTATGAGATTGTCCAAAAAAATAATCTTTACAACCTCGACAAAATCAAAAATGAAATAAGCGATTTGACTTATAACATCAAGACTGCGTACCAAAAAATCGCCCAGCTTGAGGCGAATAAAAGGGCTGCGGAGGATGCGGGTTTTGGGAGGGCGATCGATACGGTACTTAAGGCTGATATTGAAGGTGTACACGATATTCTGGCAAAGCTTGGCAATGTTAGTGACGAGTATTCTACCGCTCTTGAAATAGCTATGGGCGGCAGAATGCGCAATATTGTCGTTGAAGACGACGAAGTAGCCAGTATCGCTATTGAAATTCTCAAGTCTTCACGCGCGGGAAGGGCAACTTTCTTGCCGCTTAACAAAATGAAACCGCGTCCGTGGGGAATGAAGCCTCCAAAAGATGCGGGTGTAATTGATTTTGCTATAAATCTCGTGGAATTCGACAGTGTTTATGAACCCGCGTTTTATTATGCTCTCGGAGATACCTTGATTGTTGAAGATTTGAATGTTGCAAGGCGGTTAATGGGCAAATACCGTTTGGTTACGCTTGATGGTGGGCTTATAGAAAAGTCGGGCGCGATGACTGGCGGTGAGACACAGAAGTCAGGGCTTAAATTCGCTCAATCCGAGGATGATGAATTAACTAAATTCAAAGAGCGGTTTGAAAAACTTCAAGATAAAGCAGTATATCTCGAGAAAGAAAAGCGGGAAACAGAAAATAAACTTGATGAAATCCGCCGTGATTACTCAAATGCGTTAACTGAATCCAACAGAAAGAAAATGGAGCTTGAAAATCTGCTTAAAAATCTTAATGAAGCAGACGCTACAATAGTTTTAAAGAAAATGCATATTGAAAACATCACTCCTGAGTTTGAAAATATGAAAAAAGAACTGGAAGAAGTTACCCTGAAATTAAATGCGTATTCTCAGAAAATTGAAAAACTGGCAAAAGAAATAGAAATAATAGAACAGACGCTTCCTAAAGACGAATTATCAAAGCTCAACGAGCAAACAGAGGGCATAGAGTTTGAAATAAAGCGCTATGAAAGCAAGCTTGCCAGCTGTCAAAACGATATTAAGTCTATAGAGTTAGAGATTAACTTTAATAAACTTACAATATCAGCTCAGGAAGACAAAATAGAGCGAACAACAGAAGAAAACATTAAGCTTTCTAAAGAAAAAGAAGCTTTTATTGTAGAAATTGCAGTCACAGAGGAAAAAGCCAACGAACTTGAAGAAAAAATCCGTGAAATAAGTTTGGAATTAAGTGAGTTGCAAAGTGAACGGGACAAGTTCCATGCAGAAGTTTTGAATCTGGAAACCAATAAAAACGGGCTTCAATTAAAAATTGAAAGACTTTTAGCGCAGGTAGAAGCGTTTAAAGTCAGCAGAAAAGAAAAAGAACCCGAGCTTGACGCTATAAGAGAAGAAATTATTGCGCAGGGCTTTGAAATTGCACAGCTTTCGCCCACAACTATTTCTGTAGAAGAAGTTCATAAAAACATTGCACGACTTCAAAAACGTATGGAAGAGATGGAACCTGTCAACATGAAGGCTCTTACGGAGTATGATGAGGTGAAATTCAGGAAAGACGAGCTTAAAAACAAAATTGACACGCTTACAAAGGAAAAAGAGCAGATAATTGAACGTATGAATGGCTTTGAAGACCTTAAAATAAAGTCTTTCAAGGAAACTTACGACAATGTAAACAGCAATTTCGAGAAAATCTTTGCGCAGCTTTCCGATGGTACAGGCAAGATAGTGCTTGAGAATGAAGAAAATCCACTTTTGGGCGGTTTGACTATAGAAGCCCAGCCAAGAGATAAAAAAATGCAGCGTCTTGA
>DNRP01000002.1:3675-25634 GCA_003499955.1 Cyanobacteria bacterium UBA9971
GTGGTATCATTGAGGAAACCTATGATTGAAGCCGCCGACAGAACAATAGGCGTTACCCAGAAAAACAGCGGGATTACCAAGGTTACAGGAGTGAAGTTGCATGGCTAATTCGGTATTTAAGGATAATATGGCATTATTGCAACCGGAAGCGGAACTCACACTTGAAGTTTATGAGGATATTAACAAGAAGGCGGAAAATGCCGTTGACGGGATTGAAATTCTTGTTGAAATGTCTAAAAAAGGAAAAATAGACCCCTGGAATATTGATATTGCTGATGTTACAGACAAATATCTTAAACAGCTCGTTGAAATTAAGACCAACAACCTTAAGCTTACCGGAAGGACGCTTTTCTTTGCGGCAGTTCTATTAAGGCTTAAATCAGACATTCTTGAGGGGATTAATCTTCAAGAAGATAATGGCTTTCAGGAACATTATCTTCTTGAAGAGCTTGATAATACTTTTGATAATGACATTGAAAGTATTAATATGAACAATGTAATCTCTCTTGACGATGTTCTTGAACGCAGAACAAGCGTCAGGCTTAATAGAGAGCGTATTGTAACGCTTGATGATCTTATTAAGCAGCTTGAATTTTACGAAAAAATTGATAAAAGGCTTGCGTTGCAAAATAAAAACAGCAGGGCGTTGCGAAGAGCCAAGTCTTATGAGAAATTTACCGCGGAAGACATCATAAATATGGCTCACGATGAGTATATCGACAACGGGATAAAAGTTCTCCAATCTGTTCTCGAGCGAATTTTTCTTACAGATAAAAGAGCTTCACTTTCTGATCTNNGCAAGTACGGATATTGACCTTGTTCAAGACGAATTTTATTCGGAATTATATGTAATTCCTGAAGAAGAAAAACATGTTTCGCCTGAAATATCGTTGCAAGTCAATGATTTAAAGCATTCAAGAAATATAAAATCTGATCTTAAAACTTTTACTCAAATTTTGCAAAAGAGTAATGATATGGAGATAGGGTAATGTCTTTGAAATGTCGAATCGAAGCAGCTCTTTTTGTTATAGGAAAGGCAGCTTCGGTTGAAGAAATTGCGGAAATCCTTAAAGAAGACCTTGTTGAAGTTGAAGAGGCTTTGCTTGATTTGATTATGGATTATTCCAGTCGTGAAACGGCCTTGGAAATTGATGACGAAAACGGATATATAATTCAAATAAGCGAAGAATATAAAGATATCGTAGAAAAACTTGTGCCTGTAGAGCTTAAAACACCTATTTTAAGGACTTTAACCATTATTGCGATAAAAGAACCAATCAGGCAGTCGCGATTAAAGGAACTTCGCGGTCAGGTGGCTTATGACCATATCCCTGAGCTTCTGGAAAAAGGCTTGATTACACGAAAAAAAGATAAAAATGGCAGGTCATTTATTTTAAGAACCACCCCGAAGTTTGCCGAATATTTCAAGATGAAAGGTGACACCCGCACTCTTGCCAAAATTCTCGATATTGAAGCTAAGCCTGACATTGAAGGAGTTCAGACGGAGTTTGAATACGAGGATAAAAACAATGAGTTATTATGAAATTATGCAAACTGTATTTTTGCTTATTGCGGCTGGTATAGTACTTTATGCCGTAAACAGGATTAATAAATCAACAGATGAAAGCGTAAAACATTTATAGTTAGGAGAAAAAATGGCTAATCTGGTTATAAAACCTGAACAGGTTATGATAAATCCTATTAATCCTGATATTATTACCAAGATTCAGGCATCAAACTTCTTTGAAAAAATTATTCATAATTGTGAATCAAAGTTTAGTAATATAAAAGTTATCGAAAATTCTTCGGGGCGTTTTTTGGTTTTTGACAATTTTGCCCAGTCAGGTATTATAAAAAACAAATTATATAACGGAAATGTGCCGTATATTAATTATTTCTTGATTTCCTGCCTGTTAAATCCCAATATTAAAAACATTTTGATGCTCGGCATGGGGACGGGAAGAATTGCAAATTGCTTTGAAGAGCTAATTCCTGATCTGGAAAGGTTTGATATTGTTGATATAGACAAAAAAGTCCTTTCTGTTTCCCAAAAATACTTTGGTTTTAAAGAAGATTCAAAAATTAAAGTTCATATTCAGGATGCAACAGACTTTGTTAAAAACACAAAAACCAAGTATGATGTGGTAATTCTTGATATCGGGAACAGCAACGGGGTTTATTTTGCTTTTCATACGGAAGAATTTTTGGGCAAGCTTTCTGATTTACTTAATGAAAACGGAATTTTAATCTCTAATGTTATCAGTTCGTATAATTTTAATTCGGATGAAAATGTCCTTTTCAAGTCAACGCTTAAAACATACCGGAATGTCTTTAATGATGTTATGATAATTCCGACAATTTATGGAGATCACCTGTTTCATAAAATATTTTTTGATCTGGAAGAAGAAGTAATGGATGTTATAAGCGCATTGCTGTTTTCTTCAAAAACTAAAATATCCGTTTCAAAAGAAGAATTGGAAAACAAAGCAAAAGAACTTCAGCAAAAATCAAATATTCAGGACATTGAAAAACTGGATAAATTTGTAGGCGACTTGTTAACGGAAGAAATTAACACAGATAAATTTAAATCATTCAGGAACGAGCATATAAATAATCCTGAACTTAACAGTGATAACTTAAAGAGTTATTTTGCGGTTTAAATTTTATTTGTTACTTAAAAACCCCAGAAGGTTGATGATAAAAAGGCGTCATGGTAATTGGAATAAGGTACTTCTCCGCGGATATAAAAGTCGTTTACAAAAGTGTTAAATAGTTCAGTAGCTTCCTCAAAAGACATGCCATCTGTTGTTTTGTGGGAAAAATAAAATAAATCTAATTCGTCTTTGTCATAGATTTCTGATATGGAAAAGTCATGATGTCGTTCCTGAATCGGGGAATGCTCCTTAATCATGTACTTTGACATCAGGCAATTTTTTATGTATTCTTCGTTTTCCTGTATGAAATTAATTGTTTCCATTGCTTCTTCTTTTGTTTCACCGGGGAATCCGAACATAAAGAAACCGGTATTTTCTATCCCAAGGCGATGGGCTGTTTTTATTATTTCCAGCCTTTCATTTTTGTTAGTGAATTTGGTTTTGTTCATTAATCCCAAAACTCTTTCGTTTACTGATTCAAAGCCCCACTGCATTTCTGTTACACCGGCGCTTTTTATAAGACTCAAAAGTTCCTCGGTAAATTCTCTTTCTATTCTTGAATAAACTTTAAAGTTTATTTTAAGCCCTGTTTTTAGGATTTCATTTGAAAGTTTTCTAAGATAAGCAGGACTCATTGCTTCACTTACGAAAGAAACCTTTGTAAACCCGAATTTTTCCTGTAGTTCTTTTATTTCAGCAACAATTTTTTCAGGTTTTTTAAAATCATATTTGTTTCCAGTGTAGCAAATGTCGCAGAAATTGCATTTTGACCAGTAGCAGCCTCTTTCTGCAAGCATTGGTGCAATAATTTCATGTGTGTAGTATGAATTTAGCTTAATATCAGAAAAATCAGCGATAGGAATATCATTTAAAGGCATGGTTGGCGTTTTTTCTGTCATCTGAACTTTTCCATCTTTTAAATAAAGAAGATTTGGCACTTCCTCAATATTGATTTTGCCTTCAAGATATTCCATAAGTTTAAGAATAGGTATTTCCCCTTCTTCATAAATTATGGAATCAACAAAAAGTTCAAAAAATTCCGGTTTTGTTTTTAAAGTTTCTTTTATTTTGCTGATATAAGACCCGCCTATGTTTATATGGGCATTTGTTTTTTGCTTTAATAATCTGGCTAGAGTTAAGCCCGGTAAGAGCTGGCTCTGGGCACATATTGAAATTCCTATGTAATCAGGATTTTTTTCGACAATTTCAGGAACTATATTTTCGTAAAATTTATAAAAGATATTCTTTGACTCATCGAGAAATTCTTTTAGCTGGTTTAAATTTCTTATAAAGTAGAAATATCTTTCATTAATAACTTTTGCATCGAAATAAGGCAAAAATACATAACCTAAAACTGTCCATAAATTAACTCTGGCTATTATTATGTCTTTTTTTTCATATTGTTTGCTGCCGGTTTTAATTACATTTATATAGCTTTCGACTTCGTTTATTTTTTGATAAGCCTGCTGTTTGTCAATTTCCTGTATTTTTTTGTATTTAAGGTATTTATTTTGAAAATCTGCTGGATATTCGCTTATGCATTTAGATTCATCATATTGATTAAATATTTCTTTAGCGTTTTTTTCATAATCTTCAAAAAGCTTATCCAGAGATGTTTTAATATATTCAGGATTTAAGATGTGGTTATAAAATTCCAGATTTAAGTCCATTATTTGAGTTTCATGCCCGTTGGCATTTAATACGCCTTTTAAAATCGGGGTAGAAAGATACGGATTTTCTGGAAGAGATTGGGGTGGGAATATAAGCAGACATTTCATAACAAATATACCTTATTAATTTAAATACTTTATCTTACAATAATAATAAGTATATTTTAGGTTACTGTCCAGAAATAATTTTGATTTTTGTGGCAAAATTATTTGTTTTGCATAAAAAAACAGGTGCATCAGCACCTGTTTTTTTATTAAAGTTTAAAATTAACAGTTAGCGTTTATAACATTGGCAACTGTTCCTGCAAGTTGTACAGGGATTTCCATTTTTACTGTGCCTTGAGATGCCTGGTTTTGAGCAAAAACGCTTGGCTGTTGGGCTGCAGGAGCAGGAGCTGCTGGTGCTGGTGCACCCTGCTTTGTCAAGCTGCCTATTAAGTTTGTTGCCATTCCCATTATTCCGCCAGCTCCGCCTGATCCGCCTGAGTTACTCATTATTCCGCCGATTATACTACTAAAATCCATAATTCCCGTCCTCTCTATATTTTTATCTGATTTTTAAAATTTAAGCTGATTGGTTTATCATCTGACCAACCTGTCCAGCAAGTTGTACAGGGATTTCCATTTTAACTGTACCAGGTGTTGCTTGATTTTGAGCAAAAACGCTTGGCTGTTGAGCTGCCGGTGCTGCTGCTTGTTGTGGAGCTGCTTGTTGAGCTCCTTGTTTTGCTCCACCTACTGCTTTTGAAATTACTGATCCTGCTACTGATGCTACGATTGGTGCTGCTACTGCAAATACGCCCATTTTTTCTCTCCTCTTTCTCTTTACCTTAAACTAAATACCTCTAACTAATAAAATGAAAAAATAAAAATAAATTTAAAATTAAAAACTTTTTTAAATCCCCTTTTAACTTTCTCATCCTCTCTTATTAATATAAAAACAAGCAGTGCATGAAAATTGCCCTTTTGTTAAGAAATATGAAATAATTGTTTTTTGAAAAAAGAAATAAAAAATTTGTAATTCTTTGNNTTGTTTTAATAACAAGTTTAATTTTGTTTTTTGTGGTGGTTTTATTTTGCGGATCATTTGCTTATGCGCAGATGTCTTTAGATTTTCAGGGGCAGACTTATACAACCGGTAATATTCCGATGCCGTCAGATCCTACACCGCCTCCTTCTTCCTCAACTTCGAGTCAGGCTTCACAAACTTATTACAAGCCTAAACCTTATAAACCTTCTTTTGAATCACAGATGAAGGTGCAAATGATGGGAACTATTCTTGATTCAATACTTCAGGCGCAGCAACAGGCTCAACAGAAAGCCCAGTGGGAAGCGCAACAAGCGGCTATAGAAGCTCAAAAAAAAGCGGAAGAAGCAAAAAAGGCAGCAGCATTAAAGAAAAAACTTGATACCCAAAAATGGATTTATGATTTTCAGAGTGACACCTCTGTTGTTAAAATAAACAAAGACAAACCTAAAGTAATGTTATTAAATGACGATGATCCTTATGGACCAAAGCTCTCTTCAGAATTAAAAACAACAGTAAAAGGCATATATGATACTTCTGCAATGTCTAAAGAAGATAGGGCTAAATGCGCGGCATGGCTTCAAAACAAAGCCAATTATGCAAATCAGGCTTTTGGCTTAGCTGGAAGTACTGAAGGTAATAATTATAAACATCAAAAAGATTTATTAATGAAAGGTGAAGCAATAGATGAGGATTGCAGCCAAGCAATACAAACAAATTCTATAGCTAAAATTAAAAAACCGGCTTCGGATTATTATTTCCCTCCTACGATGAGTGAAGAACATATAAGAAATGTTTACGCGCAGACAGTAAAAGACCTTAATAAATGCGCAGCTGAAAAGAATTGCAGTCCTGAACATGTAGCAAACCTGAAAAATATACAGATAAAAGCTGAACAGGAACTTGTNNTATTTGTGATTATTTTAGTGCTGTTCAGCTTGAGCGGATGTTCTCCCGAATATTTGAGAAATAGCGGTAAAGCTGCTTATGGTCAAAGGGATTATTTATATGCTGCGGGTTGTTATAAAGGAATAATTTCTCAAAAACCCGATGATATGGATGCTTATTATTATCTGGGAAAATCTTATCTTGAGGCAAGCGATCCTGACAGAGCAATAGATAATTTTAGCAAAATTATTGAATCTAACAGTTCTGATGCGGCTGCCTTAAAAGTGAAAACTTATCAGTCTTTGGCTCAGGCTTATTATCAAAAAGGTGAATACGAAAAATCATTAGATTCTTACAAAAAAGCTAATGATATTGATCCCGGCACTGATTTGGTAAACTTGGCTTTGTATACAGATATTTATGATGTTAATAATCAAATAAAAGCTGCTATTGATTTGCAAAAAAGATATAATTATTCGCCGGAATATTTATCAAGGCAGTACAGAATTTTAGCGTATCTTTATAACAGAGATAATAATTATGATGAAGCCATTAAAATGGCAATTAAAGCTATAGAGGCATATCCGGACAATGAAGTGGCCTATTACATGGCAGGTTTTGCTTCCGGTCAAAAAGGGCAATATGAAAAAGCAATTGAAGCTATAAGCAAAGCAACAAAAATGAAAATTGATGATGCTAAGGAATATTTGCCTATGTACATCAGCCTTGCATATTTTTTCTCGAAAAACGGACAGACTAATGAAGCAATCGCTGCTTATAATCAAGCAGCAGGAAGTACTCAAGGTTATAATAATTCATATAGCGATTATTCTTTTGTAGCGGCAAAAGCTTTAGCTTACTATAATGCAGGTAAATATGACGAAGCACTTTTTACGGTTAACAAATTTATTATTCCTCTTGAAAAAGGCAGAGTCGGAATATTTCTCAGGGATTCAGCAAATTTAAGAAGCGGTTATGGTGATAAAAATTATTATATATTTGATGTGGTAAAAAATAGTCCGGCAGAAAAAGCCGGCTTGCGATACGGGGATAAAATAATTGCAATCAATAACTTCTCAACAAAAAGCTGGCCAATAAGTAAGCTTGTGGAAAATCTTTCCGGCATGGAAGGAACAAAAGTTGCTATAAAAATTCAAAGAAATCCGGGATTTACCAAACATTTTTATAAAGAAAAATTAAAAAAAGAAATTATTGAAAAAACTTTAACCAGAGAATGTTCTAACAGTAATAAGCAAAATAAAGAATTAGCGAATGTTTATGGAATAAGAAGTTTAATTTACAGAGCTAAAGGCAATATTAAAGATGCAGTTTGGGATGCTGAAAAAGCTTATAAGGTTTATCCTGAAGCTGTAAATATAAAACTTGCTTACGGCTTGTCAAAAATTGATAAAGGCGATTATATTACCGCTCTGAATACATTATCCGTGATAAATTCAGGAATGATTGAAAATGCCCGTTTATATAATTTTAATTTTCTTTATTTCTTTGTTCCGTTTCCNNCCTGAAGATGACAGAATTTCTCAACTTCCGCCTCTTAATAATGATTATCAGAAATTATCACAGGCTCTTAACCAGATAGCACGAGTCCATGAGGAAAAAGCTGTTGATTTACAAAGAAATGGCGACTTGAAAAGAGCTTTAGGTGAATATACCGTAGCAATAGCTTTTAATAGTGATGAAAATAAAAGTGAAACGCTGAAAAAAAATATTTTTAACCTTGTGCATCAACTTCCGGGATTGCCTCCTATATCAGAAGATACCCGTAAGCATATGATAAGAGCCGATGTTTTACTTGCGGAAAATGATTTACAGGGATGCCTGAAAGAGTATAAAAACGCCTTGAAATTAGCTCCTTACATACCAAAGGTTTACTATAATACAGCCATGATATACGGAAAGCTAAAAAATTATAATAAAGCCATAAGTTATATGACTAATTATATAGATTTAGCGCCGGAATCACCTAATGTCCAGAATGCTAAAGATGAAATTACCAAATGGGAATTATTACAGGAAAAATCAGGAAAAACCGGTTTATAGGCGGAGTCCCAAAGGGCAAATTTATGCTAAACTAAAATATATTTATTTTAGGGTTTATTAATGCTGGATTTAAAAAATTATAAAAACATCAAAGTAATTTCATTTGATATATTTGATACTGCTGTTTTTAGGGAAACTTTTCGCCCGAAAGACATATTTGATATTGTAGAAAGCAAATACGGAAACAATTTCAAAGAAATAAGAATGCAGGCAGAAAACCTTGCGCGAGAAAAAAACGCCGGAGAATGCACTTTAGACGGCGTTTATGAAATTCTCGAAAAAATATATCCTTGTCATCCTGAGCAAAGCGAAGGATCTATCCCGCTTTCGATTTTAACAAAAAATGTTGCATGGACAGATTCTTCGGCTTCGCCTCAGAATGACAAAAAAAGACTTGAATTAAACGAAATTAAAAATTATGAAATAGAGCTTGAATTAAAGCATTCACGGCAAAACAAAGAAATATTTGATTTTTATAACTCTATAAAGGACAAACATAAAGTCGTTTTTATAAGCGATATGTATTTAAGCAAGGATATATTAAAAACTATGCTTAAAAACGCCGGTTATGGTGATTATCCGATATATTTGTCGGGGGAATTGGGAATTAATAAAACAACAGGCGAATTATTTGATTATGTAATTCAGGATTTGGGCATAAAAACCGAAGAATTGCTGCATATTGGCGATAATTACCGTTCGGATGTTTTGTCGGCAAGCAAAAGAGGCATAAATACGCATTATTTAATCAATAATTACGATAAATCTTTTTCAAACGAGGATATAAAAAGCAAAAAAATAATTGATTTATATCAACATAAAGATTATGCAACTTCTTTTCTCGTCAAGCTTTTAACGGAAAAAGAGAACAGCGGCACTGATATATACAACAAAATAGGTTTTTACTGGGGCGTAATATTTTATAATTTTACAAAATGGGTAATAGATGAAGCTGACGGCAGAAGAATACTTTTTAACAGCCGCGACGGTTATTTGCCTTACAAAATNNGTAAACAATATAAAGCAATTGCTGGGATGCATCGGCATGGACAGTCAAAAAGTATTCTCCAAAATCCTAAAATCCGGTTTTGAAAGCGATAAAGATAATATTGAGCCTTTTAAATTTAACGGTCAGGAAATTCATGAAAAAATCCAAAGTCTTTTATTATCAATAGAACCCGAAATTTATGACAATTGCCTACCCAAAAAACAGGAATTATTAAATTATATAGAAAGTTTAAATATTAAAAATAATGATGTATTTTGTGATATAGGCTATAACGGTTCAATTCAATATTGTGTGGAGCTTCTTACGGGCATTAAGCTTGACGGAAAGTATTTTGAAGTGTACAAAAGAAACATTCAGCTCGATTGCAAAAAAGAAGGATTTATTTCCAGCGGAGAAAACCTTACTTACGGCTATGGCGGTTTATTGGAAACCATTTTTTCCGCTCCTCACGGCGGAGTTATAGGTTATAACAGTTGCGAACCTTTGTTATTTCAGGATTCTGATACAAGAATAACCATTCTTAATAAAATTCACAACGGAATAATTGAATTTTGCGTTAAATGGCATCGCCTCAACAAAAATGTAAATCTTGATATGGATAAAGAAATAATAAAAACAATGGTTATGAGGTTTTTAAAAGAGCCGTCTTTAGAAGAAGCTAAATACGGGCTTGAAATTCCATTTGACAATGGCTCGGAAGAAGCTCTTGAAAACATTACATGGTTTAACGAAAGCAGAATCAAAAATGGCAGAATTCTTGAGTGCTATAACAGGTCTTATTGGAAAGAAGCATTTATGCAGATACTTAATAACTCTCAATATGCAGGTTTGTCAAAGTTTTTAAATTAAAGATATTTGTTGGTTTTTGTTTTTTAAAAAATGTTTTTTATAATGGGGCTTTCTGCCCCAAACCCCAAGTTCATTTTCTTTCTTTTGACGTCAAAAGAAAGAAAAACTAAAAACCCAAAGGAGGACCCCCTTAAAATAAAAGCGAACCTTTTTACTTAACCTTGGGCATGGAAATCGGTGGAGGCTGGATATAAAGAGGTTTTAAATCATGCCATTTAAATTCAGAGGACTGAGATTGCCACGTCGCTTTGCTGCTTGGTTGCTCGCCATAAACGGCATTACGTGGCGGCTTTGCCGCCACTTCAGCCTCTGCTCGCAATCCGCTCCTCGCAATGACAGTAATGTCATGTAAATGCTTATAAGTCAATTTCGCAAGGAATAATCCAAAATTTTCTTTTATTTCGGCAAGATTTAAAGTTTTTAGTCCTGCTTCTTTAACTATTTCTGACATTTTTTTGTCGGAAATTATAAATAAATCGTTGTTTTTTGCATATTCTACCGCATTTTCGTATTCAATAGCCTGCGGCTCTAAAATTTTCTCTCCGTAAACAGCCATATAAGCCTTTCCACGCCGAGCATCAAGCCAAATAAGGGTGTCTTTCGCCGTATTATTTAAAAGCGAATAAATTTCCATGGAAGAAATTCCCACTACCGGAATATTAAGCTGCTGCGCCATGACTTTTGCAACAGTCGCCGAAGCTCTAATCCCGGTAAAGCTTCCCGGTCCTATATTTACTCCTATCGCTTCAATATTTCTCATTGTAAGGTTTAAGGATTGCAGAAGTTCAATAATCACAGGGATTAGGTGAGCGGAATTATAGCTTTTTTGAGTAGTTTCAATTATTTTATGCGCCAAAATGTTACTATCATTACCGATAGTAACGTACATGGTTTCTGTGCTCGTATCAAAAGTAAGGATTTTCATAAACATATCTTATCGAAAATATAAGAAAGTTTAAAATAATTCATGAAAAAGAGAAATAAGAAGGGGTTTTAAGTATAATATTAAAACGCAAGAAGGACTAAAATAAAATGTCGGATGAAGATAAGCAGTTTGACGCGACGCCTCAAAAGCTGAAAAAAGCAAAAGAAGAAGGTCAGGTAGTTAAAAGTAAGGACTTTTCTACTGCTATATCGCTGCTTGTTATGTTTATGATATTAAATACAATTGCGCCTCTTATATGGGAACAGATTTCAAGGATGTTTGTCCTTATTTATGAGCAAATTCCAAATAAAAGCATAGAAAATATAGGCAGTTCTTATTTACTTTTATTAACAATAGTACCGATGGTTTTAATAGTAGGACCTATTATGTTTTTGTCTATGNNGTTAACGGATTTAAAGGTATCTTTTTCTCGTCAAAAACATACTTTGAACTGGTAAAAAACATTGTAAAAGTTTTAATATTGGGGTTTGTGGCTTATATAGTATTCAAAGACCATATCACGGCTTTACTCGGGCTTTGCGCGATAGAAAACACGTTCTCTATTTTGTATGAATTTGGTAGAATAGTAATTGACTTCGTCACAAAAGCAGGAACAATATTTTTGGTAATTGCAGGGGCTGATTATCTTTTTACAAGATGGAAGTTCTTGAAAGATCAAAAAATGTCCTTCAAAGAGATGAAAGATGAATACAAAAACAGCGAAGGAGATCCTCACGTAAAAGCTGCTTTAAGGCAAAGACGTATGCAAATGCTCCAACAAAGTATGCTTGATGCCGTACCGTCAGCGGATTTTATTACAACAAATCCTATACATGTCGCAGTAGCTTTAAAATATAATACTGATGTCATGAAAGCGCCTAAAGTTATTGCCAAAGGGACAGAACTTTTTGCTAAAAAAATTGTCGCAATAGCTAAAGAGCATAATATTCCAGTAATAGAAAACCCGCCTGTAGCAAGGGCCTTGTACAGATTTGTTGATGTTAACAGAGAAATTCCACCGGAATTATATAAAGCGGTAGCGGAAATTTTATTATTTGTATATAATTTACATAAAGAAAATAATATTAAAAACTACACAACTTAAATTTGATAGAGAGTTTAATTTATTGTGCAAAGTCAAGTCAAAGAATACATAGAAATAATTGAAAAGGTTGCGCGTATAGAGCAAAGACGTATTCCGTCACACATGGTGGAATACGAAGAACTTGTGAGTATTGGTATTATTGCTATACAAGCTCTTGTGAAAAATAAAACCTCCGAGCAGCTTGAAAAATATAATAAATCATATATAGGAACTGCTGTAAGATGGGCTATCAGAAATGAACTTCGCAATCGTTACAGGTGGTATTCATATAAAGCCGCAAAATCCGAAGGAGAAGAATCTGATTCAGACTCTTCAGAAATAGATTTAGCTCCTGAAAAAATCAGGGAAGGTATTTATTCAACAATATTATCTATTGACAGTATTTCGGATGCTTCTGATAATGATTCTCCATTTGACTTTATTAAAGACAATGGAGCGCTTCCTGATGAAAGACTTGAACTTGTTGAATTAAGCAAGGCCATAAAAAAAGCCATTGCAAGTCTTCCTCCAAAAGAAAGAACTATTGTGGAATATCGTTTTTACAGAAATTTGCAGATAAAAGATATTGCAACTCAGGTTGGGCTTTCTTCGTCGAGGATTACAAGAATTGTACAGGCTGCCTTAAATAATATCAGGCAGCATTTAATAGACAATGAGCAGATTTGATATTATAAATAACTTGAGTCGCTAATTATTTTTTGTTGTCATTGCGAGGAAGCCCGTAGGGCTGACGTGGCAATCTATAAAAAATAAAGAGAAGAGCCGCAATTGCGGCTCTCTCTCTTTTTATGAAACTTCCCTTTCCTGACTATTTAATAATAAAACGTTCACCGGATGCTATTATAGCAAAATCTTCATCATCAAATTTTTGATTAAACTGTAATGCGGTTAGATTTTGAGCTTGAGTTGAAGTTAAATTCAATTCTTTCATAGCCAATCCCACATGTTTTTCCATTCCTTCAAAAAATTTGTTTACAGATTCAGAAATTCTTGATGCTTGTTCAGCATTAACATGTTTAGAAACTTCAATCTTTTTACCTTTAGTCTGGCTGCCTTTATTAGCGGCAACAACAGAAGAATTAGAGAGAAAATCAAGGACTTCATCAGCAGATTTTGGTTTTACTACAGGAGCTTGCGCTTGTATTTCGGAGGCAACTTCTTCCTGTTTTTGTTTTTGAACCGGTTTTTGAGGATTAACTATGTTAATGTTTTGAATCCTGATTTCGCTCATTATTCTTCTCCTTGCGTATATAAATTAGACAATTGGTTTAAAAAAAAGGCTCTCCGTCAATGTGTGATGATAAGTAGTGAAGGTAAGATAGAGAGCAAGAAAAATGCTTTATTGTGATGATTGAATATTTAATTTAATCCTTACATACAATTTATCGGGAAGCATGATAAAAAACTTTAGAACATGTGAAATAAAGATTAAAATTTCGTTACAAAAGATTTTTAATTGTTTTTAAATAAGGTTTAAAATTTTATAAAATTTTGCAAGTCATCGATAATTTTGATAACTCTTGCGGTTAAGTTTTTTCTGTTACGTAAAATGTTTAATTTGAAAAATTTAAAAGAATAAACACTTTCTGAAAGCAGCCCCTGCAATTCAATAAACTGACCATAAATTCCCCTATGAATATAATCTTTATTTTCGGCAAAATAAATACATAAACTTCCCATAATTATTGAACATTCTGTTGCATTATTCCATGAAACAAATTCTTTTAAATCTTTAAGTTGAGACAGTATTTTTTCATAAATTTTATTAATATTTCTTTTTTTCTTAACAAGGTCATAACTAAAATATTTTTTTACCGAGTCAAAACCGTTGATAATAAGTTCTTCTTTGTGATCATTAGAAATATTAAAATCAATAATCTTGATTTTGCCCGCGTCAATTCTTATTATGTCAAACTGATCGTTTTTTCCGTATTTTGCTTCAAGAATATCAGTTGAAATATTGTAGCTTGTTTCAAGTATTGCGCTGAAATAATCAAGAAAACAAGAAATTTCTTTTGGTTTTTCAGACCCTTCAAGCCTGAATTCCAATATTTTTGAATTTGTATTTGCTAAAATATCGCTGGAGTCTTTCCATACAGGAAAATTATTAATTATATCGCCATCTACAAGACATTTATCATTTTCCCATACGGGCTTAAAAAAGCCCGGAATGCTTATAGATGCCCTAACAGCATGTGCTATTTCAATATCAGGGGTTTTTATTCTGCTGTATTCTTTAAAACCTCCATTAGAAACATCTGTCGCAATTATGATTAAATCTTTGTCCACGTCATGAAAAGTTACAGGTTTTTTTTCACAATCTTTATTTTCATAAAACTTTTTTTCAATATTTTTTTTAAGCCAGTAATAGACACCGTCACCTTTAAAAAACCCGAAATCCTTTCCGAAAGGCAAATATAAATCCTGAAATTTCTGGTAATTAATGCTGAATAACAGTTTTTTTAATTCTTCATGGTTATAGCCTACAGATATTAGCGATGCGACAATTGCGCCGACAGAAGAACTTGCATAGCCCGTTAAATTTATATTAAGCTCTTCAAGAGCTTTTAATGCTCCTATATATGCAGTACCTCTCACACCCCCGCCCGCAAATATGGCAAAATATTCTTTTTTATTACCCATTAAAATCTACCTTTTATTTTGATTATCGCCCTTGGTTAATAGCGTTTGCTTTTTTCCTTGGTGACATTACTTTATTTCAATTATAATAAATTTAATTATATAATGATATTGCATATTAGCAGTGACTTTATATTTTAATAAATCCAAAGTAAAAGTGGACTGGAAAAATATAAATGTACAATGAACTTGTACCAGTACAAATAATTGAAAATAAAATTTTTGTTATTCGAGGTCAACGGGTAATGTTGGATAGTGATTTAGCAAATTTATACGATGTTGAAACCAAAAGACTTAACGAAGCTGTTAAAAGAAATATAGAGAGATTCCCCTCTGAATTCATGTTTCAACTTGCAAATGAAGAGTGGAATTTTTTGAAGTCGCAAATTGCGACTTCAAAAGAAAGCAGAGGAGGCAAGCAAAAACTCCCTTATGTTTTTACGGAGTACGGTGTATTAATGCTTTCTAATATACTTAATAGCAAAAAGTCTATCGCTGTTAGTATTCAGATAATTAAAGTTTTTACAAAACTTAGAGAACTTTCTTTAACAAATAAAGAAGTGTTCCAAAGGCTTGACGAACTTGAAAGAACTCTTATAAACTATGCAAGGGAAAATAACGCTAATATTGAGGAAATATTTCAACAACTTGGATATTTGCACGATATAACAAAGCCTAAGGAAATAGGTTTTAAATTTAATGATTAAAAACAAGGAAAATTAAAATGACTATATCAGTTGTGATTCATACTTATAATTCTGAAAAATATTTGGAAAAATGTTTGGAATCTGTAAAATCAGTTGAAGAAATTGTTATTTGCGATATGCATTCAACAGATAGAACTATAGAAATTGCGCAAAAATACGGCGCAAAAATTGTTTACCATGAAAATCTCGGATTTGCCGACCCTGCAAGAAATTTTGCGCTTTCTCATGCTACTCAGGAATGGATTCTCGTGCTTGATTCCGATGAAATGGTTACACCGGAGCTTTTAGATTATTTAAGAGAATATCAAACCAATCATCAAACTAATTACAAAGTTGTTTATATCCCGAGAAAAAACATACTTCTCGGGAAAGTTCTCTGGTCGTGGTATCCGAATCCTATTATGAGATTTTTTAAGAATGGAGTAGTAACTTTTGACGAAAAAGTTCATTGTACTCCTACTGTTCATGGAGTTGTAGGGGAATTTTTCATTGACCCGAAGCGAACTGACTTGGCTTTAATTCATTATAACTATGACTCTATTGAAGCTTTTATCTCAAGAATGAACAAATACACTTCTCTTGAGCTTGAAAAATTCAAAGAAAGAAATATTAAATTTTCGGCAAAATTGCTTTTTACCAGACCTATAGGGGAATTTTTCAAAAGGTATCTTCTTAAAAAAGGTTATAAAGATGGCTGGCATGGGTTTATTTTTGCGGTTTTGATGGGAATTTATAAATTTGTCGCAATAATAAAACTCTGGCAATCAGAATTAAATCTGGAAAATGAAGTTTAAAAACAAAAAAGTGGCTAGTCTTTCAGACTAGCCACTTTTTTAAATAACTGTTTTTATTCGAAATATCTGTTTAATAAGCCTTTGAAAGCCTGACCATGTCTTGCTTCATCTTTGCACATTTCATGAACGGTATCATGAATCGCGTCGTAGCCTAATTCTTTGGCTCTTGTAGCTATGTCTTTTTTGCCCTGGCATGCTCCAAATTCCGCGGCGACTCTTAATTCAAGGTTTTTCTTTGTGCTTGTATCAACCACTTCTCCGAGAAGTTCAGCGAATTTAGCGGCATGTTCAGCTTCTTCAAAAGCAATTCTTTTGTATGCTTCGGCAATTTCAGGGAAGCCTTCTCTGTCAGCCTGACGGCTCATAGCCAGATACATTCCAACTTCCGTGCATTCACCTGTAAAATTAGCTTTTAATCCATCAATAACTTCAGGATCTATGCCTCTAGCTATGCCGATTTTATGTTCATCAGCCCAGGCTAATGTCTGATTTTGCTGTTCTTTGAATTTTTCGGAAGGAACGCCACACTGTGGACATTTTGCAGGAGGCGCATCACCTTCATGGTTGTATCCGCACACTGAACATACAAATTTTTTTACAACTGCCGTATTCATAGTTTTTCCCTCTCTTTTTACAACTAAACTTGAAATTTGCTTTATTAAAGTATAATTTAAAATTTCAAATTTAAATGAAACTTAACAGAAAATTAATTTTTGAATTCAAATAATAAATATTATATGTAAAACGTACACTTATTTAAAACCCCCAAAAGTTACTATACGCAAGAAAAAATATAAAAATTTTTCATTATTTGCAATAATAAGTGTAAATACAGCGATTAAAACTCAAAATTTCCTTTAAAAATCAACAATTACCCCCTTTAAAAAACATACATAATATGTTAATATGATAATAAAACAAGCATTACATTTGTAGCAAACAAAAAAGAACGAGTTACAAAAAGTAAGAACACGTTGGGTCGAGATATGAGAGTCAGAGTTGTCACAAAAAAAGGATTTTTAAGAGTTCTGGTTTTAGCGACACTGGTTGCATTTGTTTCGCAAGAAGCGCTTACTCAGGAACTGGCCAGCATTACTCCTCATGATTTTTCAAAAAGACCGGACTGTACCTCCACGAATACAAAACTTTGCTATAATAACCCTGAATTTTCAAATAATATAATTCGAGGGAAGGGCGTAACCCATAAGCGTATTAAGCGTTGGCTTAACGGGCGACCGGCTATAGTAAATATAATAGTCGTAAATCCTGAAGCAGAAAGATTAATCATTAAGCCGTCCTATGGCTCTTATAAATTAAATTCAGTAAGGAGAGTAAAAGATTTAGTAACCATTGAAAATGCAATCGCGGGTATCAATGCATCATATTTTAAACCTGACACCGGAGTCCCTTTAGGGGCTTCTATTGTTAATGGGGAAATTTTAACCGGTCCTCTTTATCAAAGAGTTGTTTTGGGCGTTACGGAAGATAATAAATTTAAAATGGATAAACTTGATGTATCAGGAGAAATTAAAATAGGAAACAGCGTTACTCTTCCGTTATTCAATATAAATCAGCCTGTATTCAGCCAGACAGCATTTACGGTTTATACAGACAGGTGGGGTTCAAAAACTCCTCGCACTTCTCAATATTATTGTCACATAGTGGTTCTTGACGGAAAAATTCAATACATAAAACAAAGCAGCGTTTTAATTCCTCAAGGCGGATATGTAGTAGTCGGTCCGAGAAGTAAAATCCCTAAAGGAATCATTCAACAATATGACAGCATTAATTACACGGTAAAATTAAGCCCCGATGACTGGAACAACGTAAAATATGCAGTAGGCGGCGGACCTTATTTAATAAAAGAAGGGAAAATCTTCATCGATAAACAACGTTTTAGCAACGGCTTTATCACAATGAAAGCCCCCAGAACAGCCGTTGGATACACGAAAGGCGGAAGTCTTATNNAACGCAATGAATCTTGACGGCGGTTCTTCAACCCAGATGGTTTATAACGGCAAAGTGGTAAACAGACCGACTACATCAGGCGGCAACAGAGTTACAAACGCTCTTGTAGTAGTCAGGGCTTATTAAAATTCTTTGAACTAACTCATTACAACTAAGGCAGCAAGTGCTGCCCTTATTTTTTTCAAAAAAACGAGAAAAGAGAAATAAAAAAAACAAAAGGGCGAGCGAGTCGCCGAAGGCGACGGAAAGCGAGCCAAAAAACAAACTCTAGCCCCCTCCCTAATAGGGAGGGGGTTGGGGGTGGGTGTTAAAAAAATTTATCGACTTAAAAAAAACCTCCCTATTTACAGTAAAGCTTGATGTAATATAATTTATGATGTCTCAGTAAAAATCATCCACATAAATTTAAAAAAAATAACAGGAGAAATTAAATTGCCAAATATTAAATCAGCGGAAAAAAGAGTAGATATAACAGAAAGAAACAGACTGCGCAATATTTCAATAAAAACTTCGGTTAAAAATGCTGTTAAAAAAGTATATGAAGCTATAAAAGAAAAAGCAGACGAAAAACAAATTCAGGAAACAGTAAATAAAGCTTACAGCTTAATTGATAAAGCTGTTTCAAAAGGCGTTCTTCACAAAAACACAGCAGCAAGAAAAAAATCAAGAATAGTAGGACACGTAAATAAAGGCGATGTACCTGCTTAAGAATATTTTGCGAAAATATAAAAAACCCGTCTTGTAAAAAGACGGGTTTTTGTTACCTCTACCTCTATAACAGTATTTTTTTAACCTAAGATTTGAATTTAGTNNCAAGCATTACCTGTCTGGAAATTTCCATATCAGGCAAGTCGTTTTGAGTATCCCATGGGTTAATATTTTTTACCCAGAGTGTTTTCTGGAAGTTGGATTTTGCATTCGGAGAGTTTTCACAAATTAATTTGATTAATTTGTCTTTAGGAACTCCGTTATTGTCCTCAATTTTATATTCATCGCTATTAAGAATCCTGACAATACTTTGAGGTGAATAACTTGGTGTTTTTGTTTCATTCATTGCTTCTCCAAGTCTTTTCAGTGTAGCAATGTTTGATTTTCCTAATACTTCACCGTATTTGTTTTCAAGGTTTTCAAAATTACCTTTGTTTAGTGTGCATCCGTCAGGGAAACCGTCAGCCCTAACATAACTATACCTGTATGACCAGTCATAAGTTTTGTTATTATTTATTTTAAGCTCTTTATCAAGCTTTATATTAAGACCTTTAACTTCTCCACCGAATTGGAATGTTAAAAAGTCGCCAACAGTAAGTGCTTTTTTATCTTTTGAAGGTTTAAAGTTTTTATTAAGAGCAAGAGCAGTATATTTTAAAATATCTACAGTTGCATTCACATCATCAAGAGCATCATGCGCCGTGCCTTCAAGGTCTTTTCCGAAGAAGAATTTATACTGTTCCCCGAGTCTTTTTCTTACGCCTACAAAAGGATGTATTCTTTGAAGCATTAAGAAAGGATCAAGAGTTAAGCATTGTTCTTTTTTCTTTAAGACTTCTTTATCTTGTTCTAAGTTGTGTAAATCAATTTCGTGGTTTATTTTGCCAATGTCAAATTGCGCATTATAAGCTACTAAAAGATTATTTCCGACAACTTTCTGGGTAAAGTTTGCTAAAGAGTCATGTAATGGTTTTGCTTTATGTTTTTCTAACAATACTTGTCTGCTGAGTCCGTGAACATTAACAGCTCCTTGAGGAACTTCCATTTCGGGATCAAAAAACTTGTTATATGCTTTTGTTGGTTTTCCNNAGGATGTCCTTTTTTAGATAATTTTTCCTTGAGTTTTTTAAGGGAAGCATCATTGGATTCTTTCAAAGCTTTTTGTTTTTCTGTCATAATAGGACTTATGACGATATCCGCATCTTTCATGGATTTCACAGTTTTTAATCCTTGTTTAACCCAATTTGTTAATTCTTGAAGTCTTTTTTCGTCTCTAATTTTTGCCTCAGGAGAAGAAATAGCATGCCCTGTTGAAAGTGCTGTTAAAGAGTTTGTAGGGTTAAATTTATTTACCCAGTTTGTTTCCTGAACTTCACAAAGAGCAAGCGCACTCCAGAAAGACAAAATATCTTCTTTTTTTGCTGTTTTCCAGTTTATGGGTTCTTGTTTTAAGTTTTCCCATTTAACTTTGCTCCATTGGATATTTTGTGAGGGTGTTGTTTCGCCTTCAGGAATATAGAGTGCTGCGCCATGATATTTTTTATCTTGAACGGATTTTACAACATTTTCTATGTGTCTTGTCGGAATTGTTACTTGTTGAGGTTCTTTTGCTGCCGCTGAAAATGAAAGCGCGTATGCTTTTAAGCTTGCAACAGGGATTTTCGCAAAATTGTCATTACGAGCTGAATCTGAAGCATCAGAAGATCTTGCAATCACTGCACTTTTATTAGGTGCGAACTGACTGGATACTTTTGATTGTAAATTGTTATTATTTACTGTTGAAATCAATTTTCGGCTCCTTATGCAATTCTGTTAAGGGTGTATACTTGTGAACCAAATTTGTTTTGTGCTTTGGAGTTTGGAGTTTTGGTGTTTGCCGAGAAAGCAAGATCTTCTTTTTTGTTGATTGTAAATTCCCAATCTTTTTCAAACTGTCTTACAAATGTTTTTGCAATATCTTGATTTTCTATAACAATTGCACATTCGTGATTTCCACGTTTATATTTTGCTTTTTTATTTACAAAATCTTCTACGAGCTGATAAGTACCTTTAAGTACTTTAATTTTATTAAGCAATTTGTCGTTAGAGTTATTATTTAAATCAATTTGCTGTTCTAAAAGTTCTTTTTCTCTTTTACTCAATATCTTTTTATTTTCAAGAATTCTATTATAATTAAGACCTTTTTTATCAAAGATGCTTTCCATCTCTATATCTATTTTTTTATCAAGTTTTATTGCTTTTTCAAGACTTAATGTATCCTCTTTAAATTTTTCGTTTATTTGTCTAAGTATTGATCTATTATGCAATAAATAGTCTTTTCTCATTCCTCTGCCGTTGTTATTTTCAAGACCTAATGCAGACCAGTTTGCAGAGCCTATTAAAAGTTCAAGTTTATCAGGTTCAGCTTTGTCTTTTTCTTTGTGACCCAATACAGCCCATTTGCAGTGTAAACGCTGTTTAAGTTCTTCATTGACTTTAAATGCTTCAATAGGGACTCCCTCTTTTCTAAGTTCCTGATAAACAGGCTTTAAATAAGGGAATTTTTGTAAAAGATCAGGTGAAACAAGAATTTTTGCATCGAGAGTTCCTGCTTTATGTCTTTCAATAATTTTTTCTTTGACTTCTTTATGAGTTAAAACAAATAATTCTGCTCTTAAGTAATTTACATTAGGATCGTTTAATTTTCCTTTTACTTCTTTTGTATCATCACCTTTTTTTCCGAGTAAATAAGTTCTTATTGATTCGATATCTGTATCTTTGTCATAAATACCGTGAGTTTTATATTCGATAGGAGAATTTAATAAAACTTTAATAGCAGGATCTTTGACAGGTTTTACAGGAGGCAAATAAAATTCACCTTTTGTAAATCTTTCCCTGTATTTAGGATCATTATAGATTCCGCCTATAACTTTCATATATTCTGCTGCTTCAGGAAGAATGCCTTTAATTATTTT
>DNRP01000002.1:25666-37384 GCA_003499955.1 Cyanobacteria bacterium UBA9971
CCCCAGTTTTCGCCGCCAATCATAACCTTGTTTCCTGTAGACTTGCTGTGAATTGCAAGAAGTTTTACGTGCTGAATTTTTGTGCCGCCCTGAGTTGATCTAGGATAAATAGCAACATCAACACCAGCATCAATCAAGCGTTTTACCATATTTAAGTTGTTATAAAATTTTTCTTTTCTTCCGAATCCATCTTCAGGCCACTTGCTTGCATCAAGAATTGTTTGAACTTTAACGCCTTCGTTACTTTTCTTGATTATTGTATCATAAAGTTTTTGCTGTTGTTCAGAACCCGGAACTATTTCCGCACCACCCAAAGGATGACGTGTTTCTGCATCATCTTTGTTTTGGAATTCAAACATTTCTATTTGGATGCAATCACCTTTTTTGGTATTTTCAACCCACTCAAGAGCTTTTGGAAAAATTTGTCCACCGTCAATTAAAGTTGTAACATTTGTTCTGCCAACTTCTGCTGTAACGCTTTTTTCCGGTTCAACTTTAGCTAATTTACTGAATAATAATTTGTTTACTAATTCACTGACGGATTTAGAACTTTCAGTAGCTGCTTTAAGAAGTCTTGCTGCTACTTCTGCGTACATAAAAACAGCAGTATCTTCTCCTTTTTGTCTGTTTTGTATCGGAACAAAAACAGGTATGCTTTTTTTATTGTCATTTTCGGAAGCTGCAAAAGTTATTGGATTAGAAGTATTTCTATTCAATAACTTGTTTAAATTCGTTGTAATTAAATTCATTTTTACAGCTACCCTCTTAACTAACTACCTGAAACATACATCACGAAAAAAATTGATAAAAACTTTTTCATCTTTCTGTATGTTTAAAGTACCGACATAAAAAAACATGATACTTAAACGGCTTTTTTGTTAAGTTTTTTTACAAATCTTAAAACTTTAAAAAACTTATTATACAAATGAATGCTTAATTTTTTAATCGTTATTGTTTTGTATAATTTGAAAATTAGTCATAAAGGGGATAAAATAATCTTTATTATTAAAAGATAATTATGTCGTTAGAAATTTAAAAAAGGAAAAACAATGAAAAAATTATCTTATATTGTAATTTTAGCAACAGCACTGATTTTTGCAGGAAGTCAAATAGTAAACAGTGCAGGACAACCATGTCCGGTAAACAAACCTTGTCCAACAACAACCACTCCATGTCCATGTCAAAAAATGGCAAAACCATGTCCTGTTAAATCTAAAATAAAAACAAAACCATGCCCTGTTACTAAAAAAGTTAAGGCTGCTCCTTGTCCATGTGAAAAAAAACACTAAAAAATAAACCATAAATAAAAAATCTTTAAAACAAAAAGACTTCTGTAATTTTTACAACAGAAGTCTTTTTGTTTTAATATTCCTAAAACTTTGATAGAATTTAAACTAAGCTTGGATTAATAAAGTAAAAGAAAAATTTAGTCTGGTAGTTGCATAAAAAATGAATGATACAAAAAAACCGGAAACATTAAACGAGTTAGAAAAACTCATTAAAATAAATCCTTCTGATATAAAACTCAGGGCAACTTATGCGGAAGCTCTTCTTTATGAAGGTTTTTTGGATGAATCTCTTGAGCAGCATTTGCAGCTTTTCAGAATTTTTCCAAAAAACGAAGAAGTTTGCTATAACATCGGAATAATATATGAAAAACAAAAGAAAATTGATAATGCGCTCAATTATTATGAAAAAGCGGTAAGTTTTTGTCCCGATGATCCTGATTTCAGATACAGTTTGGCTTTTATGCTTGATAAAAAAGGCGAAATTGACAGAGCGATAGAAGAATATAAAAAAACTATAGAGCTTGATAATGAGGATTCTAACGCTCATTTTAACTTAGGATGTCTTTATGTAAAGAAAAAACTCTCGGAGCTTGCCAAAAAACACTTTGAATCCGCTGTAAAAATCAATCCTGACGATGTTTACGCGAGGTTTAATCTGGCTTTTGAGTATAAAAAAGAAGGTAAAATACATGACGCCCTTCAACAATATCATGAAATAATAAAACTAAGTCCTGATTATAGTTGGGCTTACTATAATATAGGCTGTATTTTGTTTGAACAGGGCAATATTAATAAAGCTGAAAGCTTCTTTAAGAAGACAACAGAGTTAAATCCAAAAGATGTCGAGGCATTTAAAGTTCTTTCGGACATAGCTGAATCAAAAAATAAAAATGAAAACGCGATTAATTATCTGGAAACAGCTTTAATTCAAAATCCTGAAAACGGAAATATACATTATTACATAGCAAAAATCTATAAAAAAATTAATGAAACCGAAGATGCGCTGTTTCATTTAAATAAAGCTCTTCAAAATAAAGAAACTTTATCAATGGCGGAAGAAATTGTTGTTAGAGAACTTGAAGAACTGGTTACGTCATTGCGAACGAAGTGAAGCAATCCACAAATCAGTGATTATTAAATGGATTGCCGCGTCGAGGCTTTAGCTGCCCCCTCCTTTTTTGATAATTAATCAAAAAAGCGGGTACCCTTCACAATGACAGCTTAGTATACTAAAGAAATAGGAGTTAAAATGTCTTATAAATCAGGTTTTGTAGCGATAATCGGCAGACCGAATGTCGGAAAATCAACATTGTTAAACAAAATTTTAGGTCAAAAAATAGCTATAACAAGCTCAAAACCACAAACCACCAGAAGGAGAATAAAAGGTTTTCATACTTCCGAAAAAGGACAAATAATCTTTGTTGACACCCCCGGAGTTCACAAACCTCTTTATAAACTCGGCGAATTCCTTCTGGATGAGGCAAAACTTGCTATTCCTGACGCGGATTTGATTTTGTTTCTGGTTGACGGGACAGAAGCAGCGGGACTTGGCGACAGGTGGATTGCGGAAAATCTTCTGCAAGGCGAAATTCCTGTCATAATGGTAATCAATAAGGTTGATCAGATTAAAAATATGGAAGTCAGATATCAGATAGTCGAGAGTTATAAGAATTTGCTGGGCGAAAAATCTGTTCCAATCCTGAAAATTTCCGCAAAAACAGGCAGAAACGTGGATGATTTAATTAAAAATATCTACAGAAAGCTTCCGAAAGGTCCTCAATATTATCCTGAAGATGAAGTAACAGACCAGAATCTTAAATCAATCGTTGCAGAAACCATAAGAGAAAAGGTTATACGCAAAACCATGGAGGAAGTTCCCCATAGTATTGCTGTTGTTATTGATAATTTTGAAGAAAAAGAAGCTATAACAAATATAGCGGCGACAATTTTTGTGGAGCATGAATCCCAAAAAGGGATAATAATAGGTGAAAAAGCCTCTATGCTTAAATCCATAGGGACAGATGCAAGAATTGACATAGAAAAATGTCTTGAAACAAAAGTTTTTCTCGAATTATTTGTTAAACTTAAGAAAAATTGGAGAAAAAACCCGTCCGCACTTAGACAGTTCGGCTATACTTCTAAGTAACCTGTCAGTTCTTGAACAGGTGGTTATTTTAATTTATTCTGAAACTACAGAAAAACATATAAAAATGTCCTGTCATTGCGAGGAACGAAGTGACGAAGCAATCCAAAATATAGCGTTTCTTTTTGGATTGCCACGCTCTCGTTGGTCGCTCGCAATGACAGTCCAATTACTAAAGAAGAAAAGAGATTCTAAAAAATGAAAATTGCGAATAATGTTACTGAATTAATCGGAAACACCCCGCTTGTTTATATAAACAGATTAACAGAAGGCTTTTATGCAAAAGTTGTAGCAAAATTAGAATGTTTTAATCCGGCATGTTCCGTTAAGGACAGAGTTGCGCTTAATATGATACAGGAAGCCGAAAAACAAGGCAAAATTACACCCGGTAAAACTACAATTATTGAGCCTACAAGTGGAAATACAGGAATAGGGCTTGCATGTGTAAGTGCAGTCAAAGGCTATAAATTAATTCTCACCATGCCGGAAACAATGAGCGTAGAAAGAAGAATGCTCTTAAAAGCATACGGGGCAGAAGTTGTGCTTACGGAGGGAAGTCTGGGAATGAAAGGCGCAATAGAAAAAGCTCGAGAACTTTCGGAAACTTTGCCTAATGCTTGTATTCTTCAACAATTTGCTAATCCTGCAAACCCTGATACTCACAGAAAAACCACCGCGGAAGAAATTTGGCAAGATACTGACGGGCAGATAGATATTTTGGTGGCAGGAGTAGGAACTGGCGGAACTGTTACAGGAGTTGCGGAAGTCTTAAAACAAAGAAACCCCGAACTTAAAACAATTGCAGTAGAGCCTGCAAACAGCCCAGTGCTTTCAGGAGGCGCACCTTCTCCGCATAAAATTCAGGGAATCGGCGCGGGATTTGTGCCGGAAGTTTTAAACAGGGAAATTATAGATGAAATTATACAGGTAAGCGATGAAAATGCTCTTGAAACAGCAAGAAATCTTGCCACAAAAGAAGGATTGCTTTCTGGGATTTCTTGCGGAGCTGCAATGTGGGCAGCTCTCGAAGTTGCTAAAAGAGAAGAAAACGCAGGTAAGTTGATTGTAGTGATTCTGCCTGATTTTGGCGAAAGATACCTGAGCACCGCGCTTTTTCAGCATCTTGCCGAAGTTCAGGTTTAGATATAACCTTTTTTGTAATTTTTATCCTTTTATATTAAGACCTTCGCCTACAACTTTGACATAACCACGTGTTCCTTGAGATCTGTCTGCTTGAACATAATGTGATTTTAAGTTAAATTCACTTTTTTGGTTTATAGAAACCCCAGAGTTTTCATTAAGTTTTATTTCAGCATTTTCACCTTCAATTTTATCTATCTTTGCAAAACCATGATCTTTTTCACTTCCCCCTAAAAGCACATTGGCATTATCTTTCATTGTTTTTATTTCAAGAGCAGAATAACCATAAACATTTAATTTACTAAGTTTATCTATTTTGTCAATTTTAATATGTTCGTAACGAATATCTGTATCCAAATTTTCAAGATTTTTCATTTTTGAAAGTCCATCTAATTGTTTTTCTTTTCCTTTAATTAGTAGCTTTGCTGTGTATCTATCTCCATCATTATTATTGCTTATTGACAGAAAAGCATCATCATCAGTAAGATTAAATGTAACATGCGTTCTACTGCCATCTTTGTTAATTCTATCCGCTGTACCATAAGTTCCTGAAAAACCTAACCTTGAATTTGAAATACCTGAAACGTTCATAATTTATATCCTTATTTAAAATTTAATAATATTAATTTCTAATGTTTAAATAACCCTGAATGAAAAAAATTGACAACTCATATCAAGAGAATTTCCAGCGAAGGAGTAAAATCCTTACTGTGACAGAGAAAAGCCTTGTTTAATATTACTTAATATTTAAAAATTGTAATTTGTTAATTAATGTTTTATCATTAATTAAATGAACTTTGAAAATTAAATACATCTTGCCGACAAGCCTTTAAACTGCGGTGACTACCGCCTAGAAAGGAGGCAGGAATGAATATTAAATTAGAGTTTAAAGTAAAAACAGTAGTCCTACTACTAATAGTTCTACTGTTCTACATTTTAATCTCAAAATAATGTTCAAGGTGTTAAGGTAGTTTAAGGCTCTGCCTTAGCACCTGTATTTAATTTTATTATAACATTATAAAATTAATTTTCAAGGCAGAAAAATGGCTTTTTTAACAAGAATTAAGGAAGATATACAAACTATTTTCGATAACGACCCCGCAGCTAAAACTCTGCTGGAAGTGATTCTTTGCTATCCCGGATTGCATGCTTTACTGATGCACAGGCTTGCGCATAAATTATACAAAAAAGAAATTCCTCTTCTGCCGCGATTAATCTCAAATATTTCCAGAATCATCACCGGTGTAGAAATTCATCCCGGCGCCCAAATAGGCAAACAGTTTTTTATAGACCATGGAATGGGCGTTGTAATCGGAGAAACCACTATAATAGGTGACAATGTTCTTGTTTATCAGGGTGTAACTCTTGGCGGTACAGGAAAAGAAACAGGAAAAAGACATCCTACTCTTAAAAACGATATTGTTGTGGGTTCCGGCGCGAAAATTCTCGGGAATATAACAATAGGAAACAATGTAAGAGTCGGCGCGGGTTCTGTTGTGATAGAAGATGTTCCTGATGATTCAACGGTAGTGGGTATTCCGGGAAGGGTTGTCGTACATAAAGGGCAAAAAAATCATAACTTGCAACATAATGTAATTCCCGATCCGATAAGAGATGCTTTAAGCGAGCTTACGCAGGAAATAAAAGATTTAAAGCAAATCATAAAAAGAGATTTGGGTACTAATACAGAAGAAAACAGCAATAGTGAAGAGAATAAGCATAACAACGGGTCGGGGATATAAACATGTCAAATAAAGAAAAACTTTTTAAAATCATCGACAACTTCAAAAATTTTAAAATTCTTGTAATCGGGGATATCATTCTTGACGAATATATCTGGGGAAAAGCCAGCAGGCTTTCGCCGGAAGCTCCTGTGCCTGTACTCGAGGTGAATAAATATTCATATATCCTTGGTGGAGCCGCAAACGTAGCAAATAATATAAGAACTCTCGGCGGAAAAGTGTGTTTAGCAGGAATTGTAGGCAAAGATTCCTCATCAGAGAAGCTTGATGAGATACTTTCCAAAAATAATATTGATGTTTCCTGTATTATAAAAGATGAAAAACGTCCAACTACCATAAAAACAAGGCTTATAACACATAATCATCATCAGCTTGTCAGATTTGACAGGGAAATTAAAGACGAAATATCTGAAAAGACAGAGCAGGAGTTTATTAAAAGAATTTATGAATCTATAGAAACAATAGATTTAATATTATTATCGGATTATTCAAAAGGCGTTCTTACGCCAAATCTTAGTCAGGAGCTTATAAAACTTGCAAAACTTCACAAAAAGCCTGTACTTGTTGATCCGAAAGGGCTTGATTACAGCAAATATTCAGGCGCGACGCTGATTACTCCGAACAGGCTTGAGGCAGAAACCGCAACAAAATCTCCGTCAGGTACAGCGCCTGAAATTCTTGTGCAAAGAGTAAAAGAGCAGCTTGAACTTGATTATGTAATGGTTACTCTTGGAGAAGACGGTATTCTTCTTTATATTGACGGCAAAACAAAACAGATTCCCGCTGTTACGTCAGAGGTTTATGATGTTACAGGCGCGGGAGATTCTTTGATTTCGGGAATTTCTCTGGCGCTTCTTGCTTCTGATGGAGATGTGGAAGTTTCTATGGAGCTTGGAAATTATGCAGCAGGTGTTGCAGTGAGAAAAATCGGTACAACAGCCGTAACTCCGAAAGAATTAAAGCATATTATAGAACTTCATATTATGGAAAACGAAGAAGCAGCTGTTAATATATAAAAAGGTAACTAAAAAATGGGTGAAGTAGTCGAATTAAAACAACTTTTAAATATAGTTTCCGGGCTAAAAAAGCAAAATAAAACTATAGTAACCACAAACGGGTGTTTTGATATAATTCATGCCGGTCATGTGAGGTATTTAAAACACGCAAAAGAACTCGGGGATGTTTTAATAGTTTGTTTGAATTCAGACGCTTCTGTGCAAAGACTTAAAGGTCCTTCAAGACCTTTAAATCATCAGGACGACAGGGCAGAAGTTATGTCGGCTCTTGAAGCGGTAAATTATGTGGTGGTTTTTGATGAAGATACACCTGTATATATTCTTGCAAAAATTAAGCCCGATATTCACGTAAAAGGCGGGGATTATTCAGAAGAAACACTGCCTGAAACCGCCGTAATAAAACAAGGCGGCGGTAAAATTCAGTTTATTCCCTTTGTTGAAGGACGCTCAACCACAAATATAATCAATAAAATTCATCAAAATAGTAATTAAATCAAACAATTATTTCTCCGCCTCTGTTTTTATGGATCTCATAATTTTTGTTGCATCACCGCGCAGGGCTTTGCCTATAAATTCAGGTATATAAAAACCCGGATCGGAATAAATCCTGTACGCAAGTATTGTTTTGTTTTCATGTGGAATTATTTCAAAGTAGCCGTAAAGCTCTTTAAAAGCTCCGCCTACTTTTTTAAATTTCATTCTTCTGTATTTTTCAGATGTGTCAAAAACAAGAATATAATTAAAGCTTGGCAACAGGTCACATAATTTCACTGTTGTAACAACTTTTTGTTTTTCATTTTTTTCTTCAACAATATCTGCTTTTTTTACCTGATGAATAAATTTAGGAAGGTTTTCTTTATCGTCAAGTACATTCCATACTTTTCTGGTCGGTGCATTAATTAGTATTTTGCTTTCAGAACCTTTTAATCCAGCACGCAACTGTGCTGTAAGTGATTTTTGGATAACATTTCCTCTTTCAAGACTGTCAAATTCTTCAGACGGGATTATTATAGCGTTTGCACTAGTAGAAAAAAGACAACTTAAAGATAAAAACATTCCTAATATAAATGGCAACAACTTTTTCCTGTTCACAGGTTTTTCTCCCCTTGATCTCCGGTGAATAATACAAAATGCTATTTTAAATCTGTTGATTTAAAGATTACATAAGCCAGTTGAGCAGTTTTTACAAAAGCAAATAATTAAAATTTTCTTTGAATAAAATAAATTGACAATAAACTATGATGTTGTTATATTAACCATGCGCTTCTATAGCGTGTGTTATTTATGTATGATAATTAAGAGAAAAGATAAGGGACGAGCAAATGCTTGCAATAGTTGAAACTTGTGGAAAACAATACGAAATACAAGAGGGCAGATATATTGACGTTGAGTTTTTAGGTAAAGACGAAAACGAAACCCTTGAACTTGATAAAGTAGTGATGATAGTAGCGGGTGAGCAATCACAAATTGGTCAGCCATACCTTGAAGGCGCTACAGTAAAAGTAACAGTGCTTAAAAACGGAAAAGAAAAGAAAGTTCTTGTTTACAAACAAAGACGTAAAAAAGGTTATCGCAAAAAAAACGGTCATAGACAGCAATTTTCCAGAATTATGATAGAAAGTATTGATTTTCCGGGAAAAGCTGATGTTTTGGCTGCTGAAACACCTAAAGAAACTAAAGTAAAAACTGCTAAAAAAGCAGCAGTTAAAACCGAAACTAAAGTAAAAACTACTAAAAAAACAACAGCTAAAGCTGAAACAAAACAAGAAGAAACCCCAACAGAAGAAAATTAAGTTATTATTATTAAAATAAAAGGTGGTGAATCCTAATGGCTCATAAGAAGGGTGTAGGCTCAACAAAGAACGGTCGCGACAGTCATGCGCAGCGATTGGGCGTAAAAAAATATGGCGGTCAGGTTGTTAAATCAGGCAATATTTTAGTACGTCAAAGAGGAACAAAATTCCATCCCGGAAATAACGTCGGTATCGGTTCAGATGATACATTATTTGCAACTATTGACGGTGTTGTAACTTTTGAAAAACACAGAAGAGACAGAACACAGGTTAGCGTTTACGCGGCTGGTTAGTTTTTCTCTCGAATACACTTTTAAAAGAAAAGACTGCTATTGAGCAGTCTTTTCTTTTGGCGGTTCCTGTTTTTTCTCTTTATCCTTAAGTTTTATGGAAACATTGTCCCACCTTAAGTCTATATATTCTATTTCATTTTTTGTTTTTAAAGCTTCGGGAAGAACAGGGATAACTTTAACAATATTGGAAAAAGTTGTACTTCCGTTGATTCTGCCGATTCTTAGCTTGACATCTTTAAGTTGAATAAAAACATCATCGGGGTTTCTTATATCTATATATTCGAGTTTTTCATTGGAGGAATTTTCGATATAAAAGGCAAGATCGGTTAAATATTTTATTAATTTAGGCGACCAGAGAGAAAACTGGTCATAAGTAATTATTTTATAAGTTTCTTTTGATGGCGATAACGGCAGATATTCTTTTCCAAGAATCTTTATAATTCCGTCATCATTTGTAAAAACAGCGACAGGTTCTATTTTTGGAGTCGGTGTAATTGACAAAACAGGAGTTCTTTCGTCAAGAACTATTCTTAATCTTGCAGGAAACCAGTATCTTCTTATAAATACTTTTTTAACGGGTGTTAATTCAAGTATTTTATTTTCAAAAGACTTTGTATTTAAAAGATAAACAGGTTTATCGGGAATTTTAAGAGTTTTAAGCTTTGAAAGTAATTGTCTTGTAGAAACAATTTTATTGCCTTCTATTTCTAAATATTTATTCGGATAAGATGTAAATATATTTTTGTTTAGATACCATTGAGGCAAATCAATAATTATCCAAAAAATCAAAACAAGAAGCCCTATAGAAAAAATGCGCGCCCAAAATCTGATATTTTCCCTGAAAATTTTAGTTTTGCGAAGGTTTCGTCTTTTTTTAAACTGGCTAAGTTTTCTTTTATTATAATTGTCTATAATTTGAGATTCTCTATCAGGAGATATTGTTTTCATTCTTTTTAGTACTTTCTTCTCTTTATAGGGAAATCAAAATCTGATTTTTTCTTAATTAACCTGAGTCGCTAATTAGGCAAAACACTTATCAATAGCGGGTTGTCATTCTGAGGACTTTAGTCCGAAGAATCTGTCTATATGAGTATTAAAGCTTATATCCCAAAAGGGACAAATGCCCCCTTCTTTTTTGATACTCAATCAAAAAAGAGGGTTCCCTGCTTCGCTCAACATGACAATTCAAAAATTAATTCGCGACTCGAGTTAATTAAGATTATATAACTTTAGAAACTATATAACAATTTTTTTAATTAAAAGGCAAAAAATACAAGTTTCTTGTTTTTATAAATATAAGAGCATATTTTTTAAGGGACTGTCTATGAAAAATTTTATAAATTTTCTTATAAAAAAATTAAAAAAGCAGCCTGAAAAAACTATTTTTCAAGGGAGTTTAATGCGTAAATTTTCCGGTAAAACTTCCAAGAAATTTATTACTTCAAATGATTCGCTTTCTATTGATGCAAAACAAATCTTTATAAAAGAAGAAATTAATGCTGAAGCAAAAGCTATCCTTAAAGATGCTGTAAATAATCCTGAAATTCTGGTTAATTTCATAAAATCAAAAGGAACTAAAGTAATAAAATCTAAATACATGAAACCTGTTTTGTTCTTAATCGGGGAGCAAACGGGATTTTTGCCGCCATTAAAAGGTTTTAAGGCTTCTGCTCTTAATATTCTTTTAAATATAATTTCGGGGGCGGGATTAAAAGTTGATTCCAAAACGCCTGCGCTTTTTGCGCTTGATGATAAGCCCGTTAATATTTATTTGCTTTCACACCAGTTTCATTTATGGCTTTCATACATAAATGAGCTTCCCGGCTTTGATGAAAATACAAGGAAGAATTTCAAAAATGTATGGGATTCAAACGTCAATTCGTTAGAAGTCGGAAAACTTTCCATAGAAGAAATTTTATCCCTCAAGGACGCTATGGCAAGGGATATGGAAGCTCTGAAATTTGTTAAGGAAATGACCAGAGAATTTGTGGGACAAAAACAATCTCTTCAAAAAATAAAACAGGGCGGAAGCGCAAATATTTAAGAAAAAAGAGCCTTAATTTAAATTAAGGCTCTTTTTTCTTTTTTATATAAAAATAAATTACTTACGAATTCCAAGTTTTTCAATTAAAGATCTGTATCTTTCAATTTCTTCGTTTTTAAGATAGCCTAAAAGTTTTTTTCTTTTTCCAACCATCATTAAAAGACCGCGACGACCTTGGAAATCTTTTTTGTGTTCTTTTAAATGTTCTGTAAGTTCTTTAATTTTTTCCGTTAAAAGCGCGACTTGAACTTCTACAGA
>DNRP01000172.1:0-1326 GCA_003499955.1 Cyanobacteria bacterium UBA9971
TTAGTTTTAGTATAAATTTTAAGTTTCATTACTGACAAGTTTTGACCAAGTCTGACTTATATTGGCAACTTTTCAAATTACATAAAAAATAGGCAAAAAAATATATTGCAATATAATAATTAATACAGTATAAATATTATCTAAGATTCTATATAGTATAATATCTGTATAGGCAATCTAAAGTTAAAATTAAGTAAGTATTAATAATATAAAGGTTTTTTATGCGATCAAAAGGAGCAAATAGTTGGGAAAAAAGAGTTTCGATGAGATTAAACTCTCATCTCAAGTTCATAAAGGACACATAGCGTCACAAATTACCACAGTTTTAAAACAGCACAGCGCTGACTTTTTTAATAATCTTACTTTAGCTGAAAAAGCTAAGGCTAAAGATTTAAAAAGTATTGAAACACCTATTTTGGATGCTCTTGAAAACTCTTTAAAAAATCCGACTATTCCTTTACATATTCCCGGACACGCCAGAGGGGAAGGCGTTTTACCAAAATTCAAAGATCTTGCCGGGCAAAAAATAATTGATTTGGATACAACTGATGAATTTAACGGATTAGGAAAACTACATCCTGCGGAAGGTCCTATTGCAAGGGCGCAGGTATTAGCAGCAGAAGCTTTTGGCTCAGGTAAGGCATTTTTTCTTATAAACGGTTCCACTATCGGGAACATTGCGCTTGCTCTTACGGTAGCCAAAGAAAATAAAAAGATTATTATTGGCAGAAACTGCCACAAATCAGTCATAAGCGGATTAACACTCACAGGGGCTGAACCTGTTTGGGCAATACCCGATAAGCTTGAAAAATGGGGTATCTGGGGTGCTATAACTGCTGAAAACATTGGATCTTTGCTCGATAAAAATCCTGATGCGGGTGCTGTATGGATTAATAATCCTACTTATGAAGGGATTGTAAGCGATGTTGAATCTATCGCAAAAGTTTGCAAACAAAGAAATGTAGCTTTGCTTGTAGATGAAGCTCATGGCTGTCTTTGGAAATTCAACGATAAATTCCCGAAACCTGCTCTTGAATGCGGAGCAGATGCTGTTGTCCATTCTTTGCATAAAACAGGCGGAAGTTTTTCGCAAAGTTCAATCTTGCATCTTTCCAAAGATAGTAAAGTCAATGCCGAGGAAGTTGAAGCAAATCTTAGTATGCTTCAGTCAACAAGTCCTTCATATATGCTTTTGGCCAGTCTTGATGCTGCAAGAGCTTATCTGACTTCAAAATACGGACAGGAAAAACTTGCTAAAGCTATTAAAAATGCGGAAGAGGCAAGAAAAATCCTTGCTACCATACCCGGCGTGAAATGTCTTTCCTC
>DNRP01000172.1:1493-4258 GCA_003499955.1 Cyanobacteria bacterium UBA9971
GAAGAAAGCATTGGCAGGGTTTCTGCGGAAGTCATAGCGATTTGCCCACCTGGGGTTCCTATTCTTGTTCCCGGCGAAAGAATTACTGAAGATCATCTTCCTTTCCTATCGAAAACTCATTCAATTCAGGTTATGAAAGAAATTTAAAAAGGGTACTTGGTTTTTGTTTATTAAAAGGGCTGCACCCCTTTACCCGCCTTCATTTTCTTTAATCGTAAAGAAAACGAAGCAAAAGAAAGCTCGCCCAATGCTTCGGTTTCTATATTTCTACCCTGCTCACGATTATAACTTTCAGAGGTTTAGGCTCGCAAACTCGCCAGCTAAAGCAGGCTCAAACAGTGCTCGCATGAATTTATACGCAGGGTGAAATATTACGAAACCTTCGCAAAGGGCAAATGGGGTTTTCAAGGGGGACACCCCCTTGACTCGCTGTTTCGTAGTTTTTGGCGAACGTGTATAAAAATCTATAGCCCGTGTTTGAGCAAAGCGAGTTCGGGCGTGTGTTGAATAAAGTCTATAAACGCCAGTGAGTCTAAAAAACAAGAAATTAAATTTAAAGTTTTTTGTTTTGCGTACTTTATATTTTTTATCAAAAAATAAAAGTACGTCGCCTGCTTTAGCTGGCGAAACTACAGAACTTTTTGACTAAAAACACATCCGCAATAGCTTTGTCTGTAAAGATTGTATTGTCTTGAAAGCTCAAGAGATTTTTTAAATCCCTCATTTTTCTTAAAATTTTCCTCAAGAAAAAAAATACCGTGCTTTTCAGAAAGCTCTCTGCCTATTTGATTAATAATAGCTGTATTTTTATGGGGACTGATTGTTAAGGTCGTTGTAAATCCGTCAAAATTGTTTTCTTTTGCATAAATAGCCGTCTTTTCGAGTCGAAGTCGGAAACAAATTTCGCAACGGCTTCCTCCCTCTTTTGAATCTTCATGTCCTTTGATAGCTTCAAACCAGAGTTCGGGAGAATCTTCCTGTATTATTAACGGATATTTTTTAACATCCGCAAACTTGATAAGCTCATCAAGCCGTCTTTTGTATTCTTCTGTTGGGTGAATATTAGGATTGTAAAAGAATCCGACAGGGAAAAATTTGTCAGAAATCAGTTTTTCAAAGGAATATGTCGCACAAGGAGCACAACAAGTATGAACAAGAAGTTTTTTTCTTTCCATTATTATAGATTTCTAAGAACAGTATCTTTTAACTCAGGGTAAGGCATAATCCCCTCGTATTTTTTAATACCTATAATATAAGTCGGGGTAGCTGTAATATTAAAGTTGCGCGCTCTTTCTATATCTGCTTCAAGTCCTGCTTTAACTTCAGGCGAATAAGCATCTTTTTTAAGCTGATCTATGTCAAGATTTATGCTTTTTGCAAGCTCAATAAGCTTAGTTTCAGGCAGGTTTTCTTGATTGTCAAATAATAAAGTAATGTAATCCCAGTATTTACCCTGCATTTTGGCTGCTCTTGCGTAATATATAGCCTTACAGCTATCTTTATGAGGAGAACCTTGAACAAGAGAATTGCATTGCTTATTAAGAGGAAAATCATGATGTTCAACTCTTATGCCTTCAATTTCATTAACCAGCCTGTACATCATAGAGTTGGAAATAGAACAATAAGGACACTGGAAATCAGTGTATTCATGTATGACGAGTTTGGCATTCTTTGTCCCGAGTGTATTTCCATGCGGCTGATAAGTATTTTCTCCGTCTGAAAACATATTTTGCTGCTGAATATTATTATTTGCAGGAGGTTCAAATACTTTTGTAATATTTATTGTTATAAGCGTTGTTAGAGAAAGTAATCCAACAAAAATTACAATTAAAAGCCACCTTTTGTCTGAAATTATATTGATTAAATCTTTAAACGAATCTTTATAATGGTTTAAAACGGGCTTACCTAATTTGCTGAATACTAAAAGAAATAAATTTACACCGTATAAAATATAGCAAAGCAAACATATTTTATGAATAATCATTGAAGAAACTACCCATAAGCCAGCGGAATTGATAACAGCAAGCGAGGAAAGAGTAAAAACATAACTTTGAGGATTTTTAAAATTTTTAAAAAATGCGATTTTTTCGAAAGGAAATAAAGATAAAAATAATACAAACAAATAAAAACCAATGCCATAAATTGCCCATGGAATACCTAAAAAACTTGAAAAAGCAGTTTTAGCAACAGCGTCACAATCAATAACATTGTTTATTGAACAAAAACTTGATTCCGAATTTGGAACAAAATTTGCATTAAAGTAGATAATACAAAGTTCTATACTAACCCATAGCCCTAAAAAAGCTAATAAAAATATAATAAATTTGGGATTTTTAATTTCTATTTTCACGGCTGTCCTCATAATTTTACTTTTATATTAATAACCGTTTAAATTTATTTTAAATAAATTACAATTAATATTTTACTTCAATTAATTTATTTTTATCTACAATTTTACAAAATAACATTATTAAAAAAAAGAGTTCTTTTATTTTAATAAAAACCAGTGTTATAATATAATTTTAGACGAAGCAGGTAAAATTCCCAACAGAAAAATTGTTATATTAATTGTTTTTCTGAATAAAATTTCTGCAAATTTAAATTGGATATAATATATGTACGGCTATGTAATATTTACAGATCTTGAAAAATACAGCACCTTAAGAGATGCTGATTTAAAAATTTATTACGACAAAATCGTTCCTGTAATTTACCAAAAATTAAAATCTTACAAGGATTCGGCAATTATTTGGAATACATGGGGA
>DNRP01000121.1:0-539 GCA_003499955.1 Cyanobacteria bacterium UBA9971
CAAAAGAAAGAAAAACTAAAACCCCAAAGGGTCGACACAGTCAGGGGCAAGCCCCCGAACCCCCATGAATAAAAAAGACTAATCTACTCGACGGTAACCGATTTTGCAAGGTTTCTTGGCTGGTCAACGTCTTTTCCGAGGAATTCCGCTATATAATAAGCCAATAATTGCAACGGAATCGTTGTTAAAATCGGAGAAAATATCTCATCAGTCTGTGGAACTTTAAGTATATATTTAAAAACAGATTCAAGTTTTTTGTCATCACTTGAAGTCACTGCAATCATACGGGCTTCTCTTGCTTTTGATTCCTCGCTGTTTGAAAGAACCTTCTCAAAAACTTTCCCCGGCACTAATATTGAAACCACAGGCATGGTTTTATCGAGCATGGCAATCGGTCCATGTTTTAATTCACCGGCAGGATATCCTGTAGCGTTAATATAGCTGATTTCTTTAAGTTTTAACGCGCCTTCAAGCGCGACAGGATAATTAATTCCTCTTGCTATAAAGATAAAATCCTTTGAGCCGTTGAATTTTATTGC
>DNRP01000121.1:705-7719 GCA_003499955.1 Cyanobacteria bacterium UBA9971
CCTATAGTAAGAGAGTTTTTGTCGGAAACAACTCTCTTGTAAATGTACTCGCTGGAAGCTTCAACATCAACGGGAAGTCCTATAAATTCTTCAATCAAATATTTTCCGACAAGCGCGGCGTGCAGAGATGTTCCGCAGGCAATAATCTGAATTCTTTTAAGGTTTTTCAAACTTTCTTCGGTTAATTTTACTTCATCCAGCTTAATTGGGTCAGTTTGGGATGTTAATCTGTTAAACAAAGTTTGTCTTATTACATCGGGTTGTTCATGAATTTCTTTAAGCATGAAGTGTTTATAGCCCATTTTGTTTATAGAAATAGGCTCCCAGGGAATAATTTCCGGTTTTTTCTTTAAAATATTCCCGTTAATATCTGTAATTGTTACTGAATTTTCTTTAATTTCCGCGACTTCAAGGTCGTTTAAGTAAATAACTTTTTTGGTATATTCAAGAAGAGCAGGCACATCGCTTGCGATATAGTTTCCTTTCTCACTTAATCCTACTATTAAAGGAGCATTTTTTTTCGCTGCATAAAGAGTATCGGGGTCATCTTTGAAAAGAACTCCCAAGGCATAAGCCCCGTCAAGTTTTTTGAGCGCGCATCTCAGAGCATTTCCGAAATCTTTTGTATCTTTTAAGCAATTTTCTATCAAATGCGCGATTACTTCTGTGTCTGTTTGGGACTGAAAAACGTATCCTTTTGCGGTTAATTCTTCTTTTAATTCTTTATAGTTTTCTATTATTCCGTTATGAACAAGCGCGACATTGTTTTCAAAGCTCACGTGCGGGTGTGCGTTAATTTCGTTCGGAACACCGTGAGTTGCCCATCTTATATGACCAATTCCGATAAAAGCTTTTTCATCTTCTTCGTTGTCTTTAAGAATATTTTTTAGGTTATCAAGCTTGCCCTGTGCTTTAAAAACTTTTATTGAATCCTGTTTATGTATGGCAATTCCTGCTGAATCGTATCCTCTGTATTCAAGTTTGCTTAGACCGTTGAGTAAAAAGGATATTAAAGGTTCTTTTCCTATATATCCGACTATTCCGCACATTGTTTTTATACCCCATGTTTTTATTGATTTTTATAGATAAATATTAATAAAGATAAGGATATCAAAAGAATTTTATTTTACAACTAAAGATTATATAAAGAAATTGAATACTATTGGATTTATTGCGAATTTATATATAAGCCTTTCAGCTTATTTTTAAAAAAATTAAATACATACTTATACCGTTTAAATTAAGCAAAAAAGTTCTTATCATTATAGTAAAAAGGAGGTTCTTTAGTTATGAGAAATTTACATTTACTTACATATACACTTATTATTATAGGCGCTTTAAACTGGGGTCTTGTCGGATTTTTCGGATTTGACCTTGTAGCGTTTTTATTTGGAGATATGACAGCGTTTAGCAGGATAATTTATTCTCTTGTCGGATTATCGGCTGTTACGGAAATTATACTTAGCGCGCAGCACACGAAGCTTGCCGGAGGTTATGCTCATTAAAAAATAGCGGTTAAAAAGACAGGGAATAAATAAAAATCCCTGTCTTTTTGATTGAGGGCTAAAAAAGGAGATTATAGGTTATGATGAGATATCTTTATACAATTACTTATGCCATAGTAATTATGGCGGCTGTTTCATGGGGTTTTGCCGCAACAACCAGTGAGCCTATTCCGCTTATAGCAAGATTAGTTGATGCTATAGTCGGTATATGCGGTCTTGTTCAGATTATGTTGAATATTCAGGGTTATAAGCTTGCCGGCAATTACGCCCGCTGAGAATGACTATATAATTTTATTTTTATCTTAAAAGCAGGGGGAAAATAAATAATCCCCTGTTTTTGTTTGGCATGTTAAAATTAAAGTAAATTAAGTAACAAATAAAAAGTTATCACCTCTTAAAGAAGCAGGGTAAGGGGCGCAGCCCCTTTTGATCTTTACCCCCTCCCTTAAGGGAGGGGGTAGGGGGTGGGTGTTAAAAGAGGAAAAATGCAGGAATATTTTTCAAATAAAACTATAGAAAAGCTTAAATATGACCTTGTAAGGGAAAATCTCTTGAGTTTTGAGGATTTAACACGCGCGGAAGAGTTGTCAAAATCAAACAATCTTCACATCGGTCAAATTTTAATACAAGAAAATCTCGTCTCTGAAGAGACTTTGCTGAAATTTATAGAAAATAACCTTCATATTCCTTATGTAAATCTTGAAGATTATTCGCTGGACAAGCAGTGCCTTGATTTTATATCTGCCGAAGATGCCGAAAAACATAAAATTATTCCGCTTTTCAGGATAGAAGATGTTTTAACTATCGCAATGGCTGATCCTATGGATCTTTTTGTTTTGAATAATCTTATAAAATCTGTTAATTGCCGAATTGAACCTGTAATTTGTTCGGAAAGGCTTGTTTTGGAAGCCATAAATAAATTTTATTCTTCCCGTAATTTAAAAGAAAATAATATTGAAGTTAGTCAGGGAGTTGACTGGAGAGATGAACTTAATTTTGGGATTATAAACGAGTTTCAGGCGGAAAAAGTAATTAACGCCATTATTTTTCAGGCACTTTCAGAAGATGTCTACGAAATAATTCTTGAAAACACTAACGAAGGCAAAATTATAAAATTTAAAAAAAATGGTGAAATTCTTAAAAAAGGCATAATTCCGGTTCTTTTAACCCCTCTTTTTAATTCTAAATTAAAATCTTTATCAGGGCTTGATCCTATGACAAATGAGATTCCGCAGCTCGGGAAATTTAATTCCATCTTTTCGGGAGAAAATATAACTGCTATAATTGCTACTTTTCCTGCGGTAAAAGGCGAACGGGTTGCCATAAAACTTTACAGACCGCCTGAAACCATAAAAGAACTTTCTTTAAACGAAGAAGATAAGCATTTTTTGGAAGAAAGTATAAATAAAGCGGGAATAATCCTTATATCAGGTCCGAATTTGAGCGGAAAAAGTTTTATTGCTTACTCAATCCTGAATTCTCTTGATAAAATAAATAAAAATATAATGACTGTTGAATCTATTGTAAAGTATGATTTGACAGGGGTAAACCAGTGCGAATTAAAAGAAAAAGTCGGGTTTGATTTTGCAAAAGCGGTAAAATTTATTGATTTTCAGTCGCCGGATATTGTTTATGTGGAAGAAGTTGTTTCTAATGACGATATCAAATATTTGTCGCTTCTTGCTGATTCTCAAAAAACAGTTATTACAGAGATTAAGGCTGAAAATATCGAAGTTTTGCATAATAAACTTGAATCGGAAGATTTTGAGGAATTTAAGAAAAATGTTAATTGTTTGATTTTTGTAGAAAATAAAGATAAAATTCAAATAATATGGAAAAGTTAAAACAAAAAATTAATAAACAGATTAGAAGAAAGTAAAAAATGTCATTTTTTGAGATTATAGGGGTAATATGGGTTATTGTAATCACTGGAATGCTTAGTTATTGGGCATTAAAACAAAATAAAGATTTTTATAAAGAAATATAAAATTCAAATAATAAAGAGAAGTTAATAAAATTTAATAGTTAAATAGACGAGGTACTTATGTCATTAGTAATTGAAGAAAAAACAACAGGTTTAATAACACAGATAATTGGTCCTGTAGTAGACGTTGAATTTCCGGGAGGCAAACTGCCGCAGATTTATGACGCGCTTATAATTAAAGACGCGTATCCCGGACAGCAAAATCCTGATCTTGTAACCGAAGTTCAGCAGCTTCTGGGTGAAAACAGGGTAAGATCAGTTGCCATGTCAAGTACTGATGGTTTAAGACGTGGCATGGAAGTTGTAAATACGGGAGAACCGATAAAAGTTCCTGTAGGAAATGCAACTTTAGGCAGAATTTTAAATGTGTTAGGACATGCTGTAGACGAAGGTGAGCCTATACAGGCAGAAGATTATTATCCTATTCACAGACCCGCTCCGACTTTAATCGACCAAAACACAGACAGAGAGATTTTTGAAACAGGTATTAAAGTTATTGATCTTCTTGAACCATATCCGAAGGGTGGTAAAATAGGTCTTTTCGGTGGTGCAGGCGTTGGAAAAACAGTTATTATTCAGGAATTAATTCATAATATTGCTCAGGAACACGGCGGTGTGTCTGTTTTTGGTGGTGTAGGCGAAAGAACCAGAGAAGGAAACGACCTCTGGAATGAGTTTAAAGAATCAGGCGTTATTGATAAAGTTGCCCTTGTTTACGGACAAATGAACGAGCCTCCAGGAGCAAGGATGAGGGTTGGCTTAAGCGCGCTTACGGTTGCGGAATATTTTAGAGATACTGCAAAACAAGACGTATTGTTATTTATTGATAATATTTTCAGATTTACACAGGCAGGTTCGGAAGTATCAGCGCTTCTCGGACGTATGCCAAGTGCTGTAGGTTATCAGCCGACACTCGCTTCAGAAATGGGCGAACTTCAGGAAAGAATTACCAGCACAAAAGACGGATCAATCACATCAGTTCAGGCAATTTACGTTCCTGCGGATGATTTAACAGATCCTGCGCCGGCTACCACTTTTGCATTCCTTGATGCATCTACTGTTCTTTCAAGACAGATTTCCGAGCTTGGAATTTATCCTGCGGTTGACCCTCTTGCCAGTACAAGTCGTGTGCTTGACCCCAGAATCATAGGTGATGACCACTATGACACCGCTCGCGGCGTTCAGCAGGTGCTTCAAAGATATAAAGATTTGCAGGATATTATTGCAATTCTTGGTATGGACGAACTTTCCGAAGAAGANNCTTGAAGGAAAACACGATGACCTTCCTGAGCAGGCTTTTTATATGGTGGGAACTATAGAAGAGGTTTTGGAAAACGCTGCAAAAATGGCTAAAGGCGAATAAAGATGTCAAAAAAATTAAACTTAAAAATAATTACTCCGCAAAAAGTTCTTCTTGAAGAAGAAGTGGATGCTGTTTATTCGACTTCAACAGACGGTCAATTCGGCATACTTCCAGATCATATTTCTTATATGACTCCGCTTGATGTTGGTGTGACCGAATATATCAAAGACAATAAAAAAGAATTTATTTGCACGATTGGCGGAATTCTTCAGGTAAAAGACAATATAGTTATGATTCTTTCTGATAATGCCGAACTTGGAGAGCAAATTGATGTTACAAGGGCAAATGCAGCAAAAGAAAGAGCAGAAACACGTTTGAGAACAGGGGCTACAGATGTCGACGCTGACAGGGCTCATGCGGCGCTTTCGCGGGCAATTGCAAGAATCCACGCTGCCTCCAAAACAATGTAGAAGTTTCTTATGGAATTTGAATTTTTAAAAGAAAGCATAAAAAACTGCATTGAAATAAGAAGAACGCTTTGGACTGCTTTGTTCGGGTTAATAGGCGGTATGTTGGCATTATTTATTACTTTAGATTCTTTATATTTGTTTTTATAGATATTATTGTTATTCAAGATGCCAATCAAAAAATTAATAATATGTTACAAAGGATCAAGGAAATAAAAAATGAATTATGAATTAATAAGTATAATCGGTATGATTCTTATGTCTATAGTTTTGGCTTATTTTTTTATGACACATCAAGAAGTCTCCACGGCGGAAATTTTACAAAAAAATGTAACAATTTTTTAATACTTTTCTGAAAAAAGTCATTTTTTTTCCTTCACGTTCGTTAAGTAATTAGAAATAAAATTTTAGGAGAAATAAATGATTAGAAATGTTGGAATGCAAAATATTGGTTTTGGAAGATTAATTTCTGTTAAAACTGAAAGCAATAATAAATATATTCCACCGACGTTATTAAATGAAGATGAGATTTTTAAAATAACCCCTAATGATGAGTATAATTCAACAATTTATTTTAAAAATGGTGAGCAGTTGGAAACACCTGAAAGTACTAGTAATGTGCTATATAATATGAATATAAAAGCTTAAATTCCTAAAAGGCATAATATTATTGAAACTAAACATAGCATATCTGTATCCTGAATTATTGAATATTTACGGCGACAAAGGCAATATACTCGCTTTTGTTAATCGCTGTTTGTGGCGAAATATAGACGCTGAAATCCATGAAATCCATCCCGGAAACAAAATCGATCCTGATTTGTACGATTTTTATTTTATCGGCGGGGGGCAGGATGAACAACAAATCGCCGTAGCCGATGAACTTCAAAAACAAAAAGAGGCTTTAACACAGGCACGGGATAATATGGCTGTATTTCTCACTATTTGCGGAGGATATCAGCTTCTCGGGCATTATTACAAACCCCATGCCGGAGATGAATTAAGAGGCATAAGTCTTCTGGATGTTTATACAGTTGCCGGAAACACAAGATATATCGGGAATGTTACTGTAGAATTAAATAAAGACCTTAATAGTATTGTGAATACCCAAACTGTCATTCTGAGCGAAGCGAAGAATCTGTCTAATGATTTACAGATTCTTCGGGCTGAAGCCCTCAGAATGACAATGCCTGTTAATAATAACAATGCGAAAATCATAGTAGGTTTTGAAAATCATAGCGGTTTGACTTATCTTCAGGGGGATACAAAACCTATGGGGCTTATCACAACAGGTAATGGCAATAACGGAAAAGATAAAACAGAAGGCGCTTTTTACAAAAACGTTTTCGGGACTTATCTTCATGGCTCATTTTTGCCGAAAAACCCGCATTTTACCGATTATTTAATCAGGCTCGCGCTTGAAAGAAATTACGGAAAAGTAGAATTAGAGCCGCTTAATGACGAAATTGAGTGGACTGCCCATAAAAAAGCTGTCGGACGAAAGTATTAAGAAGTAATTTTATTTGAAATTTGGTTTATTATTTCAGATAAAACCTTGTTTGTTTGAATTTCTTCCTTCATTTTTTCGTAAGCGTAAAGGATAGTCGTATGTTTTCTTCCGCCGAAAGCATTGCCAATTGACGGAAAACTGGAATTTGTCAAGTTACGGGCAAGATAAATTGCTATTTGTCTTGCATAAGAAAACTCTTTTGCTCTTGATTGACCCTTAAGATCCGCTGATTCCATAGAAAAATG
>DNRP01000121.1:7856-10774 GCA_003499955.1 Cyanobacteria bacterium UBA9971
GCCAGAAGACCCCATTCAAAACGGCTTCGTAGTCTTTCCGTAAGAGAAGGAATGTCTTTTGGCGGTCTGTCACTTGTGAGGATAATTTGTTTGCCGGATTGATGAAGCGCATTGAAGGTGTGGAAGATTTCTTCCTGTGTGCTTTCTTTTCCTTCGATAAACTGAATATCATCCAGCATTAAAATGTCCATTTGGCGGTATTTTGTCCTGAAAGCCGGCATTTTATCGGATCGGATACAAGTTATAAGCTCATTTGTAAAGGCTTCGGCGCTTGAATATTTGATTTTCAGGTCAGGATGGTTTACAAGCACATAATGACCGATTGCCTGCATAAGATGTGTTTTTCCAAGCCCGACTCCACCGTATATAAATAAAGGGTTATGCGCTCTTCCGGGAGATTTGGCGACGGCAAACGCGGCGGCATGCGCAAATTTATCGTGAGAACCCACGACAAACGTGTCAAAAGTATATTTCAAATTTAAATTGTTTGAAATGCTTTTTAATGCGTCAATCTGGTTTTCGGAAAGAGGTATGTTTTTGTTTTGTTTAGGTTTTTTTGGGGTTTGATTGTCAGAATCAGGCTTTAGGTTCGATAATTCCGGGAAATTGATTTTTTGTTGTATATTTTCAAACTGTTCAATTTTTATTTTAAGTTTAATATTTTTTCCGGTAACTTCTTTAATGACAGTGTTGATGTGTTCAAGATAATTTTTACAAATTAAATCTTTGCCTGTTTTGCTGTTTGTGGAGATATAAAGGCTGTTTTCGTCGAGAGAATTGAATTTTACGGGTTTTATCCATGATTCAAAAGCAGGAGTGCCAAGCACTTCCGCCAGTTTTTCCTGTATTTTTTCCCATGTTTTTAATTCTTCGCTCATGTTTTATATTTTATATCAAACCAAGATTTGTTTTTAGATTTATTAACATACTCCAATTGCTAATTAACCTGAATCGCTAATTAGGCAAAACACTTGTCAATATTGGGTTGTCATTCTGAGGACTTTAGTCCGAAGAATCTGTCCAAAAAAGAATTGAAGTTTAAAATCCAAAAGGGACAGATGTTTCGTCCCCCTTCTTTTTTAATATTTAATTAAAAAAGTGGGTTCCCTGCTCAACATGACAATTCAAAAATTAATTGGCTTGAAAGCTTCTAAAAGTAAAAATTATACTTTCGTCGAATTAAATTGAAATTTAAAAGAGTTATTATAAACAAAGTCAGGAGATAACGAACCTTGTAGTAGTTATCTCCTGATACGTTTTTGTTAAGTTTATTTTTTAATATACACCTTTAAAATAAGTGATTTCGGGTTTTTCTTTAAGTAAAATCCCTATTAAATCAAATCTTATATCCTTAAAATCTATATTTGGATTTTTTATTAAATAAATTTCAGCCAGTTTTTGAATTTTATTGAATTTTTTTTCGTCGACAGATTCGAGCGGATTGCCGAACAGGTTTGAGCTTCGGGCTTTTACTTCTATAAAAACCAGAGTATTTTTGTCTTTAGCGATGATGTCAATTTCTCCCATGCGTGAAAATCGCCAGTTTTTCTCGATTATTTCAAAACCCTGTTTTTCAAGAAAGCTTCCAGCAAGGTTTTCTCCTGCTTTGCCTTTTGAGATGTTCTGTTGTTTCATAAATTTTCCCTCTTTTTTAATTTTAGCAGGGAATTTTTTAAAGGTATTTTTTATTTATAAAAAGGGCTGCACCCTTTTAACCGCCTTCGTTTTCTTTACGATTAAAGAAAACGAAGCAAAAGAAAGCTCGCCTAATACTACGGTTTCGATATTTCTATCCTGCTCACGATTTAAGCTTATAGTTGTTTGACGCCCGTAACTCAGCCCTTTAGGGCTTCAAACAAGACGGGCTTACTTTTATTACGCAGGATGAAATATTACGAAACCTCCGCAAACGGCAAACAGGATAGTTTGAAAAATAAAATACATTTCTTGAAAATAAGCAAAAAAAAACCGGCTTGCGCCGATAAGTCTATCACATATTAGAGAGAGGAATTAGAGAGAAGGATTGAAGGAAGATTGCTCGCCAGTTCTATATAATATTTTTTCCCTGTTTGAAAAAATTTAAACTCGTGTTTCGGAAATTCCTAAAATTCTTAACAAAACTTTACAATTAATATTTNNACCCCCAACCCCCTCCCTCAAGGGAGGGGAAAGTTAAGAAGGGGCTGCGCCCCTTACCCCGCTCCTTTATGAAAAGGTGAAAACTTTTTATTTATAAATTGAGGAAATTAAAAATGATTAATCGAAAAGATATAATTGAAAAAACGCGTCTTTTTATGAAAGAAAATAAAATAAATTTTCTTATTGTTTTTTCCACGGATGAATATTTGAATGAATATGTAGCTTTAGATGATAATGCAAGATATTTACTGACGGGGTTTTCGGGGTCTACGGGGGACGCGCTTGTTACTCCCACAGATATATTTTTGTTTGTGGACGGGCGTTATCATCTTCAGGCTGACGAGGAAACGGATAAAAATTTGATAAATGTTGTAAAAGTCGGGATGGACAAGTCGCCGCAAACTGCTCTTTATGAAAAAATTGCTGAATTGTCTGACCATGCGGCGAAGATTGGAATTATAACGAAAAAAATGAACTGCGGCGGCTATAGAAAGCTTCTTGATGTTGTTTCCGAGAAAAATGCCGCCTATAAAGAATTTGATGTTGATCCGGTTATAGAATTTGCGGGAATTTTAAAAACAAAAAAAACATCCGAATTAAGGCTTATTCCCATTGAAATTTCCGGCATGTCGGCTGAAAAAAAGCTTGAACAGGTAATTAAAAAGAATCATGAAAACGATATAGACGTTCTTGTCATTACAAAATTAGAAGAAATAGTTTATCTTACGAACTTAAGAGGAAACGAAATTTCTTACAGCTCCGCTTTTAAGGCAAAAGCT
>DNRP01000121.1:10785-43594 GCA_003499955.1 Cyanobacteria bacterium UBA9971
GACTTTTATTCAATGAATTTGAGTGATTGTAGAAAGCTTGAGAGGCTAAATCACAAGCTTATTGAAGTTAAAGAAAGCCCCATAGCCCAAATGAAAGCAGTAAAAAACAAGCAAGAATTGGAGCATTTTCGGGAATGTTTTTTAAAAACGGATATAGTCGTAAACAGAGCTATTTGCTGGCTTAATCAGAATCTCGAGAAAGAAATAAGTATTTCAGAGAAAGATTTTTCGGATAAGGTCAAAAGCCTGTTTTTTGAAGAAGGGGCTGTTGGTTTAAGTTTTGAAACCATTGCGGCAAGCGGAAAAAATACAGCCTTTATCCACTATACAAAAGCCGACCCCGAAAAAATTATAAAATCCGGCGAATTAGTGTTATTAGACTGCGGTGGATATTTTGAGGGGGGCTATGCGACTGATATTACGAGAACTTTTTTGGCGGGAGGGCTGCGAGCGGAAGCTGGTAAAAAGCAAAAAGAAATTTATACCCGAGTTTTAAAAGCATTTCTGTATGGAATAAATTTTGAACTCGAAGAAAACACAACAGGCTTTGATATAGACAAAAAAGTCAGGAATCTTATTAATCAGGACAAGCCGGAAGGATTTAATTTTTCTCATGGAACAGGTCATGGTGTAGGGATTTCTGTGCATGAATCTCCTCCGAGGCTTGGACCTTCTGAAACTTCCAAAACAAAGCTTTTATCCGGCATGGTTTTTACGATAGAGCCGGGGCTTTATTGTGAAGATTTTGGCGGGGTAAGGATAGAAAATACTGTCACACTCTCAGAAAATAAAATAAAATCGCTGACAAAAGCTAAACTTGATGATAATTTAATTAATTATGAGCTTTTAACCGAGCAGGAAAAAGTTTGGCTCGAAAATTATCAGAAACAAAGTATAGGGTAAGTTTATTAATGCAAGAAATCACAAGTCTTCAAAATCCTATAATAAAAGAAACTACAGCTCTTCACCAGAAAAAAAACAGGGCTGAATCAGGCATGTTTTTGATAGAAGGAATTAAAGGTGTTGAAGAAGCTTTAAGATGCGGACTTGAAATTAAATATGTTTTTATGTTTCCTTCTGTCATTGCGAAGGGTACCCACTTTTTTGATTACATATCAAAAAAGAAGGGGGAAGGCTTTAGTCCCGACGCGGCAATCTGTTCGATTAATTATCCGGAAGAAAAAATTTATTTTGTGGATGAAAAAATCCTGAAAAAGATTTCTACTACAGAAACTCCGCCGGAAATTGTTGCTGTGGCTTATCAAAAAAAGTTTGTTTTAGAAGATTTGTTTAAAGAAAAAAATCCTTTAATAATAGTGTTAGAAAACATAAAAGACGCAGGAAATCTCGGGACAATCATCAGGACTGCAAAAGCTGCTAATGTTTCGGGAATTGTATTGACGGGAGAATGTATAGATATTTATAATCCTAAAGTTGTCAGGTCTTCCGCGGCTAATTTATGGAAAATCCCCGTAGTTTATTTTAAAGAAACTGCTTTGATAAGAAAAGAGATAGAAAAATACGGACAGTTCCAGTTTTTGGCGACAAAAGTCTGTGATTTTTCCTACTGTCATCCTGAGCATAGCGAAGGATCTGTTCCGATTTTATATCATGAAATTAATTATAATCAGCCTACAGTAGTGTTTTTTGGCTCGGAAGCTGAGGGAATTTCTGATTTATTGGCTAATCAAGCGGATGAATTTGTAAAAATTCCTATGAGCGAAGAAGTTGAATCGCTTAATTTGAGTATTTCCGCGGGGATTGTTATGTATGAGGTGTTCAAACAACGGTTGTAAATCTGTATTTTGTCATTGCGAGCGACCAAGGGGAGCGAAGCAATCTAAAAAAATCAAATATTTTTATTTTGGATTGCCGCGTCGAGCCTTCGGCTCTCCTCGCAATGACAGTTTATTTGATTTTTGAGTCTTTAATTCTTCCACATCGTCTTTGAGAATCTCTATGGCGTTGAAAAGGTCGTCTATAGAAAGTTTAAAGTTTTCTCTGGCTTCGTTAATAAAAGTTTTAAAATCCGGTTGTTTCATGGCAGTTTCCTTAAATTGTATATACATTGTTACCTACATTATAATGTATTTTTAAGTATAAAAGAATACTATTATTTTGTCAAAGTGAATGTATATACATATACTATGACAAAGAATAGGACAAAATAGAAAATGAAAAGAAAATTATTCAGATCGGGCAATAGTTGGGCTCTTTTTATTCCTAAAACCATTATAGAGCTTTTGAAAATAGACCCTGAAAAAGATTCTATTGAATTAATAGTGGAAAACGACGTTTTGAAAATCAAAAAAACTTCTTCTGATGAATAATTAAATAGTATAGGAGGTTTTAAAATGCAAAAACTTAGCGTTAAGACATCAAGAAAAAACGAATTGGTGGATATTACCGCGCAAATCAAAAGAACTGTTGAATCTGTAGGGGTAAAAGACGGTATCTGTGTTGTTTTTTGTCCTCATACAACAGCAGGACTTTCTATCAACGAGGCTTTTGATCCGAGCGTTAAAGACGATATTATTTTTAGCATGAATAAAATTTCGCCTGATTACAGGGAATTTCGACATTCGGAAGGGAATTCCGACGGGCATGTGAAAGCGAGTCTTTCGGGAAGTTCCCTGAATCTTATAATCGAAGACGGAAACATAAAATTAGGGCAGTGGCAGGGAATTTATTTTATGGAATTCGACGGTCCGAGAAATAGAGAAATCTGGATTAAGGTTATCATCGCTTAACAAAAAATCCCCTTCATTAAAAAACATAAAGGCGAGCGAGGCAGCAAAGCTGCCGGAAAGCGAGCCAAAAACAAAACTCTAGCCCCCTCCCTATTAGGGAGGGGGTTGGGGGTGGGTGATGAAATATAAAAAGGCTGAATATTTTTCATTTTGAAAAAAATTTTTCTTAACTTTTCTTTACAAACGCACTTTTTCCAACCAGTTTGTTTTTATAAATATATAAGATATACAAAATCTATATAAAATAAATAACAAGAGTAAGGAGATAGTGAAATGTCAGCAACAACTTTAGCATCATCAATATTACTTATGGCGGAAGCCGATAACTTTATGAAAATAGCGGCGGCAAAACAGGCTATGGGTAAACCGCAAACTTCTTTTCAAAATCAAAATGATCTTAAAAATACATCAATTTTTTCATTGAAAAACCCGGGTGCATTTAGAGAATAAATTTATTTTTTATATAGAAAAGCCCTGCAGTTTTAGCGGGGCTTTTCATTGTGTTTTTGTATTGTTTATTGATTTTTTTNNAGTATTGTTCCGCTGAATTTGTTAAAATGATGCGAAAAAGTTTTCAAAACGCCGGCTTTTTTAAATACTGAAGTAAATAATCCCGCGAAAATAAGAATTACGCTTTGTCCGAGTGCGTAGCAGAAAAGTAAAAGTCCGCCAAGCATTAAATTTGCTTTAAGTGAAGCGTAAGCCATAATTCCAGCCAGAATCGGCGTTGAGCATGGCGTTGATGCCAGAGCAAATGTGCCTCCTAAAACAATCGGATATAAAATCAGATTATTGTTATTGTTTTTAGGCATTTGTTTGATTATTGTCGGCATGGGGATTTCTATAACTTCCAGAAGGCTTAAGCCCATTATCAGGATTAATGAAGAAAGAACGAGTCCGAAAACAGGATTTGCGTGAAATCCCAGCGCTTTTCCCGTAAAAGCTGCAACCATTCCCAATGTTGTTAATACAAGAGATAAGCCGAATACAAAACATAAAACCTGAATAACGGTTCTTTTTGTTGTATTTTCTGAATATCCTCCGACATAACCCATTATTACCGGTAAAATTCCTAATGTACATGGTGATAAAGAACTGACAATACCGCCAATAAAGATAAGAACTATAATCCATGGTGAAAAATGATGTAGTTGTCCTGAAAATACGTTTGTTAATAAATCGTTCATTTGCTTATACTGTTTAAATACCCTTCTAACTCTTCTTGAGGGATTGCGCCCTCTGTAACCTTGATTACTTTTCCGTTTTTGTTAATAAATACTAAAGTCGGAACTACTCTTACGTTGTATTTTTGCATTAAAGTTTGCGTTTCAGGCGTTCCATTTGCAACATCAACTTCAATAAATACAACTTTTCCCTGATATTTTTGTTTTATCGGTACATAGTAACCTTCAAGTTTTTTGCATTCAGAGCACATTGTCTGGCTAAAATGAAGTACTTTGGGTTGATTTGCTGCTTCTGCAAGCGCAACTGATGAAAAGCTTTCTTTAGGTGCTTTTAACACATAATAAAGCATCACCGGTAGTGCAAAAATTAAAATAATGACGAGTAAACTTGATTTTCTGTTCATTGTAATCTAACCTCCTATAATTTATATTTTAATTCTTTTAGTTTATTCTGACAAATTTATTTGCAGAATTTTGAAAATTTAATTCGATTTTAATAATAGCTCGAAATTAAGTAAATTAGTGATTCTCTACATGTCTAGTCTTTGATAAGATAAACTTGTAAAAAACAAAAGAAAGAAAAAATATGCTTTTATTTAAATTAATACAGCTTCTTTTTGAAAACCCTCTTTATTTTCTGATATTTTTTATGGTACTGACAATACCGCTTTTAATAAGTATAACAATTCATGAATGGGCGCATGGCTTTGTGGCTTACAAATTTGGGGATGATACACCTAAAGAGCAGGGGAGATTATCGCTTAATCCTTTCAGACATCTTGATCCTGTGGGAACTTTAATGCTTTTTATTGTCGGAATTGGCTGGGCAAAACCTGTTGAAATCAATCCTGATAATATAAATGACAGGTTCAAACTTATGCTGGTTGCTTTTGCAGGACCTTTCAGCAATTTTATGATGGCTGTTCTGTTTTCTTTTATTATTTATTTGATTCTTACTATATCCAATTTAAAGGGTTTGAATCCTGAATCAAATATATTGGCTCTTTTTGTAATGCTTTTGGGAATTATAGTAAGAATAAATCTGGTTCTGGGTGTGTTTAACTTGATTCCGCTGCCGCCTCTTGACGGGGCGAATATAGTCAGAAATCTTTTGCCTGAAGATTTAGCCGAATTTTATTTTCGTTTAGCTCCGTATGGTTTTCCTATTTTGCTTGTTTTAATTTTTACCGGCATGATTGATCACATTTTTAAACTGGCGGATTTTATTGAAATATATTTATTGAAGATAATGGCATTACTTTTTGATCCTGTTATTAAAATGATTTAATTTAAAAAGCTGTCCTAATAACTAGGACAGCTTTTTGTTATAAAGTATTAATTTAAATTACTGGAGGAGGCGTTATAACTGGTGGAGGNNAACCGGCGGAGGTGTTACAACCGGCGGAGGTGTTACAACTGGCGGAGGTGTTACAACTGGCGGTGGGTTTACAACCGGTGGGTTTGTTGACGGAGGATTTGACTTAACAGGTGCGTGTTTAACAGGTGCTTTATATGTTAAACTACCACCGGTATAACCTAAGCCGTATCCTGTAGCTGTATCATAAACACCTTTTCCGAAAGTATAAGCTTCATTATTAGTACTTGTGCCTTTAATTAAAGGTTTAACCACTGCGCCGGAAATACCTGCATAAACAGGTGCTGCTCCAAGTGCGCCAGTTACTGCTCCTGCGCCAAGTGCTGCTCCGCTGGCTACAATTTCTGTTCCAACATCTTTACAAGTCTGGTTATATTGTATTGCTTTTGCGCCTTCTGTAAGTGTTCCACATGTTACAGGCTTTTTATCTAATATTTTGTCGACTACTTGGTTGTAGCAACGGTTTGATTCGTTTACTACTTTTGTCCATGCTCCTTGTACAGGCTGAAGAATTGTTTTGTCAACCCAACCGGCATTTATTTTTTGTTTTTCAAAAACCACTTTTTGTTTTTCATTTGCTTTGTTTAAAATTTGCACTACATCTTTTGGAGGAGTTTGTTTTATTGTTTGGCTAATAGCTGTTGCTTCTTTTACAAGCATTCCAGCTTCGTTTCTAACCACAGAAGAGGTTGCGCAACCGGAAGTTGCAATAGCTGTAAATAATGCTGTTCCTGCAGCAAGACTTTTTAATGGCTTCATTTTTTTCTATCCTTTTCGCAAAATGCGTTTACTAACTTACGCTTATTATAAAAACCATAAAAAATTTTTTTAATAAAAGGATTTTTATTTTTTTTTTAAACATAAGGCATAAAGCATATCGATAAGGATAATTAATTTACACATTTCTTAACATTAAATTTTTTGAAGTTGATAATTATAGCTTTCTTTTAAATTTTTCTTTTCATTCTCATAATTTGCGAGAAATTGTCCGCAGTTGCTTCCTATCAGGTTTTCTTCAAGTTCGCCGATGCTTAAAATTACATCATATCCAGCTTTATTTAAATCCTGTACAAGTTTATTTTCTTTATTTAATGATTTACATGAAGTCAGTTCATTTGAAAGAGCTTTAAAAGTGGGATTTACGGGTGTTATTTTTATTAAAAACTTGTCAGGAGAGAAATATTTTAAAAGTTCTTGCGTATTTACCCGCAGATTGTCTGCGAGAGCAAAATTAAGCGTGATTTTCTTTTCACCTTGTCTAAAAAAGTCGTTTCCGTAGTCGGAAATCGCTTTGAAATCCCATTTTTTTACGGGAATAAGCCATGCCCTTTTTTTTAAATCTGTTGTATGAATAGAAAACTGCATTTGAAATTTGTCTTTGTAAATTTTGTTTTTGATTTCCAGCAATTCTTCAAAAAATTTATCAGTACCCGCCGGAGCAACTGTTGAAATTGACGGCATAAGTCCCGGCGCATTATAAATTTCAGGTAGTTCTGTAAGTACATCAAGCACGTTTGGATTTAAAGAAGGTTCTCCCATCCTTGCAAACTGGATTTTGAATTTTTCAACAGGGATAATTTTGTCGGGGTAACGATTTTTGACCATGTAATCAATCTGGGCTAGAAGTTCGTTTTTTGAAAGTTTGCCTTCGTAATTCCCGCCCGCATCGCAGAATTGGCAGTTTATACAGCATCCGAAGAGGCTTGAGATTATAAGCACCCATTTTTTTTCACGAGACAACGGAGGTTGAATTGATTCAACAAATTCAACTCTTTTTTTACTCGCAAATTCAGCTATATAAACTGTTGCTAAATCTTCTTTACCAGTTTTTGCAATTACTTTCATAATTTAATTTTATTATAAAAATCAGTTTATTTTTTTGTAACGTTTTGTAAACAAAAGAAGTAAAATTTATTAACTTTTATTTTCAGGGTTTTTATAGTCATCAAATGCAAAATTAATTAAAAATAAGAAAATAGGAGAAATAAAATGATTAATTTAGTACAATCAAACTATGGAAAACAACAAGTTGGATTTGGAACAAAATCAACTATTGCAAAAGAAATCTGGAAAGACTTACCTTTAAATAAAGCTGAAGAATTAGGAAGTTTTTGCTTAAAAGCACTTTCAGATAAAAATAAGAATTTAAAAGGTGATTTTTTTAAATTAGATGAATCATTTTTTAAAGGGGGGATGGATGATGGTAAACCTACAAGTATTAGGGGCGTATTTACACAAACTGAAAAAGTTTTCTTTGGTCTATTTTCTAAAAAAACCGTAACTGGTATTACAAAAGATTATTATGATTTTTTATACAATCCTGCCCAAACTATTAAAAGTATGATTAAAGAAGCAGTAAAAAAACTTGAAAAACCTAAAGTTGAAGCACAAACCGAAGCCACATTTTTTCAAAAAATTAGTAAATTCAAAGATTTTATTGCATAAAAATTTTAGTATGGTAATACTTAATAATTAAGCGACACAGCTTCGGATTCCGGAATTTCAACGTTTTTCATCGGATATCCACCTAAACCGAACATGCCGATTTTTCTGTAACATCTGTTGCAGAAAGTTTTGTACACAACACTTGTGTTTGTTCCGTCAACAAGAATTTCAGGGCTGTTAAATGAAGCAGGTTTCCCATTAATGTATCTTGCTGTTCTTCTTCCTTTGTCAGAGCCGCATTCTTCGCATACAGAAGTAAGTTTTACAACTTCGTCTGCAAGAGCCAGAAGTCTTGATACGATTTCAAAAGGAGCGGACATGTAGTTCATATCCAGCCCTGAGCAAACAACATCAATGCCTGAATCGGTAAGTTTGCATATTTCTCTGACTAAACCTTCATCCCACATGTGAACTTCATCAATAAAGACTATATCAACAGGCTCGTTTATAAAACTTTCAATTAAATCAGATGATTGAACTCTGAATGCTTTTACTTTTGAGCCGTTTCTTGATTCAATAACTTCGCCGACCGTTCTTTCGTCAATCTGGGGGCTTAAAACAACAATATTTTTGTTTCCTATAGACGCTCTTTTGACAAGCCTGATTAATTCCCCTGTTTTTTCCGCTTTCATTGGTCCGACGAGAAGTTTTAGCATGAATCTCCACCCTTTTTTTAAAGTCTACAATCTTTGATATTTATTTTAACAAATGTTTTAAATTTTAAAATCATTAACTGATTATACAAAAAGGGTTAATTTATTGGCTATAAAAAATGATTTATTTTTACACTACTACACAAAAATATAAAACAATTATGTGAAATTTTTGTTAAAAAATGGCTTTTTTCATGAGGCAATAGTAAAATCAATTTTATGGATAAAAATAAATTAAACAAAATAATCGATACGGCACGAGATGAAAGAAATTATTTATGGGCGTTTTTTCTTATATCAGCCAGTGGTTCAATAATTGTACTTATATAAAATGGTATATCAACAAAAGGTTTTTTTGCTGTAAGCGGTTTAATTTTTAGTTTTTTATTGTTCTTTTTGTATCTTAAAAAATCTATTCAAATCGATAAATTTATAGATAAGTTGGAGAAATAAAAAAATGAGTATTGATGTAAATACAATTATTCTAGCTTTTGTAATGATGTTGGTTTTTGGGATGTTTTTGGCAGCGGCTATTTTTATGACAAGAGATCCTAAAAAAAGATATCCTAATACTTTCTAAAATTAATTAGATTTTAAAGCGATTTATATTGAATTTTTTAATGCTATTCTAATTTATGTGAAAAATATGACTTAGAAGGGCTAAAAATGCACGATTTAGATAAAAATATAATAATTAACCGCGCTGAAAAAAAGCTTACAGATATTTTTCAGGAACTTGAGCTTATCAGGGATCTTAATCTGGAAAAAGTTTTAAATGCTTTTCGAGATAATCGGGTTGGCGAAGAACATTTTGCGACAGTCAGCGGATACGGGCATGATGACCTCGGCAGGGAAATTATAGACAGGGTTTACGCGCAGGTTTTTAATTGCGAATCAGCAATTGTGAGAAATCATTTTGTGTCAGGAACTCATGCCATAGCATGCGCTCTTTTCGGGAATTTAAGCCCGGGCGACAAGCTTATTTCTGTTGCAGGAAGACCTTATGACACCATGGAAGAAGTTATCGGTATCAGAGGAAATGTAAAAGCTTCTCTTAAAGGGCATGGAGTTTCTTATGAAGAGATTCCTCTTAAGAATGGCATTGATGTCGATTTAGAAAAACTTGAAGAAGTAATTGATGAAACTTCTACGATGGTTTTAATTCAGCGTTCGCGCGGTTATAGCATGAGAAAAGTTATTGACATGGAAATCATGGCTGAAATTATTGAAATTGTTAAAACAAAAAATCCTGAATGTATTTGTTTTGTCGATAATTGCTATGGCGAATTTACCGAAGCAATCGAGCCTACTGACTTAGGAGCTGATTTGATTGCGGGTTCTTTGATTAAAAACCCGGGTGGAGGAATTGTTGAAACAGGTGGCTATATTGCAGGGAAAAAAGAGTTGGTCGACCTTGCCGCAATGCGTTTAACTGCTCCCGGAATCGGCAGAAAAGGCGGTGCAATGCTTAATCAGTCGAGGCTTATTCTTCAGGGTTTTTTTATGGCACCCGGTATTGTTCATGAAGCCATAAAAGGTGCTATTCTCATTTCACAGGTATTTCATGACCTCGGATATAAAACTGATCCGCTTCCTGATGATCTTCGCTCCGACATAATTCAGGCGATACAGTTTGGTGACAGGGAAAAATTAATTAAGTTCTGCAAGACCGTCCAGTCTTACAGCCCTGTTGATTCTTACTTAACTCCTATTCCTGATGAAGTTCCGGGTTATGAGGATCAGGTAATTATGGCGGCGGGAACTTTTATTGAAGGTTCGACAATAGAACTTTCGGCGGACGGACCTTTAAGAGAGCCTTATGTTGCTTATATGCAGGGTGGGCTTAATTACTCACATGTCAAACTGGTTTTAAAAGGAATTTTGCAGGAATTGGGTTAATAAAGATTTTTTTATTCAATAATATTCTTTGTTTTTAAAGCTGTTTTAACTATATCCATATCTTTTTGTAATTTTTTTAAAACAATGAATAAATCTTTTATGGATACTTGAAAAGTCAGGCTAATATCTTCCATTGTTTCCAATCCTATAGATTTTTTCATGACAAATTCTCCTCAATTCTTGGTTAATTGTGGTAACATTAAATAAATTAGAATAGGGTACTTTTTCTTTTATAGAAGGGGCTGCACCCCTTTACCCGCCTTCATTTTCTTTTGTCGAAAAGAAAATGAAGCAAAAGAAACTTTGTCCTAAACTCCGGTTTCTATATTTCTATCCTGCTTACGATTGAAATTTTTAGAAGTCTAAGCTCGCAAACTCGCCTGCCAAGGCAGGCTCAAACAATGCTCGCTGGCTTTCATTCGCAGGATGAAATATTACGAAACCTCCGCAACGGATGGAACGGGGGTTCGGGGGCGAAGCCCCTGACAGTGTTGACCCTTTGGGATATAGTTTTTCTTTTTTTGGTTGCATTTTTTTCTTTTTGCGTTCAAAAAGAAAAAAATGAACACAGGGTTTAAGGGACGGTAAGTCCCTTTTACAAAGAAAAAATATCTTGTACTTAATCTAACAAAATTAATATACAAGATTTAAAAATAATTGTCAAGAAGATTTTTTGGAACATAAAAGTTTTTATGAACAAAATACGCAACACATTAAAAGAAAAAAATTTATCGTTTTATGATTTGGAGAAACTTTTTGATTATTCAAGAGGTTCTTTAAGTGAAATGATTAAGGGAGAAAGACCTTTTTCGGATAAGATAAAAGAAAAAATCTTGCCAATTCTTGAGGTTTCAAAAGAAGAATTTGAAAGCTGGATAATTGCAGACAAATACGACCATAAAATTATTGAAAAAGCCATAGAATCCTTTAAAAATAGGGAAGATAAAAAAATCCTCATTCTTACTCAAAATATAGACAGAATTTTAAAAGAAAAAACCCTGTCAAGAACAGCTTTAAGCAAAATTATAAAGCATTCCCAGAGTGGCTTAAACCGTGCTATTACAGGCAAAGAGCCTCTTTCAAAAAATGTTGCAAAAAAACTTTCAATTGCTCTTGAAATCCCGGAAGAAGACTTACAGGCGTGGATTTTGGCGGACAAACAGCTTTTAAAGGTCTTAGAATTGGCTTTAAAAATTGATTAAAGTTCTTTTTGTTTTTTTGTGCTAATGTATTGATAATAAAGAAGTTTAAAAGAGAAAGAGGTTTGTATATGAAACCATCAGAAAGATTAGACAGGATTCCTCCGTATATTTTTGCTGAAATTGACAAGAAAATTGATGAAGCAAAGGCAAAAGGATACGATATTATAAGTCTCGGCATTGGTGATCCTGACACTCCTACTTTCCCTCATATTGTTAAATCAATGCATGAGTCAATTGATGATGCCTCAACTCATAATTATCCGCCTTATCAGGGTACAAAAGACTTTAGAAAAGCTTGCGCTGATTGGATGAAAAATAGATATAATGCTGATTTGAATTCTGAATCAGAAGTTCTTGCTCTTATCGGATCAAAAGAAGGTATTGCCCATGTGTTTTTGGCATTTGTTGATCCGGGAGATATTACGCTTGTTCCTGATCCTGCATACCCTGTTTACAGAAATGCTACAGTTTTGGCAGGCGGAACACCTTATTTTATGCCTATAGGTCCTGAAAATAATTATCTTCCCGATTTAGACAAAATTCCTGAAGAAATTGCACAAAAAGCAAAAATAATCTTTTTAAATTACCCGAATAATCCGACAGGCGCTGTTGCAACTCTCGAGTATTTTAAAAAAGTTCTTGAATTTGCTAAAAAATATAATATTTTAATCTGCCATGATCAGGCATACTGTGAAATGACTTATGACGGGTATGTTGCCCCGAGTTTCTTTGAATTGGAAGGCGCAAAAGAACATTGTCTTGAGTTTTTCTCACACAGTAAAACTTATAATATGACGGGTTGGAGAATAGGCTGGGTGGCAGGCGGTGAAAAGCTTATGAAATCGCTTTCCGTAATTAAAAATAATATAGACAGCGGTGCATTCAAGGCTATTCAAAATGCCGGAATCGTAGCGCTTAAAACGCCTAAATCAGAAATTGACAAGCTTAATGATATATACAAAAGACGTCGCGACGTTATGGTTCAGGGATTAAGAGAACTCGGGTGGCAAATAGAAACACCTAAAGCAACTTTTTATATGTGGCTTCCTGTTCCTCAAGGCATGACTTCTGTTGAATTTGTTGAAATTATGTTGGAAAAAGCCCATCTTGTTGTTCCTCCGGGAACGGGATATGGTGATAAAGGTGAAGGCTTCTTCAGGATAGCTCTTACCGTTGAGGAAGATAAATTAAATGAAGCTCTTCAACGAATGAAAAAAGCGGGAATTACGTATAATATGATAAAAGAAGCGGTTTAGCCGCTTCTTTTCTTTTTTATAAAACTATGTGTCATTGCGAGCGAACGAAGTGAGCGTGGCAATCTAGTCAATGTTGTCATATAGATAGATTGCCACGTCAGCCCTGCGGGCTTCCTCGCAATGACAACAGATAAAAAATATTTATATCCAAAAGGCAATTTTTTTAATTTACATGTTTTAAAAAGATGTTAGATGTAATTTATGAAAATAAATAATTAATGGTGAATTCTTTAATATCAGCAAATTATAAATCTTCTTATTTAAACTCTCTGGCAAATAATTTTGACAATCAGACAAAGCATCAGGGAGGCTTTGTCTTGCCTGACATCAAAGAAAATAATACTGCTGACAGTCTTCAAAAATTAGTAGATGCATCGAAAAATAGTCCTCAAACACAAGGTAAAAAAACAAACTGGGGATATTTGTCAGGAGTTGCCGCAACGGTTGGTCAGGTAGCGGCAGGTGTTTGTATGCTCGGGGCAGCATTTTTAGAGAAAAAAGGAAAAACTTGTCCGAATTTAATTAAAAACCTTAATCATGTTGGATGGGTTTCACTTGGCTTGAGTTATCTTGTAAGTATTCCATCCTGTATAGGCGCGAGTTTTGCGGTTAAACAGCCCAGCATGCTATTAGGAAGTGTTTTATGGGCAGTTGCTTCTCCGTTTATGATGATGAAAAGGTTTAATGATTCAGAACGGTTAAAAGGCTTTTTAATGCTCGGATATGCTTTTAATTATCTCGGGCTTGCAAATAAAATTAAAAATGACAAAAAAGACAATAATGGTCAGCCGTTAGAATTTGATATTAAAGGAAGTAAAGATAATTTACTGAATAAAATATTCAAAACAGTTAAATTTAGCGTAAAAGATCATCTTTCAATACCGGAGGCTGTTAAAAATTCACTTAGACAGACAAAAGAGTATATTTCAGGACAACGAAAAGAGGTTCCTGATTTTATGTCAACAAATCCGACTTCTGATAACAGAAAACTTACGAGTATTCTGTTATATGCCGGCGGAATTCCTCTTATGATCTTTGGTAATAAAAATGCCGCCGCAAAAAAAGCTGCAAATGTATTAATAGGTACAGGTTTGCTTCTCGATGCTATTGGCATGTTTGCAATCGGAAGAAAAGAAAAAGGAGCAACAAAAGCTATATTGCTTGGAGGTGTGCCTTTAAGAACAGTCGGTGATTTTGCACAGACAAATAAATTTATGTACGGACTCAGGACTTTAGGCGGCTCTTCGTTTGAATATTATTTTGCTTCTTTGAACGAGGGAGAAGAAGTTAAGAAGCAGTAATGCGTCATTGCGAGGACTTTAGTCCGAAGCAATCCATTTGTCCAAGGTTTTTATGGATTGCTTCGTCGCAAGCTCCTCGCAATGACGACTTGAGTAATTACAGTGTTGATTCATCCACGATTTTCGGGGTAATCAGAATCATAAGCTCGGTTTTGTTATGAGAATATTCTTTATTTTGGAATAATTTTCCTATTATCGGTAAATCACCAACCAGTGGAATTTTCCCGATTTTTTCAGTATTATTTTCTTTCATAAGTCCTGCAATTGCCAGAGTTTCTCCTGATTTGATTCTTACATTCTGAAGAATAACTTCTCTTGTGGATACAGGTGTTATTTTTACTGCTGCTCCGCCGTTTAAAAAGTCGCCTACAGTTACTTCGGGAAGAGGATCGGTTATTGAAGGTCTTATTTTCATTGTTACATAGTCATCGTCGCCTATTTTCGGAAGGATGTTTAAAACTATACCAACATCCGCAATTTCTGTATTATAAGTTGTAGATGTTTGCGTAATAGTGGTTGTAACTTTACTTACTACCTGATCGGTAATTTTTATAAGCGATTCGCTGCCATCAAGAGCAAGAATTTGCGGATTTGCAAGAAGTTTAGCTTTTTTGTTTGTGATAAGAGCTTTTATTTTCATAGCAAAATTATTATTGAGTGAATTAAGCGTATTTAAGGTAACGCCTGATTGGTTAGCCAGAGAAGAAAAATCATATCCGGCAAACTCGCCTGAAACACTGTTGAATCCACCATTAAGACTCCCGCCTTCTGTGCTGAAAAGAGTTCCAAGATTATTAAAGTCTTCTTTTTTAAGTTCGATAAGAGAAACTTCTATGGAAACTTGTCTTAATGCTTTATCAAGTGTTTTTATTGCTTCTTCTGCCATTAAAATGTCTTCTTTTAGACCGGCAACAAGAATTGAATTTGTTCTTGTATCAGGAATAACAATAGCTCCGCCGTCGTTGTTGTTTATCTGTATTGATTGGGTGGAAACTTTTGGCTGTTGAATTTTTATTGTGCTGGCAATTTTGCCTGCGTCACCGAAATTTTCTCCGGGAATAATTTCTTCAACTTTGCCTTTAATGGTTTTTGAGCTTACAAGACTGCTCTGTCCTGTTGAAGAGCCTGTTTGAGTTTGTTGAGAGGAAGCGGTTGTTTGCTCCGCGTCTGAAGTCATGGCAGCCATGGCAGTTCCACTTGCTTGTTCGTTAACTTGATAGCCTTTGTTAAAGATACTTGCTTCAAGAATTTGGGCAACTTCAACAGGGTTTGAGTTATTAAGTTTGAAGGTTTTTATGCATCTTCTGTTTAAGCCTTTTTTTGCCATTGCCGGTCTGGAAGCTACAAAAATAGTGCTGTTGGAAAGTCTTGCTTCAAGCTCCTGACTTGTTAAAATTACCTGCATAGCTTGATTTAGTGAGATTTTTTTAAGCTCTGCGCTGATATTTCCCATTACACTCTGGTCTATAACAACGTTTTTATGACCTTCTTTGGCTATAATTCTTAAAATCGAAGCTACATCAACATCTCTAAGCGTTAAATCTATGGTTAAATTTTCGGGAAAAAATTTAATATCGGGTTCAAGATTTATTAATCCCGTGTTTTTATTGAAAACAGAAAGTTTTTTAGTATCAGGTGCCATGTCTTTTCTGGCAAGACCTTGAATTGTATTATCGTTAATTTCGTTTAACGAGTTGATATTTATAATTTTTTCCGTAGAAAAAGCAGGCGTGTTAATTAAGCATAAAGATAATAATGCTGCGGTCAAGCAGAGAATTTTCGGGGTTAGGTTGTTAAATAGCTTCATAATATACCTCTTTTGTTTTTAATTAATATTGAATATTTTTAGCAAGTTGGACTTCGCCGTTATAGTCGTCAGTAAGACTTTTTATGGTTTTTGTAACGGGCTTTCCGTTTAGTTCAAATTTTGCTGTTAATATTTCCGAATTTACGGCTAACACTTTAACATTGCCAATTTTTTCGTTTACGTTTAAAGATTCAACAACCCCGTCTATTTCTGCTATAACTTTGTTTCCGATAAAACCTTTTACTATAATTAAATCTTCTGGTTTTGGGGCGGGAGGAGGAGCTAATCCCGAAAGTGAATCAAATCCGGGTAATCCCGGAAGAGTTCCTATTGTTCCTGCTCCCGGAACAGGAGGAAGATTTCCCGAATAAGTCGGATTTGTGCCCCGACTCGAGGTAAATGGGATGAATTGACTTTCGCTGTAAGAAAAAGGATCTTTTTTCCCTGAATTTTTTCCGGCAAGACTTAAAAGAGCTGATTTATCCGTTGGTTTAAGCTTTGTTTTTGATGTTGATTCTTCTGTTTTTGCAATTTCGGATTTTTCTATAGTTATCCTGTCATCCTGAGGAGGGACAGCTTCGCTGTCCCGACGTGAGGATCTATCCAATGTTGTTTGTTGGTTAGATTGCTTTATTGCCTCACTTTTCGCAATGATAGGAAGTTGTTTTTCCGTCGTTTTTTTCTGCTGAAAATTACTTATTCCCGCATAGTAGTAACATGTGCCGCCAAAAATTAGTGATACAATCAGTAATATAATTATTTTTTTGATTTTTTCTTCTTTTAGTTCAGTTTCAAGAACTTCTTGAAGCTTTTTTTCGGTTGTTTCCTGTTCCATTTTAGAATCACCTTTTTATCTTGATTATCTCTCCTGGCAATAGGCGTTCATCTTTTCCCTTATTCTGTTTTTTCTGGTTCAGGTTCCGGCAGATTTTCAACTGCTTTAAAGGTGGAGCCTTCTATTTTAAGTTCGATTTTTGGATTTGGATTTGCTTCGTCATTTTTGGAAATTTCGGCTGAAACACCGTTTATAATGAATTTTCTTTGATAATTTTCAAGGCAGCTTACAAAGTTTATTATTTTGTTATAATGTCCCAGAGTTTTTATTTCAAAAGGTTTTTCGTAGATGGTTAAAGGATATACAGGTTGTTCTTCTTGTTTTTTTCTTCTGTGTTTGGTTTTTTGGGAAGTTTTGTTTTGATCATCATTTGGATTAGTTATTTCGAAAGGTTTTTCTTTTTTGGAATCAAGAGCTATTATTTTTGTTGCGGTATTGATTGAAAATTTTCCAAGGTCTACAAGAAAATATTCATCTTCAAACTCTGAAGGTATTTGAATATCAAAATCAGTAACCTGATTGTTAAGCTCTGCAATCTCTGTAAGTATTTTTTTATTGTTTTGAAGCTGTTCTACCCTTATTTGAGTTTCTTTGTAAGTATTTTTTGTTTCAATAAACTTATTTCGCAAGTCATTATAATTTTGAATCGCGGGAAATAACACCTGTGTTATAAATAATAGGGTTAACGCAGCCGGTATTAGTGTTATAAGTATAGTTTTTTTGGAATTTTTCATGATTTTTGCCTTATAGAAGTTTCTATTTCAAACTCATAAGTTTTTGTTTTGTCGTTAAAATCAAGTTTTGAAATTTTAGCGTTTGAAAGAAGAGAATTTTGATTATCATTCAGGTTGAATATAAATAATGAAATTGCCATTAAAGGTTCTTGTTTTTTATTTGCCGGAATAATTCCGGAAATTTTTAGTTTAAGTGAACTGTCTGTTTTGCCTGATCGTCTTATATTTCCTTCTTTTTCAATTTTGAGAACAATTATGTCTTTTGGAATTTTAGTTGCTATTTCTTGCAAAACCCCGCTCCACGGGAAAAAAGTATTGTTTAATTGACTTTGAATCATGATTTTTAATTCGGTTATTTCTTTTTCTTTTTTCAGGTTTTTTCTAAAAAGCGAAAGTTGTGTTTCTTGTTGGTTTAAGGTGTTTAAATTTTCATTTAGTTTTACAAGTTTTTTATCAAGGTTTGAAGTCATTTGTTTAACAAGAAACCATCCGCCTATACCGGCTGTAAATACTATAAAAACTCCAATAATTAGAATATAAGCAAGAATCTGGTTTCTCGTATCGAGAGAAGACCCCTTTTTTGCCATAGAGGTTGTTTTTGAAGTTTTTCTCAAATCACCTATCAGGTTTATATTTATAGTTTTCAACTTTCAGATCCCTTTTTATTGCTAATATGAGTGTAATGCCAGACCGATACTTGTAGAAAGTGCGGGAATATTTACCGGATAAAGAGAGTTTTCTGAAATTTCAAGATTATGAGAGATGTTTTTAAGAGAATTACAAAGTTCTGTTTGGATTTTTAATTTGTTTGATATGTATTTATCAATGTTTTGAATACATATTCCGCTTCCGCCCAGAATAATTTTTTCTATTTCGGTATTTTCACCGTTTTGAGAGTTATAAAACTCAATCGCTTTTTGTATTTCGGAAGCAATATTGCTGTAAATATTTCTTGCTGCGTTTGAAGCTTTATGTAAATCAGGGTTGTCGTTAATTTCCATTCCCGGAAGAATTAAACCGAATTCAGGAAGGCGTTTTTCAGCATCTTCTTTGCCTATTTCAAAGCTTTTCATTATGGATTCAACTATATTTTTTTTGCCTGTTTGTGTGTTATGGGAAAAAACGGGCATTCCGTTTTTTATAATGTTTATATCAGTGTTTTCATATCCTATTAATACTGAAATATAAGTTAAATCAGGATTATTAATCATTTCAGCGTTTGCAAGCGCTTTTATCATTGCAAAAGAAGAAACAGTTATCGCTTTCACATCTAAATCTGCTTTTGAAAGGGCTTCTACAAGATTTTTTGCAATCGTTTTTGAGAGAGCGCAAAGAATTACATCAAGTTTGTTTTCTTTTGTTATTTCAAGAATTTCAAAATCAACATTTATTTCGTTCGTTGTGAAAGGAATATGTTTTGATGCTTCCTGCGGGGCGATTATTTTCAATTCTTCTTCCGGTAAATTAGGCAGCGTAAGTGTTTTTATGAACATATTGCTGCTGGAAATACATATATTCAGTGTTTTTATATTAAAATTGTTTTCTTCAATTATTTTTTTAAATTCTTCTGCAAAAACATCCGGTTTGATCAGCATTCCATTTTGAAGAATTTCTTCTTTAAATTTTTTACAGACAAAATGTTCAAGGTGGCAGCAGTCGCTTTTTATATGTTCATGATTTTTTTGATCTTTGTTGTGACCGTATTTGTCATTTTCAAAAGAAAGAGATACAAGTGTAAAGCCTTCCGGTGAAATATCAAGACCGGCATGAATTTTTGGAGTTTTTTTAAATAAATTTAANNACCATCTCTAACACTCACTTGCTTTTATTATTCATATTTTAATAATACACATGTTTTGAAAAAAAATTAAGTATCTGAAAACAAAAAACAGTATTCCGAAAAACAGAAATACGCCATTCCCCTTTATAGTGCTTGGGTTTTAGCAATTTTATTTTCTTCTTTACATTTTTAACATTCCGAAATGTATTTCCGTTTTTCGGAAATACATTTCATTAATTAACGTTTATTCTGTGATTACGGATTTGTTTTAAGTCGATATCTTTTTGTTTGAACATGGTTAATCTTAGAATAAATCTTATTAGTTTGAAGAATAATATTTGTTTAATTGAGTAGCTAAAATATTTTTGGCGGATTTTCAATATCTTTTTTTCGCTGAAATATTTTGTTTCATAACCAAGAGACATGGTTTTTTTGCTGTGTACTTGATGAAAATCGGTTATGGTTTTTCTTTTTAATTTTATGCCGAATTTATCAGGATTTTCAAACCATGGAGCGCCCGGCTCCATTTCAACAGGGAAGAAAAAGTTNNCCAAAAGTAAAATACAGCTGTGTTTTAATATTTTTTTCTTCTAAAATATCAAGAATTTCTTCCATTTGAGCGTTTGAAAAATAAAAAGCCCGGTGTTTTTTGCGCAATTCTTCATTTGCAATCTCGGGAGACAGCAGAATTAGCGATTCAGGATGCAAATTTTTGCGAAAAGCTTCGATAAAGCCTTTTGTAGGCAATCCAAAACACTCAAAATCAAGTTTTATTTTAGGTGTAATTTTCCCCAGTTCCTCAAAAATACTTTCAAGATAAGTTTGATTTTCAGGGCTTGGATCAAAACACACGTAAAAATTATTTATTCCGAATTTATGCAGGATAGTTTCAAGGGTTTCCCGAATTTTTTCGGGAGATCTCCAGACTGTACTGCATCTTCCAGTGATATTTTTAATTGTGTTGTAGCTTCCTCCGCACCATGTACAGGTGCCGGGACAGCCTCTGCCGAAACATATTCCAAAAATTGTAGGGGTTAGTTGCCGGTTAAATAAAACTCTGGCTGCTTTTTCCCAGGGCAGCATCCATTGCAGATTAACATAAGTCGGATAATTTTTTACTTTATCAATAGCTGAAAAGTTCCAACTGTTAATATCTTCTTCATTTGCAATAAAAGTAATTGGATTTTCTGTTATTATTCCTTCTTTATTTCTCCAAACAAGATTAGGCACTTCTGATAAATCAGAATCTTTAGCCAGTATCTTTTTTACGAGTTCTGATAAGGGTTTTTCTCCTTCGCCGCGAATTACGGCATCTATAAACGGGTAATTTTCAAGAATATCTTTTGCGAAATAACTTGAAGTATATCCGCCAAATACGATAAAAACGTCGGGATTATCTTTTTTTACCTGTCGAGCTGCTTCAATACTGTCATAAGTTTGAGGATGCCAGTGCAGAGAGAAAGCTGCCACAGGTGTTTTAAAATCTTTAACATGTTTTGCAATAGAAAACAGGGGATTTATAGTTTTTTCTGTTGCCAGATTAACAATATGGCTTGAAAATCCCGAATTGGTTAATTCTTCCACAAGAGAATACATACCCATTGCAATAAAATTAACTTTGGAATTCCAACCTAAAAGTAAATCATGTTCCAATAATTTTGGCACATGAATTAAAATACAATCCGCATGTTCAGGACTTTTCATTTTTGCTTTATATCCTAAATAAGCTCTTCTTTTACGGCTTTCATTGCAGCTTGTGTGCGGTCTTCAACTTCAAGTTTCTGGAAGATGTTTTTAATATGTGTTTTTACTGTGTTCAAGCTTATAAAGAGATTATTTGATATTTCCTGATTGCTGCATCCTTTTGCAATAAGATTGAGAACATCAACTTCTCTTTCTGTTAAATCAGACATAGTATCGCTTTTCAGGAATTTACCAAACCTGTCCACAAATTTGTCAAGGACGATTTTTGCAATTCTGGGATCAAGCCATGAAGCTCCATCGTAAGTACTTTTTACTACGGCAACAAGAATTTCGGGATCAACGTCTTTCATGCAATACGAATTGGCTCCTGCTGAAAGCGCATCCAGCACATCCTGTTCGGTTTCATGAGAGGTAAGCATAATTATTTTTGAACTGGAACCTGCTTTTTTAATTTCTTTTGTTGCTTTGATGCCGTCCATTATTGGCATTCCGATATCCATTAAAATTACGTCCGGCTTGAGTTTTTGAGTTGCTTCAATAGCAATTTGACCGTCATTTGCTTCTCCTACAATTTCAATGTCATTAAATTGCTTAAGGGTTGTTTTTAGTCCGACGATAGTAAGTTTTGAATCATCAACTATTAAGACTTTTATGGGTTTTTTTTCACTCATTTTTTATTCCTCAACTTCTTTACTGTTTTATTTAGATGTTTTTGTCATTGCGAGGCATGATACAAGAATTATAAACTAAAATTAATTTAACGAAGCAATCTTCTAAAGTGGCGTGTTGTCATTGAGAAGATTGCTTCGTTAGTCTAATAAATACATTTTACAAATGTTTTATGCCTCGCAATGACAGCAGAAATCATATAGTTATGATAGTTGAACAGGCAGAGTAAGTTTAAATGTGCTCCCTCCTTTATCAGAGCTTTCTGCCCATATATTACCGTTATGCTGAATAATTACCTGATAGGAATAATATAAACCCAGTCCTGCTCCGGAGGGTTTTCTTCCTTTGCTTAATGAAAATCTCTGGAATAATAAAGGCATATCTTCTCTGGCAAGACCTATACCGTTATCTTCTACGCTAAAAATAACGCTGTTAGTTAAATCCAGAGTCCTTGTAAGTGTAGTATAAGAATCTATATCAGTTTTTGGTTTGTAAATAGTTTTATCACGCATAAGTTCAACATTGCAGTTAATAAAACCCCTGTTAATGCCATTGTTAATAGCATTGCTTATCAGGTTATGCATTACTCTTTTGATTTCGCGTTTATCTGCTTTTACGTGAATTGACTCATGCTCGCTGTTTATATTTATTTGGATTTTTTTGTCATCGGCAAGTGATTTTATTTGATTTATGGAATCTTTTAAAAGGTCAATAATATCAAATTCCGATTCAAATAATCTTACATTTCCGCTGTCATACCTATAAACTTCCAGTAATGTTCCTATCATCTCAAGGGAAGAATTATTGGTACTTTTTATAAGTTCAAGTACTTCTTTCTGTTCTTGTGTAATTTCTCCATAAGCTCCTTTTAGCATATATGTAACAGTTTGATTTTCGGCAAGCATAGGAACTTTAAGATCATGAGTAAGGGTGGCGACAAAATTATCTCTTAAGTGTTCCTGTTTTTTAAGATTTATGGACATCTGGTTAAAGGTTGTGGCAAGCTGTGCCATTTCGTCATTACCTTTAATTTTTACCTGATGCTCAAGATCGCCAAGCGCAATTGATTCTGCTGCGTCAACAAGTGCAAGCACGGGATTTGTAATTGTTCTGGCAAACCAGCCGGCAATTAACATGGCTACAAAAAGACTTATTACGGCAATAATTCCGATTGACTTAATATTTCTATCTCCGGGAATTATAAACTCATTTTTTGAAATTCCAATATAGGCATTGCCTATTGTTTCATTAAAATAATTTGTTAACGGAATAACTAAATTGTATTCAGCCGGATTGTGAAGTTGAATCCCATTAAAAAATTCATTTTGGTATAATTTCGAGGAGGGTTTAAAAACAGTATTATTTGAATTGAGAATCAAAGCTTTATCGTTTGTTATTTTATAAAAAGCTATAGTTGCATTAGTAAGGGTTTTTATTTCCTGAGGAATAGAAATTTTGTCAAAAGATTTGCCTATTATTAAAACTGAAGGAATGTTGTCAGTTCCATTAAATACAGGAGATACAACTATTTTGTAAATATTATCATCTGTACTTTCCGCAGAAGAAATGGTTTCACCCGAGAAAGCGACATTAATAATTTTGTTAAAAGAAGATGAAATTTCTTTTTTGCTTAAATTACCTATATTTACTAAAAAATCATTATTTCTTGTAATTAATGCACAAAAATCAAGATCATTATTTTTTTGTAAATCATTCAATACAGCATTTTTAGAAGATTTATCGTTAATAATTCTTTTAAGGCTGTTTTGAGCTAAAAATTTAAGTTTATCTCCTTCAGAGTTGTATTTTTGGTCAAAAATCTTTTTATTTAAAGTTAGCTGGTTGGTAGAACTATCATCCATACTCTGGTTAATTATATCTGTTGAAAAATTGTTGATAACCATAATAGGAATGGTAATTACAAAAAGAACCAGAGTTAAAAGTTTTGTGGTAATTGTATCTATGGATTTTAAGAAATGGTTTACTTTTTTTCTAAAAAATTTTATAGGATGCATAGTTTATTTTTCCAACTTTCTTATCTTCTATTGTAACAGATTCCCACGCTCCCTTCCGTCGCTGGGAATGACGGGTGGTTATTTTATAAAAGTTCATCATTTTTAAGTTTGAGTTTTATTCTATCAAGTCCTGTTTGAATAATCCTTGTAATTCTTGAGGATGTTACATTTAATTCTGTTGCTATTTCTTTAACTTTTTTGTTTTTATAAAACCTCATTTCAAGTACCATTTTTTCTCGAGGAGGGAGCCCTTTCATTGCTTCTCTTATAGCTTTGCTCATTTCAAGAAATTCTATTCTCTGATCGGGAGTAAAAGCAGTGTCTTCTATTTGAACCGGATTATCAGCTTCCGCAAGTTCTTCTATAGAAAAAATCGTTTCATATATTGCTTCTCTGATATTGTTTTCGTTTAATTCTTCATTTTCTTCATCATCATCGTCAAATTCTTTTGATAAATATTTGCATGAATACCATTTATAACGCCTTCGAAATTCATTTCTTATTGCCCATTTAATGGCTGTAGATAAATAAGCATCCGTATGCTTAGCAGCAGGATGAGAAGACAAAACAACATATACAGATGTTGCTCCTATATTTACTAATTCGGAATAATCTATAATATGTGTAGATAAAGACAGCCTTGAATATTCAATACGCGCTACAGTTTTTATAAGCTCTGTATAGTCATTCACAGTTTTAGCAAATATCTTATTAGACGGATCCGAGGTTTGCATATTTTTACTTTTACCGGATTTAAAATGGTACAGGATAATTGGCAATTAAAATCAATATTACACTTTTTTGAAATAAAAATAAATGTTTTTTATAAAAATTATCTTATCAGTTTAAATAAGAATGAACAAGATTTTTAAAGATTTATAGAATATTTTTTAAGTTCTTTATTAAGTTCTCTTGCCTCAACAACAAAAGAACTTAATAAATTCCAGAAGTTTTTGCCATGATTTTTTTCTTTTGTATGCGCCAGTTCATGCAAAATTACATAATCAATAAGTTGGGGAGGCAAATTCATAAGATGAAGATTCAGATTAATGTTGTTTTTAGCAGAGCAGCTTCCCCATCTTGATTTTAAATTTTTAATAAAAACCCTGTTATAGTTTAAATTATGCTTTTCTGAAAGTTGTTTAACCCTTTCAGGAATGTAATTTTTTGCTTCTAAACGCAAATTTTCTATTGTCTTTTCGTCAAAAGGTTTTTTCTTGTTTTCTATTTGTTTTAGTTTTTCAATGTTTTCTTTTATCCAGAATATTTTTGAGTGTATAAAATCTTCAGCTGTTTTAAAAGGTATTCTGAAAGGAACTGTAATTCTTGGCGGTTTATGCGGTTTCAAAATAATTCTTAAATTTTTAGCATTTTTGACTTTATAAAGATGAACAAGTCCAATGTCTTTTATTTCAAGAATTTTTTTTGTCATTTTATTTTTAAAAAACCTCATAGAATTTTTCTGTTATAATTTTTATTAAAACTCGAATTGTCAATTAGCTAAGATTGTCATTGCGAGGCATAAAGAATGAATTATAAATTTAAATTGACAAACGAAGCAATCTTCCAAAGTAGTGTGGTGTCATTTGGAAGATTGCTTCGTAAGAAAAAATAATGAATTAAAAAACGTTTCAAGCCTCGCAATGACAGTTAAAAATTAAGTTGCTGACATAAACAATAATAATACAAAGTTGAGTTATCTATAAAAATCCGAGTAGAGTGGATGATAAAATTTATAAAAAAACTTATCGATAAGGTTTTAAAATTTAATAATTCCATTTTAAGTTATAGAGCTGTCACAAAAGAAGTTGCTATTCCTTCAAGAGCTTATGTTAACTGGGGAATTTATCTGGCAAATTCCGGTGAGGTTGAGCAAGCTTTAGAAAAATTTGAATCGTCAACTTATATGCGACCACAAACCCCTGAAAGTTTTAATAACTGGGGGATAGCTCTTGCTACACAAGGGAAATACGATGAAGCCATAGAAAAATTCAGAAAAGCGTTAAAAATAGACTCAAAATGTATAAAATCTTATGCTTTATGGGGAGCGGCCCTTGTTGAAACAGGTAAATTTAATGAAGCAGAGGAGTTGTATCAAAAAGCGCTTGATTTAAACTCTAAAAATGCTGAAATTTACGTTAATTGGGGAATTGCTCTTGCAAGACAAAATCAAAAACAATTAGCGGAAACAAAGTTTAAGAAAGCTGTAAATCTTAGTCCTAGAGCGCATCAGGCAATTTTTCTCTGGGGAGTTGTTCTGGTTGAGCTGGAAAGATATGATGAAGCTGTAGAAAAATTTGTTGTGTCCACAAAAATCAATCCAAACAATCCTGATGCCTGGTATTATTGGTCAATATGTCTTTTAAAACAGTATCAGTTAGAGGATGCTTATGAAAAAGGCAAGCTGGCTTTGGATATGACCCCTTCAAAAGTGGATTTTCAGCTTAATATTGCTGAAATTTTAACAGAGATGAAGAAATATGATAAATCAATCGAGTATTATAAAATTGCTGAAAAAACAAATCCTGAAAATGCGCATCTTTATCTTTGCTGGGGAATTACGCTTCAAAAATACGGGGAGCATTTTGAGGCAATTAATAAACTTAATAAATCTATCGAAATCAAACCTGATCAAACACAAGTAATGTATTATTTGGCTATTTCACTTGCAGAGATTGGAGATTTGGATAAATCGGAAGAAATATTGCTTTCTGTTGTTGAAAAAGATACACGTTATGTTGAAGCTTATATGAAGTTGGGCACTATAGCCAGTATTAAAGGTAATACTTTACTTGCAATAGAAAGATATAAAGAAGCTTCTAAGTTCAATCTTAAGAAAACAGAGGCAAATTATATGATAGCTTCAGCGTATAGCACTTTAAATGATTATAAGAGTGCTATTGAATATTATCAAAAGGCTATAAATGAGGATTCAGAGCATTTAGATTCTTATGTGGGTTATGCTGTAGCACTTAATGAAGTTGGAGATGATAAAGAGGCAATAAGAAAAATAAGAAGAGCCTATAAAATGGCTCCTGATTCTGCGCAGGTTTGTATGATTTACGGAATAATTCTCTCAAAAGATGATAAAACTTTAAAAGATGCAATAGAAAAGTTTAATAACGCAATAAAAATTAAATCTGATATGTTGCCGGCTTATATTGGAAAAGGTGAAGCCTTGATAAGGCTGAAACTTTTTGATGAAGCTCTGGCTATATTTCATGAATTGCTTTTTAAAGACCCGAAATTTGTGCCTGCTTTGTTTTTTGTAGGCGGAACATATATAGAAATGGCTGATTATTATAAAGATGATATTTATTTGGCGCAAGCTGCCGAATTCTTTAATAAAGTTCTGGAAATTGACCCGAATCATATTGATTCTCTGGCTAATATTGCTTTTATAAAGGCAAAAAACGGGGATTTTGAGTTTTTTGAACAGGAATTTAGAAGATTAAATCATGAATATCCTGATCAAAGAGGGCTTATTCATCTTTATCTTAACAAGAGTTTGGAAAAGCTTGATTATGGCAAGAATTTAGATGATATTATCGGTTAAAATTCGCAATTATAATAACAGGAGGGAGCATCATTTTTATGTTAAAAGGTTTGGATAAAGAAATAGATTATTTAAGAGATGCTAAAACACATTTTTGGGTCGCATTTTTAGGTTCTTTTGGCGGTAGTGTAAGCATAACGCTTTCTCATTTTCCTTTAATTCCGAAAATAATAATGATGATTATAGGTTTTGTATTTTCTTTAATATTTCTTATGAATTATCTTAAAAAAGGTGTTATGATTGAAAGAAGAATAAATTTTTTAAAGAAAAAAGGAGAATAAAATTATGTCTGCTGATGAAATTGTAATGATAATAGGTGCAATTATAGGTGGTTTAATTCTTTTATATGCAGCAATTAAATTAAGAAAAGATGATTTAACAGAAGATTTTAAATAATTTAAACGATATTAGAGACTAAAAAGCGGTGAATTTTTTACTCACCGTTTTTTAACAAGAAATATTTCGTTTAATTATTATAGTAATTTACTCTATATCCGCTTTTTGGATCTTCTCCATAAAAACTACCTTCAGGTGAAAGATCACTTTTGGGATAAGGTGTTCTTTCTTGATTCATAATTTGTAATTCTTGATCAACAAACGCCATTTCTTTTTTAGCTCCAAGAGTTTTTATATTTTTTTCTTGTGGATTCTCTTTTAATAATTTATGTAAATCAGCCTTAAGCATAACGTGTTGTGGATAAAAACTATCAACTTTAAGAGAAAATTCGTTAGCAAGTTTTTTAATTTCCTTTTTATTAAATGTGTCGGGTCCTAGTTGTTCAAGGGTAACCATTCCAAATCCTATTTTTTGATTACTTTTATGCCTTACAGCATAATTTGTTGTATTGAGGGATACATTCATCATTTTTCTATTTTCTTTCTGGGTTTTGCCCAATTAATACATATAATATTTAATTAATTTTTTTTAACTTCCTGATTAATTTCTATCTATACAAATCATGTGAATATAAAAAACTGCATAATTTTATAGTTAAATAATTTTAATAAATCTTATTATCGTTTTAGCTTTTCTATTATGTAATTAAGCAATGAGGTTGGTTTTGAAGACTTAGATTGGATATGCTCTGGTGTTGCACCAACCTGTCCGGCATATTGAGCGGTTTTCTTTTCTAAAATTTGTGCTGCTTGCGTCAAAATTACTTTTTTTCCGCTAAAACCTACCTGTTGTTTTCCATAATTTGGTTGAACTGAGTTAACACTAAAATTCATCATTTTTCTATTTTCTTTCCGGGTTTTGCTCAATTAATACATATAATATTTAACTAATTTTTTAACTTCCTGATTAATTTCTATCTATACAAATCATGTGAATATAAAAAGTTGCATGATTTTATTGTCGGTGTTTACAATTTGTTACAATTAAATTAATATAGGGTGTAATATAATAAATTTATGCTGAAAAATGTGGAATTAAGTAATGGATAAAGATTTTTTAAAAGAAAAAATCGGTTATTATAAAACAATAGTTCCTTTGTTATGGACAGGAGTTTTTCTAACTAACGGCGGTATTGGCTGGTTGGTTAATAATAAATTTCCTTGTAAAATATTTACTATAACTTCATTTATTTTAGTTTCATTTAGTTTAATAATAGGTTTATTTTTTCTTGATAAAAGAATCAGAAAATTATTAAAGGAGCTTAAAAATGTCTGAATATTATTTTGGCGGTATTGCAATGATAATTAGTATGTTTGCTGTGTTAATACTGGCATCTTATTATGCTTATACAATTGCTACCGAAAAATCTTAATTTTGTTATCTGTTTAATAGAAATTTTTGAAGTCGTAAATTGCGACCTCAAAAAATAGAAAAATAAAAAAGAGAAAGTAAGAGATATGGGCATTGTAGTTCAAAAATTTGGCGGAACATCAGTAGCAGATTCTGAAAAAATTAAAAATGTCGCTAACGCCGTAATTAGAGAATATAAAAACGGAAATCAGGTTGTGGTAGTGGTTTCTGCAATGGGACACACAACGGATTATCTTGTAAAACTGGCGGGAGAACTTTCNNATGGCTATCCATGAAGCAGGTTATCCTGCCGTAAGTCTTCTTGCTTCCCAGATTGGAATTCTTACAGAGAGCGTTCATTCAAAAGCAAGAATTATTGATATTAAAACAGAAAAGCTTGAAAAATGCCTTGCTGACGGTAAAATTGTTGTTGCGGCAGGATTTCAGGGAGTGACTCTGGAAGGAGAAATTACAACTCTTGGAAGAGGCGGTTCTGATACAACGGCAGTCGCGCTGGCAGCGGCTTTAAAAGCTGACAGGTGCGATATTTACACTGATGTAAGAGCTGTTTACTCTGCGGATCCCCGATGTGTTCCAAAGGCAAGCAGGCTTGATCAAATTTCTTATATAGAAATGCTTGAATTGGCAAGAGTTGGAGCTAATGTACTTCATCCGAGGTCAGTTGAGACTGCAAACCAATTTAATGTGCCTATGAGGGTGAGAAGCAGTTTTTATCTTGACGATCCCGGAACTTTAATTTTAGGAGTTGAAAATATGGAGATTTATAGAGCGGTTAGCGGCGTTGCCGCAGATAATTCACAGGTAAGAATAGCAATTTTAAAAGTTCCCGATCAGCCGGGCATTGCCGCAAAGGTATTTGGATCGCTTTCAAAAAATAATATAAGCGTTGATATGATTATTCAGTCTCTGGAAGAAGATAATGCCAATAATATTGCGTTTACGGTTGATGAGGCTGATTTAGGCAAAGCTCTTTCTGTACTTGAAGATCTTAAAAAGGCTTTAAAAGCAAAAGAAATCGTAGTGGACACCAATATTTCAAAAATCAGTATAGTCGGCGCAGGAATGATTGACAGACCCGGTATTGCTGCCGATATGTTTGAAGCGTTGGCCGATGAAAATATTAATATTAAGATGATTGCTACAAGTGAAATTAAAATTAGCTGTCTTGTCGATAAAGAGCGGGCTAATGATGCCATACAAGCTCTTCACACAAAGTTTGAGCTGGATGATGAAAGTATAGTGCTTGATAAAGTTCAGGCAAGTTAAATTTTTTAAACGAGTATAGGAAGTGACAAAAAGGTATTACTTATTTATAATAGCAATTTTGTTTTTGCTATCAATATGTCATTGCGAGCGAAGCGAAGCAATCCATTTATTAGCCAATAATAGTTGGATTGCTTCGTCGCAAGCTCCTCGCAATGACGAATTTTCGGATTATCAAAATTTTAAACCCCTTAAAATGGTTTTTCTTCCTGATACGCACGTTTCGTTTAAAGATGAAGACGGCTGGATTCTTTATAAAGAAAGTTTTGTAATTTTTCAGGATGTAATCAAAAGCATAAAAATAATTCCCGACCTTGATTTTGTGGTTTTTGGCGGTGATTTGACGGATAATGATGACAATGCGTTGAGTGATTTGCCTCTTTTTCTTGACAGTATTGAAGATATAAGTTTTAAATATTTTGCAATACTTGGTGATAGAGATGCTGACTTGAAAAATGGTTACACAAAACATGATTTTTGCGCCGAATTCAGAAGAAACGGATTTGATAATCCTGAATTAACATATTGGGTTCAACAGCCGGCAGAAAATACTCTTTTAATTGGTCTTGATACTTCTGTTGAGAATAAGTTTGAAGGTAAATTGCCGTCTGAAGAAATTTTATGGCTTGATAATACTTTAAAAGCCAATCCTGATAAGTTTATTATGATTGTTATGCATCATCCCGCTTTTCAGGCAACAATTTCTGACAAAACTGTCTGGAAAAAATTTATTTTGCAAAACTCTGACGAGTTTTTAAATGTTATAAACAAATATCCGCAGGTGAAACTGGTTTTAAGCGGACATCATCACAATTATGCCGTAAAAAACATAGCCGGAAAACTTTTTATTTCGCTTCCTTCGGTCGTGACTTACCCCAACAGTTATAAAATCCTGAAAATATACCCTGACAGGGTTGAAGTGGAAAATAAAGATATATCTTTTAAACAAATCATTAAAAAAGCAAAAAATATTCTTGTAAAAACAAGCTATGCAAGAAAATTTAATATTGAAAAACCTCAAAAAGTTTTAAAATTTCAAGAAGGTGATAAAATAAGTAAAACAAGAGTTTTTTATTTTGTTCCTTAAAAGTAATTGTTAATTTGATTTTAACACCCACCCCCAACCCCCTCCCTCAAGGAAGGGGGCTAGAGTAGATTTTTTGGCTCGCTTTCCGTCGCCTTCGGCGACTCGCTCGCCACTTTGTTTTTTATAATGAAGATTTTTCGTGATAAAATAAACTTAAAAACGGTATAATAAATACATGACAAAAACAATTTCACGGGATAACAAAAAAGCCAGACAGCATTATGAAACCTCACAGGGGCTTCATGTTAATTATGACATTATTATGCAGATGATAGAGCCTGAAGCAAAGGTTCTTGATCTTGGCTGCGGTGACGGAGAACTGTTAAAACTTCTTAAGGACAAGAAAAACGTTAGAGGTAGAGGCGTTGAAATCAACGAAGACAATATAATTAAGTGTATTGAAAAAGGATTATCGGTTTTTCAGGGAGATATTGATGAAGGCTTGAAAGACTATCAGGATAAGTCTTTTGATTATGTTGTCCTGAATAGAACCCTTCAATGTACTCACAGACCTGATTATGTAATACAGGAAATGCTTCGCGCAGGCAAAAAAGCGGTTATAAGTTTCCCCAATTTCGCTTATTGGCGTGTAAGATTTCATTTATTTATGAAAGGAAGAATGCCCAAGTCGAGTATACTTCCTTTTGAGTGGTTCAATACTCCTAATATCCATCTTTTAACCATAAATGATTTTAAAGAGTTTTGTCAGGAAAGACAAATCAATATTTTAAAAGAAATTTATATGAATAAAGCACAGGTTAAAAAGGATATTTTTCATAATTTTCTCCCGAATTTTTATGCGGAAGAGGCTATTTTTATAATACAGGGTTAAGGAAAGAAAACTAAAAGTTGTGAATTGTCATTGCGAGGGCTTTGCCCGAAGCAATCCAAAAAATTTAAATCTTTATAGATTGCCGCGTCGGCGCTTCGTCTTCCCCCTTCTTTTTTGATAATTAACTCGAGTCGTGAATTAATTTTTGAATTGTCATGTTGAGCAAAGCGAAACATCTATCCCTTTTGGATTTTAAACTTCAATTCTTTTTTGGACAGATTCTTCGGACTAAAGTCCTCAGAATGACAACCCACTATTGATAAGTGTTTTTACTAATTAGCGACTCAGGTTAATTAATCAAAAAAGTGGGTTCTTCCTCGTAATGAAGACCTAATTTATTAAAAAACATGTTCTTGTTATTAAAAAGCTCAAATAGTAAAATAACCATAATTAGTAAAAATAGAGGGTGTGAAGTTGGATAGATTTTTTGGAATTTTTGGAATTATTGTGATACTCGGCATAGCCTATCTTATGTCGAACAATAAAAAGGCTATNNATTTGGAGAACTCGGGAAGGGTATAGGTTATCTTCTTGATTTTGCTAATAAAGGCGGGGATTTTGTTTTTGGCGGACTTGCAAATCAGCCGCTTCTTGAAAAAGTGCTTGGCACGGGAAACGGTTTTATTTTCTCATTTAAGCTTATTCCGACAATAATTTTTGTGGCGGTGCTTGTAAATATTGCCTATCACATAGG
>DNRP01000181.1 GCA_003499955.1 Cyanobacteria bacterium UBA9971
GTCAATGCAAGGATTGGAACATCATCAATCGAGCGGACTTTAACCAGCGGCATTGAAACTCCCTGCGGAATCTTGTCATAATTCGACATTAACTTGTTATAAAGTTTTACAATGCTGTCTTCCTGGTTCTGTCCAACGTAAAATCTTACTATAGTTAAATTCATGCCGGGTTTGACTATGGAATAAACATATTCAACGCCCTTTATTTCCCACAGAAGCTTTTCCATGGGTCTTGTAACACGCGCTTCAACTTCATGGGCCGAAAGTCCCGGGGCTTGCACAAACACATCAGCCATAGGAACAATGATTTGCGGTTCTTCTTCTCTCGGAGTAACAACCACAGCAAATATTCCAAGGATAATAGACGCCAGTATTATAAGCGGCGTAAGCTTTGACTGTATAAATGCTTTAGCAATTTTGCCTGATATTCCCAAGTTCATTGTTTTTATCCTTTTTTATTGTCATTGCGAGGAGTGAAGCGACGTGGCAATCTATTCACAAATAAGACTTAGCAAACTTTCCTGCTTAAAGTGTTCAGGATTATCGAGATATAATAAGAGCGATTTCCTTACTATATCTGCTAAAAGCAAAAATTCATTATTAGTTAGTTTATTTGACTCTCCACTATGTACTAATTTTGAGCGTATGTCATATAGTTTTTTCATTTCATCAAATTTTTCTTTTGATGTTTCAACTTCTTTTTTATCATCAATTTTTAAGTTATTTTTATTAAATAATTTTGCTACAGCTAAAGAAACTCTAAATCTTAATTGTTCTTCTTTGCTTGGAGAATAAAGCATTTCGATTATAGTCATAAGATCAATAAATCGATTAGAAAAATTTATATTAAGCCCTGATGTTGCATAATTATATTTGTCTATAGCTAGTTTTATTTTTTCATCATTTTTTTTCTTCGAAAGACTTTTTAAAATTTTATTAAACTGAGGTAAATCATTAAAATTTATCTCGGTTTCTTTTAGTAATGAATACTCAATTTTACTATCACGTGTTGTTGTCTGTGAAACCTTACTTGGAAAAATTGTTAAAATTATTCCTGATGAACCTAATTTAATTAATTTTAATGTAAGTGTTAAATTATCAACCAAATCACATACTTCTCCAAGCTCATCAGGGCATTTAAATTCAAAATAATAATTAACGTATCTTAAGTCACAAGTATAAGTAAAATGAGGATGGTTCTCTTTAATATATTTATCTTTTAATTCTTTAGATATAGGGATTAAACTTATATTATTTGTTATTTTAACTTCTTCAGTTATGTCTGAATTAATATAAACTAATGCTCTAACGATATCTTCTTTTTCTAAAGTCATTTAACTTCTCCCCCGTCAACAGCTTTATCAACGCCGGAAGTTATGATTTTATCGCTAGAACTCAAGCCAGACAAAACTTCAACATTGTTTCCAAAGGTTTTGCCTGTTCTTATAAGCCTGTAAGAAATAATATTTTTCTCGTCAACCGTATAAACTCCTGTCAATTGCCCTTTTTGAACTACGGAATTTTGAGGAACAACTATAGCTTCTTTTTTCGCCACAGGAATTTTGACTTTTGCGTAACCGCCAGCATTTAAGCTGGACAAGGCGATCTTAATTTTAAAAGTTCTTGTCATAGGGTCAATCACAGGAATTAAAGAAGTTATTTTGCTTTTGATATTCTTGCCTTCTGATTCAAGATAAACCGGCGCGCCGATTTTGACTTTATTAATCATACTTTCGTTAATATCAGCCACAAGCTCAAGATTTGAAGGGGTTTCTATCGTTAAAAGAGGTTGCCCCGGAGCCGCCATACTACCTAAATCCGTATTTTTTTCAACAACAATACCCGACACAGGAGCAACGACTCTGGCATAGCTTTGATAAACCCCAACTTCGCCAAGCCCCGCCTTAGCTCTATTTACCCCGTGCATTGCTTTTTGATATTCAAGATCAGCAATCTGCTTTTGCGTAGAAATCTGGTCAAATTCCTGTTTTGTCAGGACATTTTCTTTATAAAGGTTTTCATATCTCTGATAAGTTTTGTTTGAGAGTTTTCTGTTCTGGTTAGCTTCTTCCGCGCCTTTTAAAGCTTCATTTACTCCCGCCTGCGCGCCTAAAGCCTTTTGGGCTGTGTCCCTGCTGTCTATTGTTAATAAAAGCTGTCCGGCTCTTACTCTGTCGCCTTCTTTTACTCGTAAAGAAGTCACCTGACCCATTATCATACTCGAAACCACGCTTGAAGTTTTTGATTTAACAGTTGCAGAAGTTTCATAAAAATCATCTACAGCCGTTTTATTAATAGTTTTTACTTCAACTCCTGAAATTTGGGGTCTTTCTGGCGTTTTTTCTTTGTTGGGAGTACATCCTGCTGTTAATGCAGATAATATTATCAATGAAAGTATTATTTTTTTCATAATTATTTCCTTTTTACTCAAGTCCTAAATCTTTGAACAAAATACCGCTTTCGTAACTAAGACTTATTAATGCAACTTTATAGTCGTTAGTGGTTTTGACTACATCGGCTCTGGCTTTATCAAGATTAACCTGCGCGTCAAGAAGGTCAACCATAGGGGATAAAGCGTTTTCCCATCTTTTTAAAACAAGCCTTTTTCCTTCTTCCGCTGTTTTTAGAGCCGAATTTGCAAGCTCAAGATTTTTTTGAGCTTCTTCAACGTTCTGGCAGGATTCATAAATCTTGTATGCTATTTGATTCTTAAACCCTTCAAGGTATTCTTCCGCTTCTGCGACCCTGTCTTTTGCCTGTAATTTTTTATTTTTTGTTTTTAAACCGTCAAAAATTTCCCATTTAATAGCCGCACCCGCAATATAATTGTGTCCTTCGGCAGCAAAAGGCGCTCTATGATCGTAAAGCTGGTAAGAACCAAATCCCGCTACTGTCGGAAAGTAATCAGACTCGGCAAATTTTACATTATTTTTGGCGTTTTCCACTTTTGCCTCAAGGGATTTAATATCATTTCTGGAAGCAATTGCTGTATTCGTATAATCAATATTTTTCAAACTTAATTGAGGCACAATTGAATTTATAATCACGGAAGTTTGAGTTCCAAGAAGCAATCCCAACGCCCTTTTTGCAAGACTCAAGTTTTTGTTGGAGGAAACAAGATTTTGTTCCGCTTTTGTTACGGCTGTCGAAGTTCTTAAAACATCCGAATAAAGTCCCAACCCTGTTTTAAACCTGACCTGTGCTATTCTTAAATGCTCTTTTGAGTCAATAACAGCTTTTTGCGCTACACCGACATATTTTTGGGCGGTAATAGCAGATAAATAGGTTTTTGAAACGTTAAACGCAACCTCTTCCTGCTTTCTAAAAAAGTCATAAGTCTGCCCCGAGTATTCTTTTTTAGCCATATCAAGTCCGACAAATGATTTTCTGTAATAAATAGGCTGTTCCAGTGTTATAGCCGTAAGAAAGTTGTTTATTGTATTCGGGCTATTAAAAGAACCGGGAGCATTAGCCAAATCCCCAGAAGTAAATCTTTTTTGGTTTATTCTTAGCGCAAAATCAAGAGCAGGGTTGTTTGTGCTTAGAAAAACTTCATCAAACTTAAGATGCGGCATAAGATTGCTTTTTGCTATGCCTATTTCTCTTTGCTGCGCGGAAAGGGAATTTTTCAATGCTTTTAATTCATTGTTATTTTGAAGCGCGCAGTTAATTGCATCCTGCAATGACAAACCTGATACGGGTTTTATTTCCTGCTCTAATTTTCCCTGCGCAAATACAGGATTTATAATTAAGAATAATATTAATATTATTAAGTATTTACGCATTTAAAACACCGATTTCCTTCTTGAATCTTGTGTATAGTTTACTTTGGAGATTTATTTTTATTAACAGTTATCATAATTTAAAAATTTTTAAATTTATATTAGTCTTTGTTTAAAGAACAACTGGTAAGATGGGCAGCAGTACATCTTTCGCAATATGAACATTTTCCGCTTTCCACCATTGGCGCGGGAAAGCCATATCCAAGTTCTTCAATTAAATTTGCACAACAATTTTTAACGTTTATGCAGTTGGAATTTTGCGGACAGATATTTTCTTTAATTTTTCTCATTCTTTCATCTCCAGAGATTCAATTATTTTTTCAACAATTTTGTTGGTAACTCTGTAACAAATTTCGTTTCCTTTTCGATAACCTTCAATTATATCAGCATTTTTCAAGATATTTATGTGCTGGGATACATTTGGCTGTGGCATATTTAGATGAGTAACCATCTTTGTTACGTTACATTCTTTTTTTTGAATAAGACCGCAGACTATTTTTAACCGTATCGGATGAGATAAAGCTTTAAATATTTCTGACATTTCTTTGCATTCGGGTTTTTCCATGGTTTTTTGTCCTAAATATATTTTTCTAAAATTGATTTAAGCTGCGATTTTTGATGAAAACCCACCAATCTTTCAACCGGCTTTCCGTCTTTGAATAAAAGAAGCGTAGGAATACTACTAACGCTATATTCACCTGCTTTTATCCGGTTTTCGTCGATATTTACTTTTGCAAATTTTACTTTTCCGTCAAGTTCTTTTGAAAGTTCATCAATTACAGGAATCTGCATTTTGCAAGGCCCGCACCATGTAGCCCAAAAATCAACTAAAACGGGAATTGTTGAAATTTTAACTTCATTGTCAAAAGTTACATCTGAAAGTTCTAATGCTTTGCTCATAATTTTTTCTCCTTATACTATATAATTTCATAAATATATAACCATATTCTTATATAAGTATATTAATATATAGTTTTCAAAAAGTATAGTAATTTAACAAAATCTTAATAATTTGTAATTTTTTATAATTTTATATGATTAAATCTGTCAAATTTGATCATGTAAGGCTTTTTCCTAAATATTTATTTGCTTTAAGATGAAATAAAGACTAAAAATAATAAGAAATAAGCTAAAAGCAACTTGTAATTGTTTTGATTTAATTGCCATTCCTATACGAGCCCCTAAATAACTTGAGGGAATCACTCCGATACTGAGATTTAAAACCAGATGCCAGTTAATATGCCCGAGGCTCCAGTGTACAAGAGTGCCAGGTATGGCAAAAAAGGCGATACATAATAAAGAAGTTGAAACTGCTTCCTGCATTGAAAGGCCAAGCATTAAAACAAATGCCGGAACTAAAATAATTCCTCCCCCGACCGCCAAAAGCCCTGAAAAAAATCCTGCAATAATTCCTATTGCTATGGCACAGACAGAAAAAGGTATTTTGTTTTTAAATTCACTATTTACTAAGTGATTTCCTTGCAAAAAACGCAAACCCACAATAAAGACTACAATTCCCGTTAAAATCATTAACCAAGAGCTGTTAATAAATTTAGTAGAGTATGCTCCAAGAATAGTTGCAGGTAAACCGACTATAATTGTTAAAAAAGCAGTTTTTTTATGAATAATTCCTTTTTGCCAGTAGCCGAATATCCCTGAAATTGCTGTAGGAATAATAACAGGTAGTGGTGATGCGATTGCTATAAAATCAGGAAGTCCAAAAATTGTTTTTAAAACAGGTGTAGCAATTATGCTTCCTCCTATTCCAAATATACCGGATAAAAAACCTATTATTATTCCGATAAATATATATGCTATTGACAATTTAAATAGTCCTTAATTAATCTTAAATTTGTTTATCTTTTAAATAAACTTCACATTTTTTACATGATTTTTCGCAAGTTTTTTGAGTAAACTCCCAGCATTTCTTTTTTCGTCCTGCAAGCTCACAACATTTTGAACTAGTTTCTTTGGGACAATCTTTAATTTTCCAGCAGGGTGTAAATTCAAGCAGTTTTTTAATTCCCGGAATGCTTAAATTCTCTTCGTGAATAAGTTTTCTTAAACATTCTATTCGAATGAGATCGTTTTTTGAAAACATTCTCTTTCCGCCATGCCTATGCGGTTTTATTAATCCTTCAAACTCGTAAATTCTTAAAGTTCTTGGATGAACATCAAGAATTTGCGCGGCTATTCCCATTGAATATACAGGTAAATTATCGTTAACTTCCATTTTCTTCCTAAAAATACACTTTTATCTTACCGATTTTTAGTATAGCAGAAATTTAGTAGAATTTAAACTCTCTTGACAATTATAATTGTTAGATGATATTGTAACAGCAATTTATAATAAGGGTTTGTCATGAAGATAGCTATTAGTTCAATCGGTGAATATTTAAGCAATTGTCAGGCGGTTCTGTTGGAGATGTAAAGTTTAAAATAGTCGATGAAATCCTTGGAGTCTTTTTGTCTATTGATATTTTTGACAAAAAATTATGTGCTTAAATTTTTGCAAAATATTATACTCATTTGAAATTCTCTTTATCGTATTATCAACATAAAACCCCGCCAGTAGCGGGGTTTTATAAACTTAAAGAGTCACCGACTCTCTTTTTTTGTAAAAAAATACGGATATTGTAGTTTCGGCAGCATTATTCTCTTTTTGATTATAACATAAATTCCCTGTTAACAGGGAATTTACAGGGAAATTTTAAAAATCAGGGTTTTATTTAAATTTTTTATGCCCATGCAGTGCGGCTTTTAACCCTAAATTCCCTAAAAAATTAACAGGCAATTATTTTTGAAGAACAGGGAATTTTTTGTGAATATCAGATAAATTTTTTCTGACAAATCGGAAAGTATTATTATCATTAATTTTGTAAAGTTTTATAGCCAAATCTAAATATAAAAAGGATTTGTTGTTTTTATATTAGTAGGTGTTGTGCTGAGTATGATTTTTATTGTTGAGGTTTACTTTGGAAAAAAGCACTTATATTTTGCAGGTTTTAAGAAAAAACAGAATCATAAGGTGGCAGGATAGTGCTTTAAAATCATTAAAACGAAATATTTTTAAGCCAAGTTTAAAGCAGCAATTATATTTTGGATTCTAGGTTTATTCTAACAACCGGAATGCCCTGTTTTTTCATAATATTGCTGATGATATTCTTCCGCTCTCCAAAATTTTGAAGCAGGAAGGATTTCTGTAATTATAGGTTTATCAAACCTTCCTGATTCTTCAAGCTCTTTTTTTGATTCCAGCGCAAGTTTTTCCTGTTCTTCATTATGAAAAAATATAGCTGACCTGTACTGACTCCCCACATCAAATCCCTGTCTGTTTGGAGTTGTAGGATTATGAATACTCCAAAAAACTTTCAGCAACTGTCTGTACGATATTTTTTCAGGGTCAAAAGTTACTTCAATAGCTTCCGCATGACCTGTTAAATCAGAACAAACATCTTCATAAGTCGGATTTTTCATATGTCCTCCGGTATAACCAACTTCTGTGGAAACTACTCCATCCAGTTTGCGGAATTTGGCTTCAACTCCCCAGAAACATCCTGCGGCAAATGTTACTTTTTCCATTTTTTAATCCCTCTTTTATCCTTGTTAATAATTTAAAATAAAAATAAGACTGGTAAAATTATTTAAAGAGGTAATTTTTATGGATAAAATATCAAAAACAAAAGAAGAATGGAAAAAACTCCTGCCGGAAGAAGTCTATAAAATAACAAGGGAAAAAGAAACAGAACATCCTTTTACCGGCAAATACAACAAATTTTATGAAGAAGGAATGTATAAATGTTCTAACTGCGGAAATATCCTGTTTGAATCAGGGACGAAATTTGATTCGGGTTCAGGTTGGCCTAGTTTTTGGGAAAAAGCAACTCCTGGCAGTGTAGAATTTCACGAAGATACAAGCCTTGGAATGGTAAGGACAGAAGTTATCTGTAAAAAATGTGGAGCGCATTTAGGTCATATTTTTGATGATGGTCCAAAGCCCACAGGTTTAAGATACTGTATAAATTCAGCCTCGCTTGATTTTGAAAAAAGGAAATAATTTATGGAATGTGAATTTCCAAAACAAAATGCCACAACGAAAGAAATAAAAGAAATCCTGCAAAATTCCAAAACCATTGATGATGTTGTTGAAATCATAGATTTTGCTTTAAGCAAAGATATTTCCGGCATATTTAATACAACAAGCCCTGATATTATTACAAATAAACAATTTACAAAAGCGTTGTCCGCAGCTATAAAAAGACCTGCGGTTTTGCCGGTTCCCGAATATATTTGGTCAAATGGCAGAAGAAACAATGCTCATGAGCGCAAAAGTTTTTTCAGAAAAGTTGCTGAAAGCAGGTTATAAGTTCAAATACTCCGATATAACTGCCTTTTTTAGTCAGGAGTTTTAATGAATAAAGAAAGAATAAAAATATTAAGGCAGGCAAAATTATCTAAAAATCCTGTTGTTTACTGGATGAGCAGAGACCAAAGAGCCGACGATAATTGGGCATTATTATACGCACAAATTTAGCTCTTGAACTTGAAGTTCCTCTTATTGTTCTTTTCTGCATTGTTCCCGAGTTTCTTAATGCGGCATACAGACAATATCATTTTATGATTGAAGGCTTAAAGTCTTTAAAAAGCAAACTTGAAAATAAAATATTGAGTTTCAGCTGTTAATAGGCAGCCCCGAAGACAAAATCCCCGAATTTATTGGTGAAAATTCCATTACTGCAATAATAACTGATTTTGATCCTTTAAAAATTAAAAAGCAATGGAAGCAATCAGTTTTAAATATAACAAATATATCTTTTTATGAAATAGATGCTCATAATATAGTTCCTTGTCAATATGCTTCAAACAAACAGGAATAAGGAGTTTTTTTATGCCTTGTAAAAACTATAAAAACAATTATAATGAAAATATAGATACATAAAGAAAAAGGTGTTTTTTGTACAAAACGGATATTGTTAAAGATTCTGCTTGTTAGTCGCAGAATCAATAATTAAATAACTGATTCTTCTGCGGCTATTGTATTGATAGTAAAAAGAGGAATCTTAACAATGGATTTAAATAATTTAGGCTGGAATGCTTTTTTTGAAAAGCATTTAAAAGCTATTAGCCAGCAATATTTAGGTGTTGGCAGGATTAGTTGCGAAAACAAAAATAGCTACAGGCTGTTTTCCGAATATGGAGAATTAACAGCAATCATAAGTGGAAAGCTACGAAACAACAGCAATAATCGTGAAGATTCTCCTGCTGTCGGCGATTGGGTTGTTTTTGAAAAAATTGAAAATGAAAATAAGGCTGTAATTCATCATGTTTTGCCGAGAAAAAGCAAGTTTTCACGAAAAATAGCAGGTAATACTACAGAGGAACAAATATTAGCCGCTAACATTGATACCGTTTTTATTGTCAGTTCGCTAAATTATGATTTTAACCCCAGAAGAATCGAGCGTTACTTGACTATGGCCTGGAACAGTGGAGCCAGTCCTGTTATTGTGCTTACAAAGTCTGACTTGTGCCAAAATCCCGATGAAATGCTTCTTCAGGTTGAGTCTGTTGCCTTTGGAACAAGGATACATGTTATAAGTAACATCTTGAATCAAGGTATAGATGTTCTCAGACAATATTTTTTAACAGGTAATACGGTAGCGTTAATAGGTTCTTCCGGTGTTGGAAAATCAACACTGATTAATAAGCTAATTGGAGAAGACATGTTAACTACGGGAGAACTTCGCAAAAATATTGATAAAGGCAGGCATACAACTACAAACAGGCAGATGTGTGTTTTACCGGAAGGCGGTTTAATTGTTGATTCTCCCGGGATGAGAGAACTTCAGCTCTGGGATGCTGATAATGGGCTGAGCCAATATTTTGATGACATTGAAAATATAGCTCAAAACTGCCGTTACAGCGATTGCAAACATGATTCAGAACCCGGCTGTGCGGTAAAAAAAGCTATTTCGCAGGGAATATTAGACAATGGTCGTCTTGAAAGCTACATAAAGATGAAAAACGAGCTTGAATTTTTGTCTAAAAAACAAAGCCAGAAAGCTTCACAGATTGAAAGAGAAAAATGGAAAAATATTCATAAGCAGATAAAAAATTTAAAGAAGAAATAAAATTGTATTATTATTTAAAAAGAGGTGAAAAATGAAACAGGAAATATTAAATCTGGAAGAAACCTTGCGGCATGCGATGCTGGAAGGTGATACTGCAAAACTTGATGAATTAATTGATGATTCTTTAATTTTTATTGCTCCAAATGGAGTTGTTGCAAACAAGCAAATGGATTTGGATGCCCATAAAAGCGGTATTCAAAAGATGTCCGACATTATTTTTTCAGAACGGAAAATGGAACTTAATGAAAATCTTGCTATTGTTACTGTAATTGCAGACATAAAGGGCATTTTTGCCGATGTCGATATCTCAGGAAAATACAGGTATTTAAGAGTTTGGCAAAAGAAAAATAATAGCTGGAAAATTGTTGCGGGCTCTGTGCAGAAAGCCGGTTAACTGACATTTTATCCTTCAAAATATTTGATTTTTTCAGCTAAAGCAAGCATATCATCATAATTTCTCTGAAACTGAGAATCTCCATGTGTTTTGTTAAATTCTGCCTGTGTTTTGAAGCCTTCCAGCCAATTCATCTTCTGGTCGGGATTACTGCTGACTTCCCAGCCGCAAACACTTGATACTCCGTCCTGCCAACCGGGAATTCTTGTCGGATCAAGCGTAGCTCTCATCATGTCCTTAAGGCTAACCAGCTTATTGTCATAAAGCTCTTTATACAGCTGGTTGGCTTCGTTTCCGGACATATTTGTAATGTTATATTTGCCAACTATATCTTTGAATTTTGCACTGTCATCCGACTGCGAAAAATCATCGGAAATCTCGTTTGAGCTACTGTTATTAACGCTTTCCGTTTTTGTATAGCCCTGTAAATTCAACAAATTAACAGCATTATTTGCTTCAACACAAGAAATACTCATAAAACCCATCCTCCGCTTGCTAAAATCATGTTATCAGAGCAAGAAAAGAATTTTATCCTGTAAATAAACCAATTCAAGCCAAAAAAATTAACAGTAACAATGCAACACATATCGACCCAAAACTCCTTATGCAAGCTAAACTCACAATGATTAGCAAACATAAGGAGTTTTTTATGACTGAAATTGATTCAAAGACAATGTTTCAAGGTATCGGTAATGATTTCAAAATCCTGATTGACGATGTAATCGGGACAATTCTTACAATTCATGAAGACATGGAACTGCTTAAAGTTAAAACCTCCAAGCCAGATAAACATGCAGCAGCTCTTCTACTGGATTATCTCACTTGGGCAGATAGTGAGCCAAAGAAAAATCTTGAAAAGCTTTGCGGAGAAGAAATTAAGCAGTGCATGAAGTGGCTGGAATATTACTGTGAAAAACATGGCACAACAAAAGAACAGGCTTTACAGGAAATTATTAACGGAGAAATTTAAAGAAGCAAAAACACTTGATTTCTGAGAACGAAAGAGTGATAGATATTGTTGTCAATCAAATATAGAAAGGACAACAGACATGCAAGAAACAATCGAACAGCTCCAGCATCTCTCAAGAGAAGAATTAATCAAAAAATGGAAAAAACTCTTTAAAACAAATTCTCCACAGCATGCAAGAAAAGAATTCCTGATAAAGCACATTGTGTGGGAGTTACAAGCAAAAAAGCAAGGTGGATATACGTCACAAACACAAAAACAACTTGATAAACTGGCAGATAAGCTGGCTTCCAAACAGGAAGTTAGTAAAAATGACATTAAGGAAACAACTAAGCAGACTTCAACCTTTGAAATAAAACCAGGGACAATGCTAATAAGAGAATATAAAGGCGAAAAACAGGAAGTTATAGCTTTAGAGAAAGGGTTTGAGTACCAAAACAGGCAGTATAAAAGTTTATCAGGTATAGCAAAAGAAATAACAGGCACGCAGTGGAACGGCAAACTTTTCTTCGGGGTTAAAAAGTAATGGAAAAGAAAACAATCCGCTGTGCAATTTATACCAGAAAATCCTCAAAAGAAGGCTTGGAGCAGGATTTCAATTCCCTTGATGCCCAAAGGGAAGCCTGTGAATCATATATAAAATCCCAGCAACATGAAGGCTGGGTGCTAATAGACAAACAATACAATGATGGAGGCTTTTCAGGTGGCACTTTAGAAAGACCAGCGCTAAAAGAACTTTTTCAGGATATAGAAGACGGTAAAGTCGATACTGTGGTGGTTTACAAAATAGACAGGCTAACGCGTTCCCTTATGGATTTTTCCAAAATTGTTGAATTATTTGATAAAAAATCAACCACTTTTGTATCAATAATCCAGCAGTTTAATACAACGACCAGTATGGGAAGGTTAACTCTTAATATTCTCTTATCTTTTGCTCAATTTGAACGGGAAGTTACAGGAGAAAGAATCGTTAAAGCAATAAGCAGAAGCCATTATTGGAACAATCTTATCCTTTCAGCAAAAGTTAAATGCAATACAGATATTCAAAAAATGGAAAATTTTAATAGTTTAGCCTATATTAGAAAAATTATTGATTTAAGATTTCTTTGTCCTGATATAGTTGAAGCAATTTTAGCAGGGACGCAGCCAAAAGATTTAAGTATTTGCAAATTATTTGAGGTTAAAACTCTTAGTTGGCAAGAACAAAAGAAAATATTAAATTTTTAAAACTGCACTACCAAAAAGTTAGATAGAGAATTTCCCTGATTTTACTGCTAAAAATCTTGATTATTTTTTATAAACCCGTTCTCTATATTTCAATAAACGATAAAATCCCGCTGTCAGCGGGATTTTATAAGGCTAAAGGACTTATTTTCTCTTGATATGGAATAAGATACGGAGAGAGAGGGATTCGAACCCTCGATGCAGTTGCCCACATAACACCTTAGCAGGGTGCCGCCTTCAGCCACTCGGCCATCTCCCCAATATTAGATTTTTTATACTAATCCTTAGTTTATCATAAAAAAAAATTTTTGTTCAAGATAAGAGCTTTAAATTTTATTTTAATGAATGTATAGACTAAAAATAAAGTTTATTATATTATGTGTACACAATAAAAATAAATCAATTGAGCATTAAAAAAAGCCAATATGCCTTGGTGGCGGAATGGTAGACGCGTCGGACTTAAAATCCGATTAGGCTCACACCTAGTGCCGGTTCAAGTCCGGCCCAGGGCACTTTTTAAAAGACCTTTTATTAGGTCTTTTTTTATGGAAAAAGAATGAGTTCACTAGTCTCTGCTCGCAATCCGCAAAAAAAAAGGGTTAGCATATTGCTAACCTACAGGGAGAGTATTTTGTGTGGGAGTGTTTTTTATTGAAATGTTATTTGAATTGTTAAATTTATCCGAGTAATTTTAATGCCACACTGGGTAGGTTATTTGCCTGAGAAAGCACACTTGCTGAAGCTTGTTGAAGTATTTGATATTTAGTCATATTTGAAGTTTCTTTTGCTACATCGAGATCTCTTATCCTTGATTCTGCCGCTTGAACGTTTTCAGTAGCTACTTCAAGGTTATTAAGAGCACTTTCTAACCTGTTTTGATACGCCCCGATATTTGATCTTCTGCTTGCAACATCACTAAGTGCGGCATCAAGAACATCCAAATAAAGTCTTATACCATTGCTGCTCCATGTTGCGCCGGTCGCGCTTAAGGTTAATCCATTTACGCTGGCAGTAGTACCTATACAGGAAACAGTAGCACGTGAAAGAACACTATTTTCAATTTCGATAGTATTTGTCGAAAGTTCCGAGCCGGCTCCTACTTGAAGAGTAGCGTTGGCAGTACCGTCAAGTAAGCTTATGTTATTGAATTTGGAGGATTTTGCTATTCTGTCAATATCAGATAATCTTGCAGTAACTTCTGATAAAATCGCATCTCTTTCTACTGAACTGTTTGTGTCGTTTGCTGCCTGAATACAAAGCTCCCTGATTCTTTGAATGTTTTCGTTAATTACAGCCAGACCGCCTTCTGCAATTTGAAGCATATTTATGCCATCCTGAATATTATTGATAGCTTGTTTGTTGCCTCTAATTGTTCCCCGCAAGTTTTCTGAGATTGATAAACCTGCCGCATCATCTGCCGCCCTGTTAATTCTGTAACCCGATGATAATCTTTCAATTGATTTAGATAAGTTTGTTGTGTTTGAGGATAAATTTCGTTGTGCGATTAATGATGCTACGTTTGTGTTAACTACTATAGACACTTTTTTCTCCCTTTATTAATATTTTATATTGACTGTCACTTTATGAATTTATTTGTCTTATCCGAGTAATTTTAATGCTACTTGAGGTAATGCGTTAGCTTGAGCCAGAACACTTGCTGATGCTTGTTGAAGTATTTGATATTTAGTCATATTTGCAGTTTCTTTTGCCACATCAAGATCTCTTACTCTTGATTCCGCATTTTGAATGTTTTCATTCATTATGGTAAGGTTTTCTAATGCACTTTCTAATCTGTTTTGATATGCGCCGAGGTTTGATCTTCTTGTTGTAATATCACTTAATGCTGCATCAAGAACATCTATATAAAGTCTTATCCCGTTGCTGCTCCATGTTGCGCCTGTTGCAGTTAATGCAAGCCCGTTTACGCTGGCAGTAGTACCTATACAGGAAACAGTAGCACGTGAAAGAACACTATTTTCAATTTCGATAGTATTTGTTGAAAGTTCGGAATCTGCTCCTACCTGAAGAACTGCACTTGCTGTACCATCAAGCAGTTTTATGTTATTAAATTTGGTTGCTTTTGCTATTCTGTCAATATCCGCTAATCTTGCGTTAACTTCACATAAAATAGCATCTTTTTCTACTGAACTGTTTGTATCGTTTGCTGCCTGTACAGCTAATTCTCTAATTCTTTGAATGTTTTCGTTAATTACTGAAAGACTGCTTTCTGCAATTTGAAGCATGTTAATGCCATCTTGAATATTATTGATAGCTTGTTTATTTCCTCTGATTTGACCTCTTAAATTTTCAGAAATTGATAAACCTGCTGCATCGTCTGATGCTCTGTTGATTCTGTAACCTGATGATAATCTTTCAATTGATTTAACCAGATTTGTTGAGTTAGTTGATAAATTCCTTTGCGCAATTAATGACGCGATGTTGTTGTTTACTACAATTGACATACAAAACTCTCCTTGTATTGTAAATTACGTCCCTGTGATTTAATTTTTGGTAAAAAAAGTCCCCTGTGCTAAATTAACAAGGATTTAGCCCGGCGCTTTTATTCTGTTTTAAAAACTTTTACACTTTTGTCATTGTGAGAAGAAGATTTAGCTTCGACATGACAAGCTCATCATCTTGAGATTCCCACGCTCCATTTGGTCGCTCGGAATGACATTAAAATTTATTTAATTAAAAACTTTTTTAAACTCCACAATTTAATACTCTTTTATTTTTACCTCCCAGTAATTTTTATTTTTTCTCCCACTGTTTTTCATTCACAATTAATAAATCGAAACATTGTAAATAATCTTTAATAATTCTTAATAATATACAACTTTTGGTGGAGAAGGTTTTTTTGTAATATACTGAAAAATAGCATGAAAACTGAATTTTAAACTTTAAGGAAAATATTATAAATGCCGCAATTTTTTATAAAAAAAGAAAATATTCAAGAAAATAAAACTTTAATTACAAATTTATCTGACATTAACCATATAGTGAATGTTTTGAGATATAAAAAAAAAGATAAATTAATTATTGCGGCGCCTGATAATTTTGTTTATGAAGTTGAAATCGTTTCTATTAAGCCGGATTTGATTGAAACAAAAATTACAGATAAATATTTTTCCGATAAAAGATTAAAAATAAACATAACCCTTGCCCAGAGCATTATAAAGTCACAAAAACAGGATTTTCTTATACAAAAAGCCACAGAGCTGGGTGTGAGGACAATAATTCCTTTTGTAAGTAAAAATACTGTGGTTAAGTTTGATTCTGAAAAAGATAAGTTTTCTAAAGTCCAGAGGTGGCAAAAAATCGTTTATGAATCTGCAAAACAATGCAAAAGAGGAGATCTTGCGGAAATTAAACCTATTTCAACTTTTGATGAAGTTGTAAATTTTGCGGGATATGATTTAAAAATAGTTTGTTCTGAAAAAGAAGATGCTTTTTCTATAAAACAGTTTTTATCGGAGAATAAAGTGGCTGAAAATGCCAATATTTTGATAGTGATTGGACCGGAAGGCGGGTGGGACGACAAAGAGATAAATAAATTTGCTCAAAATGGCTTTGCTTCAGTGACTTTGGGAAAATTGATTTACAGGGCAGAAACTGCCGCAACTGTCGCAATTTCGCATATAATATATGAATATGAACTATAAGTTTATATTAATTTCAGAAAGAAAACGAAAAATGGAAAAAGTCAGATTAAAAAAAATAAAAAGGGCGAGCGAGTCGCCGAAGGCGACGGAAAGCGGATTGATGGCAGAGGCTGCAGGGGCGGCTATGCCGACCGTAATGCCGTTACTCGCGAGCAACCAAGCAGCGAGCCCAAAAACTAACTTTACCCCTTCCCTAGAGGGAGAGGGTGGGTGTAAATAACATTAGGATTAAAAAATTTCATTATGAACATTTTTTTTATTATAAAAATAATAGTTTCAGCCTGTATTATAGCTACAGTGTCAGAAATAGCCAAGAAATTTCCTTCAGTTGGCGGCTTAATAGCTGCTATGCCTATAACAACACTTCTTTCTATAATTTGGATTTATTATGAAAATAAAGATTTAAGCCTTGTTTCAAATTTTTTACAATCAGTGGTTATTGGTACGGTAATCTCTTTTATATTCTTTATTGCGGCAATATTTTTTATAAAAAAAGGAATGAATTTTTATTTAACAATTATTTTGAGTACAGCAATTCTTGGAATATCAGTTTTTATTTATCAGAAGTTTTTTCATTTATAGAAAGAAAGGGATTTAATTTTTGAATATAAATTTAAATACATTATATGAAGATGAAATAAATAAAAAATTATTGGAATTATACGAAGAAGGCACAGAACTTTTTCTTGTGGGCGGGTATATAAGGGATTTTTTGTTAAATAAAGAATGTTTTGACAAAGATTACGCTGTAAAAGGTGAAGGGGCTATAAGTTTTGCCGGCAAAGCCGCGAAAGCTTTTGACGGATATTTTGTACTTCTTGACAAAGAACATGATATCGCAAGAGTTGTAATGCCTGATAAAAAAAATACTCTGGATTTTGCGGGATGTGTGGGGCAAAATATTCTAACAGACTTAAAAAACAGGGATTTTACCATTAATGCAATTGCATGCAAAATAGAAAAGGGCAAATCGGAATTAATCGACCCTTTAAACGGAATTGAAGACTTAAACAACAAAATAATCCGCACAATCAGTGAAGAAAATATTATTGACGATTCTTTAAGGGTTTTAAGGGCGTATAGATTTGCGGCTCAATTCGGATTTTATATAGAAAATAAAACCCTGAAATTAATAGAAAAACATAAGTCTTTAATAACAATGGTTTCAATAGAAAGAATAACTCAGGAATTGATTAAGCTTTTTGAAGGTGATTTTGCGGGAGAAAATCTTTATTTAATGAATAATTCAGGTCTTTTAGATGAAATTTTTCCTGAATTGATTCCGCAGAGAAAAGTTCCGCCAAATCTTCATCATCATTTAGGGCTTCTCGAGCATTCTATCGAGTGTGTCAGGCAGATTGAAATTTTAATTAGTCAAACTGTTATCCTCAGTGAGCAAAGCGAACGTGAGGATCTGAAACAACAATCATATTCGGATTCTCACGCTATGGCTTTGCCTTCGCTGAGAATGACAATAAAAAACTTTCCTGATTGGGCAAAAGAACATCTTTACAGGGAATTTTCATCGGGGATAAAAGCAATATCTTTGCTAAAACTTGCGACTTTGCTTCATGACATCGGAAAACCTTCTACATGGCAGATTGATGAAGAAGGAAGGCACAGATTTATAAAACATGAAGAACTCGGCTCAGAAATGGTGTTGGATGTCTTAAAAAGACTTAAATTCAGCAAAAACACAATGAAATATATTGCAAAACTCATAAAATATCACATGTATCCTTCACAACTTTTGCATGAAGGAATTGAAAATCTCTCAGAAAAAGCTGTAATGCGGATGTTCAGAAGAATCGGAGATGACATGCCGGAACTTATTTTGCTTGCCATGGCGGACAGGTTAAGCGCGAAAGGTTCTGAAATTACCGATGAAATAGTTGAAAAAAATATTCAGGGTTTGTATTTTCTTCTTGAAAAATACAAAAAATCACAGGAAGAAGTAAGGACAATCCCAAAACTTACAGACGGAAACGAAGTTATGGAGATTCTTAAAATTCCGCCATCTCCGATTTTAGGAAAAATTTTAAAAGATTTGAATGAAGCCCAAATTTCCGGCGATGTAAATACACGTGAAGATGCTCTGGAATTTGTAAAAGGTTATAAAATTGTAAACTAAATTATATATTCTTTTTGTTTTAAATCTTTAATTTTTAATTTTATTTTTTCTTTTTTTGAATTTAATAACATTAATTTTATTTTACTTATTAATGATCTTTCTTTTTCGTTTTCTCTAATTATTCTGTTAATTTCTATTAAAAGTTTTTCATTGTTTTTGAGTTCTTGTTCCTGTAATTGCCAATCTTTTGTCATGATATTAATCCTTTTTAAATATTAAAAAATATATTTATATTTTATATATTACTTTATATATTATAAAAAAAAAATACAACTGGAGTAAAGTGGAAAAATCGGTTTTCTTTTACAAAACTTTACATGGTTTTTTAAAGAAAATTTTGGTTTAAAATTTGAATAAGAAATTAAAATAAAATTAGGGGGGGAATTTGGAAGAATTATTTTATTTTCATCCGAAACAATATAGCGTTGATTCTGTTTATGTTCAGAGTGTTCATATAATAGGGGAATTTAATAAATGGGGAAAAGATGAAAAGAAGCTTGCAAAGTTTGAGCTTACGGAAGACAAAACCGGCAGATGGGTCGGGTTGTTTGATGTTACTGAAGGAAAACGTTTTTATAAATTTCTTATAAACAGGAATATTGTTTGCCCGACAATGGGTCTTTTTACTTATTCAACGGTCTATACTCCTGAATGGGCAAAAAAGGCTGTCTGGTACCAGATTATGGTTGATAGGTTTTTCAGGGGCGATTTATCGCGAAATATACCGAATTTAATCAGTTGGGATGCGCCGCCTGACTATTTCAACAATTTTGGCGGGGATTTAAAGGGAATAACGGAAAAAACCCCTTATTTTAAAAATCTTTTCGGCTCTCTTGAAAACAAAGCTTTTTATCTAAACCCGATTCACAAGTCTCTGGCTTCCAATCATAAATATTGGACGGAAGATTTTGAAGTTATAGACCCGCAATTCGGAGATGAGCAGGATTTAAAAGAATTAATAGACGCTTTGCATAAAGAAAATGCCAGAATTATACTTGATTTGGTTTATAATCATACGGGCTTAAATCATTACGCGTTTTTGGATATCTTAAAAAACGGCAGGGATTCAAAATATCATGGCTGGTATAGAAAATTAACCCACCACAGTGAAAAAATAGAGATTCCCATACTGGAAAATTATGCAGGAGGTAAGCCACAGAATATCGAGTTTGAAAATGACCCGAGAAAAGAGGATTTTGACTTTGAAAAAGAAAGTTTTATCTCGGTATGGTACGAAAAATATAAGTTTCCAATCATCGAACCGGAGAAATTCAAAGATTCTTCGGTTGAAGAAATCCTAAACCACCAGCCTCATTACAAATTAACTCCTCTATCCGAGCAACCTTCCTATAAATGCTGGGCGAATCTGTTTGAAATTCCCGAGTTGAACACGAAAAATCCCGAAGTTAAAAAGCATCTTTTTGACGCTGCGAAAAAATTAATCAGGCTTGGAATTGACGGATTTCGGCTTGATGTACCTGATTTGCTGGAAGATGCGCATAATTTTTGGCGGGAATTTCGGCAGGAAATGAATGCAGAAATGGCTTTATCGGGAAGAAATCCAGATGAGCTTTATATAGTTGGAGAAATTTGGACGCTTGACGGCATAAACCCGAGTTTTGTATGTGCCGATGATAATGGAAAACCTTTAAGATACGATGCTTTGATGAATTATCCCGTGAGAGAAAATATTTTAAACTTTTTTTCGGGTGAAATTTTAAACAAAGGCGCTGACAGTGTTTGCCGGCATGGGGGGATTTCTGTCGAGGATCTTGATAAAAATCTGCATGAAAACCTGTCAGGGGTTTCATGGGGAACAAATCAGGCACAGTTTAACGTTTTTTCCTCGCATGATACTCGAAGACTAAGAACAATCTTGAAAGATGACCGAAAATTAAAAGCCGTACTGATGATGCAGTTTACATTTCCCGGCGCGCCCGTTATTTATTACGGCGATGAAATTGGCATGCAGGGAGGGGTTGACCCTGCAAACAGGGCTGCTATGAAGTGGAATATATACGAAGATTTGCTTCACCATAAAGAAGAAGCCGAAATTTTCAATCTTTATAAAAATCTCATAGACCTTAGAAAAAATTATGATTGCTTTATAAATTCCTCGCTTTTAACTCTCAAAGTCCATAATCACGACAAAATTTATGCTTATGCAAGGTATAAAAACGAATCTGACTGCGCAATTATGGTGGTTGTAAAACATAATTTTAAAGAAAATCTTCATCTGGATATTTCAGACATGCATTTTGAAAATATAGAAAGCTGGAAAGACCCGATTTCCGGCAAAAGTTATTTAAATTACGGCAAAAATATAACTTTCAAGCCCGAAGATTTTTCTGAAAGTTTTGGGGTTATTTTAGTACCAGAACTTTAAAAAGTTATTTAAGGTTTTATAAAAGGGTTTGCCACCCTTTACCCGCCTTCATTTTCTTTAATCGTA
>DNRP01000182.1 GCA_003499955.1 Cyanobacteria bacterium UBA9971
CCGGGAGTTGTAATTATATCGCAAATACCTTGAACACCGCGGAGAAGAATTTCATCCACAACATAGAAAGCTTCTCTGATTGTGGTTCTTCTTTCAACAACTTCTATTAATTTATCGTTAGGAACAACAATAAGACTGTCTACGTTTTCTCTAAGTTTTTCAAGACCTGCATTTGCCTGATTCATTCTGCGGCGTCCTTCAAAACTGAAAGGTTTTGTAACAACACCTACTGTTAAAGCACCAAGCTCTTTAGCAATTTGAGCAACTACAGGAGCAGCACCTGTACCGGTACCTCCGCCCATGCCTGCGGTAATAAATACCATATCAGCCCCGTCAAGGGATTTCATTATTTCATCTTTGCTTTCTTCCGCGGCTTTTTCGCCTTTTGAAGGATCTCCACCTGCTCCTAAACCGTTTGTCAGTTTACACCCAAGCTGAATTCTGCTTTTAGCAGAAGACATTTGCAACACTTGAGCATCAGTATTAAGCGCCCAAAAATCAACACTGCTAAGACCTGCCGCAATCATACGATTAACAGCATTTCCTCCACCGCCGCCTACACCGACAACTTTAATATTCGCCTGATTAGCGCCTTCAATTGTTGTAATATGAATGGATTCATTTAAGCCTAATGAATTAAATTTATCAGTCACTTATACTAAACCTCTTCTGTCTTAATTAACTCACTTTTATTCATAAACTGGAGAATACTAATATAGTAACACCATTTAATCTTAATAAATATTTAACTATAAAAGTTCTCTAAAGGTAACTTTTATTTGAAATTTTAAAATGTTTAAACAATTAAATACCAGAATCCCACAAAATAATGACCTTTAACAGCCTCCATTTGCAGGATTTTTAAATTTATTATTCAAAATTGTTTTTCTTTTACAACGTGAAGTTTTGTAAAGAATTAATATTTATTTTGTGAGGCAGCTATTCTGGTTTTGTTAAGTTCGGCAGCAAGAACTTGTTTCGCTTTATTCAGCTGATTATCCTTCCCCGCGAGTAACTCTTTTTCTGTCATAACAACTTTATAGTCTGGCTTAATTCCTTTATGTCCAATATCATTACCATTAGGAGTCAAATACTTTGCAACGGTCAAATTAATCCCCGAACCATCAGGAAGTTTTAAAATTCTTTGCACAAGCCCTTTGCCAAAAGTTGTTTCGCCAATAAGCAAAGCTCTTTTATGATCTTTTAAAGCACCGCTTAAAATTTCGCTGGCACTTGCGGACTCATTATTTATAAGAATAACTGTCGGCTTTGAAGTCATTATATTTTGGGGTTCTGCGTTAAATTTCTGCTTACTCCCGTTTCTATCCACAACACTAACTATTGTGCCTTTTTTAATAAACATGTTGGAAATCATAATTGCATTCGGAAGCAGCCCGCCGTGGTTTCCACGCAAATCAATTATTATTCCTTTTGCTTTTTCAGTTGCCTTCAAGGCTTCTGCAACCTCATAAGCGGTGTCAGAGCTTATAAATGTTGATATTTTTATATAAGCATATTTATTATCAAGCATTTTATACTTAACTGCTTTAATTTTAATTTCTTGTCTTAAAATTGCTTTGGTTAATTGTTTTTTATCTCTCAAAATAAGTAAAACAACTTTTGTTCCTGCTTTTCCCCTCACTGCATCCGCAACATCTTTAAGAGGTAATCCTTTTGTAGACTTGCCGTTTACCTTCAAAATTCTATCGCCTGCCTTAAGTCCTGATTTTGAAGCTGGTGTATCTTCTATAACATTTACTACTACGGCATTCCCTTTAATATCCGCAATATGGACACCAATGCCAAAAAGCTTTGCATCTATGCTTCTATCTTGCTCTGCAAATTCATCCGGCTTTAGAAACCTTGAATAAGGATCATTTAGGCTTTCCACCATACTTTCTATTGCCACGTAAGAATCTTCTTTGGTTTTTATTTTATCGCCATATCTGTCCTGCCATTTTTCCCAGTCTTGATGGTTACATGTTGTATCAATATAATTGTTTTTCACAACCCTCCATGCCCTGTTAAAGACTCCATCAGGGGTCACATTATTATTTTCAATTGATGAAAGCACATATTCAACAGGGGTTTGGGCATTTTCAGTATTATTTTTATATGCCCAAATTCCTGCTGATCCTAATAGTAAAACCATGAAAAATATAGATACGGCAGTAGTTTTAATTGTTTTCATAAATTTTCCAATCTTATTTTTCTTTGTCATCCTGAGGAAAACTAAAAGTCCAACGTAAGAATCTGCTGATAAAGCTTTTTAAAAAGATCAAGACTTTTTTCATGTTCGATTGTTAAATTATATTTAATTTTAACAGTTAAATAATCTTTAATGAAGTAATCCGTCAAATTTAATTCTGAAACTGCTTTTTGAACTGCTTCATTAAAATACATACCAAGACCTGCTTCAACTGCTTTACTGATTAAAAATTTTACCCTGTCAAAATCATCTTTATGATTAGCTGCCCAGTCAGCCCTCGCCACCCAGGTACCAAAAACGGGAGGCAGACCTGTCATTTCTTTCCATACTTTACCCAAATCATACTGGTACATGTCATTGCGAGCAAAGCGAAGCAATCCATTACCCCCCTTAGAACAAGTGGATTGCTTCGTCGCAAGCTCCTCGCAATGACATAAAAGAAATCTTGAAACCAGCGCATTATCCCCTATATACAAAACCGCATCAAAATCCCCGCCAAGAGCTTCATTTAACGGTTTTTCGTATTTATGCCGAACAAAATTTATACTTTCAAGAGGAATCTTTTTCTCATTAAGGATAATTTTCAGCATGTTTATAGAAGTCGCCGAATCATGAGGAATCCCGATTTTCTTTCCTGCCAAATCCTCTAATTTGTGGTTGGAAAAAAGAATTACACTTCCGCATTCCGCATCAGAAGTAATGCAAGCTTCTTTTATTAGAATGTAATCATTCTCGTTTTGAAGATATTCAAAGGCAGAAATCGGCGCAACATGAACTTGCCCTGCTTTTATAAGCTGATTTATCAAAACAGGATGCCCCCAGCTTAAAACAATATCTTCGAGAGCCCATTTTTCCAGAGTATAATTAATCGGCAGACAATTTGTAAAATTTATAAGACCTAAACTAATTTTTTCCATTTTTTAACTACTAATAAACCTTAACGATATTATAAACCGTATCGCGTTCAACGGGAATTTTACCGGCTCTTTTTATAAGATGAATCAACTCGTCTTTTGTCATAACATTTCCGGTTTTTGCGCCGGCAAAATGTGTTATTTTTTCTTCCATAACCGTTCCGTCAAGGTCATCAACCCCAAAAGACAAAGTTACCTGCGCAAGCTTTGTTCCTATCTGTATCCAGAAAGCTTTTATATGCGGAACATTATCAAGCATAAGCCTTGAAATTGCATAATCCTTGACCGTTTCAAAACCGGTCTGTTGTTGAATATTGTTGTCATTGCGAGGAGAGGCTTTAGCCTCGACGTGGCAATCTATAGTATTTGGATTCCCACGCTCACTTTGCTCGCTCGGAATGACAGGTATAGTTTGAAGCATCTCTGTGTTCTCATAATGACAAAACAGCGGAATAAAAGTCATAAACCCGCCTGTTCTATCCTGAACTTCTCTTATCTTAAGCATATGATCAATTTTATCTTCGGAAGTTTCGCCAATGCCTGTAAGCATCGTCGCGTTGCTTTTAAGCCCGAGATTATGAGCAATTTCCATAATTTCCAGCCATTTTTCTCCGGAAATTTTTTCAGGACAAACTTTTTGTCTTATATTTTCCGCAAAAATCTCCGCTCCACCGCCGGGAAGAGAGCCAAGCCCTGCCTCAATAAGTTCCTGCAATACTTTTTCTACAGAAATATTAGAAATTTTTGCCAGATAATCTATCTCAACAGCAGTAAAAGCTTGAATATGCGTGTTGGGCAAAATCCTTTTGCTTTCTTGCAGGAGTGTTTTATAGTTTTCCAGTGTCCATGAAGGATTTAAAGCCGATACAATATGGATTTCGCTGGCGTTTTTACTTACCTGTGTTTCGAGATACTCGACAGCTTTGTCCAGTGTGTATAAAAAAGCCCCGTCCTGCCCTTCTTTTCTCCTATAAGCGCAGAATTTGCAAGTTCCTTCGCAAATATTGGTCAAATTCAAATGATGATTGTTTATCCAGTAAACATAATTCTCTTCATCTTTATTAACAAGCCTGTTACCCCTCGCATAATCAGCAAGTGCGCCTATAGAAAGAATATCAAAAGAATCATACAGCCTTATCCCGTCTTCTTTTGTAAGTCTTTCGTTATTTAGAATTTTTTCTGCTATTTCCGATAAAGGATTTGAGGTTTTTATCAATTTTTCCGGCAAATTAATCATTATCTTTTCCGTCTGTTATAAAGGTTTACACTTTTTTATAACACAAAAGCAGTAAACAGGCTTTTTCTTCTTAAAAATTATATTAAAAAGGTATTTAATTTGTTTATAAAAGGGTTTACCACCCTTTACCCGTCTTCATTTTCTTTAATCGTAAAGAAAATGAAGCAAAAGAAAACTTTAGCCCACACTACAGCTCCTATATTTCTGGCTTGCTTATGATTTAAGTTCAAATGCGTTTGATGCCCGTAACTCAGCCCTACAGGCTTCAAACAAGACGGGCTCGCCTTCGGAACGCAAGCCGAAATATTACGGAGC
>DNRP01000035.1:0-3997 GCA_003499955.1 Cyanobacteria bacterium UBA9971
TAAGAATCAAGGACTACAATCCAAAAGGAACAAATGTCTTCCCACTTTGGGGATACTTAATCCCCAAAGCCGCTCAACATGACAATTTTGGATTGCTTCGTCACGTTGTTCCTCGCAATGACGAAAGAAAGACAATTTTATTTAAGGCTTAGTTTTGCATAAATACCAGCTTGTACATTCTTCATGTTTTTCATGAAGCCTTTGCTGCGCATCTTCTGTTGTTCTTGGAGGCGGAACAATCACATTTTCTCCGGGTTTCCAATTAGCCGGAGTTGCGACTTTCTTTTCGTCAACAAGTTGAAGCGCGTCTACAATCCTGACAATTTCATCTATATTTCTGCCAACACTTGAAGGATAAGCTATATACGTCCTTAAAATTCCTTCGGGATCAATAATATAAACTGTCCTTATAGCATGATCTTCGCTTATCGCGGGATGAACCATATTAAAAAGACCGGAAACCTTGTATCTTAAATCTGCAATAACCGGAAAATTAATTTTTAATTCAAAATTTTCTTCGATTTGTCTAACCCACTCAATATGGGAATAAACGCTGTCAATGCTTAAACCCAGAAGTTTAACGTTTCTTTTTTCAAATTCCTGCTGCTTTTGAGCAAATCCGATAAACTCTGTGGTGCATACAGGAGTAAAATCCGCCGGATGAGAGAATAAAATTACCCAGTGTGCTTTGTTAAATTCAGAAAATTTGATTTTTCCATGGGTTGTTTCAGCCTCAAAATCAGGCGCGGACTCGCCTAATCTTAAACAATTACAGACTTCGGGCATTTTATCTTGATTGTTACAACATGTTTCTTGCATTTTTGTTCTCCTTATTCTTAAAATTCTTTGTCATCCTGAGCAAAGCGAAGGATCTGCCAAATGTGGATTAAAGCCTTTTTTACAAGTTGGACAGATTCTTCGGATTAAAACCCTCAGAATGACATCTTGTTAATTCTCTATCCAAAACCGACCTTAATTCAATTAGCCGGTTATAATATTTATTTTCAAAATTTATCAGAAACCGTAATGTTAAAACCTTGTCCAAAATGTTAATTTTATGGATAATTAAATTAGTAAAATTTTATAAACTATGTCTTTAAAATCGATTTTAATAGAAAAGAGTAGAATAAAGTGGTTCTTGTTAACTATGCCGACCGCAAACTGACCTGTAAAGTCGTGTATTACGGCACGGGAGAAAGCGGAAAAACAAGCAATCTAATATATATTTACAATACGCTTGATTCTGCAATCAGGTCAGAGATGACATGCCTTGAAGGACTAAACGAAAGGACTCTTTTCTTTGATTTTTTATCAATAAACTTAGGGGATGTAAAAGGGTTTAACACGACTTTTAGTCTTTATACTTCGCCGGGGCAAATGCAATATAATGCGGCAAGAAAGATTATTTTAAACGGCGTAGACGGCATTATTTTTGTGGCAAACTCGTCAAAAAGCGAAAAAGAAAACAATATCCAGAGTTATAACAATATGATTCAAAATTTAAAAGAATATAACCTTAATTTAAACAATATTCCCATAATTTTACAATACAATAAGAGAGATTTGGACAATGCTTTAAGCTTTGAAGAACTTGAAAGTGACATTAATGAAGCGAGACATCCAAGCTTTGAAGCCGTTGCAACTCAGGGACAAGGTGTTTTTGCCACATTAAAAGCGGTCAGCAATTCCATTCTGGCTAATTTACAATAGAAACAGTTAATTTGAAAGAAAAAATGAACGACATACTTAATTACATCAATAAACAGGACGAAAAATCAGAATTTTTGAATTTAAATTCTCAAAATAAGCTGATTATTTTTGGTTCGATTTTAAGTTCGATTTTTGTTGTAATTACAGCCTGGCTTGTTATTGATAACACCCAAAAAACAATTCTTGACAGTTATTATAATTTTGGTTCGATGCTTGCAAAAACACTTTCGATTGAAAGCTCAAGCCTTCTTTCAGACCTGCCGACCTCTCAAGGAATTAAAAAACTGAAAGAACATACCGAACAAATAATAAATAACAGCGAAGATATTTCTTATGTTGTGTATAGAGATCAACTGGGAAATATTATTTATTCAAGCAAACAAAACAATCCCGCTTTTGAACACACCGAAACAAAGCCAAATATAGAAGTTAGCCAGCCTCTTACCTTNNGGAAAAGCCACAAGAAACCTTATGCTGATTATTTTTACCATTGCGTGGATATTATCTATCGCAGCGGTCTTAATAAATACTCTGCTTATAACCAGACAAATAAAACTTCTGTCAGAAGGCGTAAGAAAAATTTCAACAGGGGAATTCGGCTATAAAATAACTTCAAAAGACCTATGGGGAGATATAAAACATCTTTTTGAATCTTTTAATACAATGTCCTCGAAGCTTAGAACTTATGAAGATAAAAATATCGACCAGCTGACTTATGAAAGAAACAAAATGGAAGCTGTATTGATGAGTATTGCAAACGGCGTAGTGGTTTGTGATAATTCTGACCAGATAATTCTCGTAAATAACGCCGCCTTAAAAATGCTTGAGGTCAAGGTAAAAGAAATTATAAAAACAAAAATAACAGAATATTACGATACAAACGGAGAATTATGCTTCAAAAACAAAATAAGGGACTTTAAAGACACCCCTTATGAAGGTGCCAGAGCGCAAAATCTTGAATGCCAGCTAGAAATGAACGGTAAAATCATTAAAACTATTATTTCCCCGATTTTCACCGTCCATGAAGAATACATAGGCTATATTCTTATACTTCACGATATAACAAAAGAAGCAGAGATTGACAAAATCAAGAACACATTTATTTCAAACGTAAGCCATGAACTAAGAACCCCTGTCACAATCCTCAGAACATATATAGATACTCTTTATAACTGTGAAGAAAAGCTGGACGATAAAACAAAAAGAGATTTTCTGTCAATAATAAACCATGAATCCGACAGATTAAATAACATGGTAAATGACGTTCTTGATTTTTCAAAGCTGGATTCTCCTGACGTCCGCCTTGAAAAAGATTTATCAAACATGGGNNATAATTATAGAGCCGGAACTTCCCGAAGTAATGGTAAATTCTGAAAGCATAGAGAGAGTGCTTAAAAACCTTATTTCAAATTCTATTAAATACTCCCATAAAAACAGCAGGGTAAAAATAAGAGCGGAAATTGACCGCAGCGGAGAATTTTTACAAGTTTCCATAGAAGACAACGGCATCGGAATACCGGAAGAACACCTTGCAAAGATTTTTGACAGATTCTACAGAATAGAAACAAAAGTTCACTCGGTAAAAGGAACAGGTTTAGGCTTGCATCTCGTAAAAATTGCAATAGAAAAACACCATGGCGGCAAAGTTTTTGTTGAAAGCAAACAAAACGAAGGCAGCACATTCGGGTTTAAAATNNGCCAATTATTTTTTGTTGTCATTGCGAGGAAGCCCGTAGGGCTGACGTGGCAATCTAAAAAAATAAAATCAATTTGGATTGCTTCGGGCAAAGCGCTCGCAATGACAGTTTTGGCTATTTAGTGACTGGAGTTAACTAAAAATTAAGATTACAAAAAATAAAGATTTTAAACAAAAACACATGATTCATGTTTAAAATACTGCTAAAATGGAATAATACTATTTGATGCATATAAAAAAATAATAATATCTTTAAAGGATTCTAAATAAAGATTTAAACTTTATTATAATAGTAAAAAGAACATGGAGTGTTCAAACTATGGGAATAACTTTTGGCGGCGTCGGCTCAGGATTACCGGTTCAAGACTGGATAACTCAACTGGTAGCATTAAAAAGAATACCGGTTGATAAACTGTACACAAAAAAAGATACTTTAAACAGTTCAAAAACTGCTTTAAGCACCGTTGAATCAAAGTTTTCATCCTTAAAAACATCTGTTTTAAAATTAACTGATGCAAATCTTGCAACCAGTTTTGATATTTTTAATGCAAAAAAAGCAACGAGTTCTGACGAAACAATCGCCACAGTAAG
>DNRP01000035.1:4053-17182 GCA_003499955.1 Cyanobacteria bacterium UBA9971
CAACCGATACTTTAGACAATATTGTTAAAAAAATAAATGACAAATTTGATCCGACCGGCGATGAAGATTACAGTGATAATACCGTAAAGGCTTCTATTACAGACGGAAAACTTGAAATAAATTATGATAATACTGATGTAACAAATCTAACACTTGGTTCAAGCGCGGATACATCAAACTTCTTTAACATAATGCAGCTTTCAACAGCTGATCCCGTTGATAACGGTGATGGAACAACAAGTTTTACCAGTCTTACACCAATAAACACCATAAACCTTAGCGGAACAATCATAGGCAACGCTGCCAATCTTGATGTAAGCGACCTTGATCCTATAACCGCAGGAACTTTTAAAATTGGAAAAACGGAATTTACTATAGACGCAACAACAACTATGTCCGGTCTTATAAGTAAAATAAATAAAGATGCAAATGCAGGAGCGACAGCTCAATTTGACGCAACAACAAATAAAATTGTTTTAACATCAAAAAATCCCGGACAAACAGCCATTAACCTTGAAAACGGAACAAGCAATTTTCTTAACAAAATAGGGTTAATTACAGCGGGTGGGGATTCTTTATCTTCCCAAACACTGGGAAATAACGCAAAAGTATACGTTAACGGTTCAACTACAGCATTGGAAGCCAACTCAAATACAATAACAGGTGACATAAGCGGTATTACCGGTTTAACTATAAACCTTAAAAACACAACAGAAGTCGGTGACACCATCGATATTAATGTTGATCAGGATACAGATCAAATAAACACCGCTCTGGATGATTTTATTTCCAAATTTAATGCAATGTCAAACATAGTTAAAGAGCATACAGCAACCGGCAAAACTCTTCACGGTGAATATTCTCTTATAGGACTAAAAAATACTTTTAGATCTATGACTACCGATAGAGTAAGCGGTCTTACGTCTTATGATAGCCTTGCAATGATTGGCATATCAACAGGCGCTATAGGGAAATTAGCTTCAGATACATCAAATGCTTTAATTCTTGACAAAGATAAACTTCTCGAAGCTCTTAACGAAAATCCTTCTGAAGTAAAAGCTCTTCTTATCGGAGACAAAACAGCAGGAATTACAGGTATTTTCGAAAAACTTGAAGATAAACTTACCAGCGTTCTTGATCCTGTAAGCGGTTATTTTAGCGTAAAAGAAGATTCTTTTAATACAATGATTACCGATAATGATAAATCCATTACAAGAGGCGAAGACCGTATTACAGCATATAAAACAATGATTACAAAACAATTTTCCGAAATGGACTCATACATAAGCAAAATGCAGCAACAAGGCAGTTCTCTTTCCAATCTTGGCATATATTAGAGCCTATCTTGTTAAAATATTAAAAAAGTCGGGAATGAAAATAATCCCGACTTTTTTGTTTTTATATTTGACCCGAACTCTTGTTTTATGGTAAAAATAAACAAATTTAAATAATCAAAAGAGGAAGAGGAATATGGAAATTGAAAAAATGATAAAAGCTGCAAAAGGAGAAGAAATTGCAGATATAGTTATAAAAAATGCAAATATAATAAATGTTCTGTCCGGCGATATCCACAGAGGCGACGTTGCTGTAGTTAACGGAAAAATAATCGGTATTGGAAATGACTATAAAGGAAAAGAAGAAATTGACATAAACGGTTCTTATCTTTCTCCTTCTTTTCTTGACGGACATGTGCACCTTGAAAGTGCTATGATATCCCCTTATGAATACGCAAAAGCAGTTATTCCTTCAGGAACTACCACTGTTATCGCTGATCCTCACGAAATATCCAATGTACTCGGGCTTCAGGGAATAAGCTTTATGAGGGAAGCCACCAGAACACTTCCTCTTGATGTATACATGATGCTGCCTTCCTGCGTTCCTGCGACAGATATGGAAACTTCCGGCTCGAAACTCAGTGCCAGCGATCTTTCAATATTTATTAAAAAGTCATGGGTGCTTGGAATAGGAGAAATGATGAATTTCCCCGGTGTTTTAAATAATGACCCGACAGTTATTAACAAAATAACTCTTCCTGTCTCAAAAAGAGTTGACGGTCACGCCCCCGGATTGAGCGGAAAAAACCTTTGTGCTTATATTTCAACAGGAATTTCATCTGACCATGAATGTATTTCTGTGGAAGAAGCCAGAGAAAAAATCAGAATGGGTCTTTATATAATGATTAGGGAAGGAACTGTGGCAAAAGATCTTGACAGCCTTCTTCCTGTGGTTGATGCAAACAATTCAAGAAGATGTTTCTTTGTAACAGATGACAGATACCCTCATGATTTGTACGATCATATAAATTCTATGGTAAGAAGAGCGGTAAAATATGGAATTCATCCGCTTACCGCAATTCAAATGGCTTCTATTAACACGGCAGAATATTTTAAAATCCAAAATCTTGGCGCAATAGCCCCTGGTTATCAGGCTGATATGCTTGTGTTTGATAATTTATCAGACTTCAAACCCGCAATGGTGTTTAAAAAAGGTCAATTAGTCGCTAAAAACGGCAAATTTCTTCCTAAAGAAAATGGTTATACACTTCCTGAAACCCGCGGATCTGTGAACGTAAAATGGATTGAAAAAGACAATTTCAAAATTAAAGCAAATTCCGATAAAATTAAAGTTATAAATGTTACAGGAAATAAACTTATAACACTTGGAAGCATAGAAAAAACAAATATTGTTGATGGTTTCGCAGAGACTGACATAGAAAATGATGTATTAAAAATCGCAATTATAGAAAGACATAAAGCCACAGGAAACATAGGATTGGGGTTTGTAAAAGGTCTGGGGTTAAAAAGCGGCGCCATTGCTTCAACAGTAGCCCATGATTCTCATAATATGGTTATAATCGGAACAAATGACGATGATATGTATTATGCGGCGGTCGAGCTTGTAAAATCACAGGGCGGAAAAATCGTTGTAGAAAACGGAAAAACCCTTGAAAAACTTCCTCTTCCTGTTGCGGGCTTGATTTCAGACTTGCCGATCGAAGAAGTTATAGAAAAACTTAAAAGCCTCGTAAAATCAACCAAACAGCTTGGCTGCAAGCTTGATGACGCTTTTATGAATATGGCATTTCTTTCCCTGCCTGTAATTCCCGATTTAAAAATTACGGACAAAGGCTTAATTGACGTAAACAAGTTTGAAATTACAAATTTGTTTGTTTAGTGCTGTCTTAGAAGCTATCCGGTTAAAACCTGCCATTGTCATTGCGAGGAGCTTGCGACGAAGCAATTCAAAAAAGCAATGATTCTTGGATTGCCGCGCTCCCGTTGGTCGCTCGCAATGACAGATACTTTTAACAAGATGGCTTCTTACAAATTATAAAAACATGCTTTATAATGAATAAATAATCTTTAGAATTTAAGGAGAAAACATGTGCAGAAAGACAGACAGGATTGGCATAAAAACTGCTCTGTGTCAAATTTAACGCACTTTTGTCATTCTGAGTGCAACGAAGAATCTGTCCGTTTTGGGATTAAAACAATAAGCGAAAGAGGGCTAGATCCTTCGGCTTCGCCTCAGGATGACAGCTTTATTCATAGTAATAAAAAGACAGGTTTCACCCTTGCAGAAGTTCTGCTTACTCTGACTATAATTGGAATTATAGCTTCTCTTACAATTCCTGACTTAATTACGAGCATTCAGGATAATCAATTAAAAGCTGCATGGAAAAAAAATTATTCTATATTAAATGAAGCTACTTTAAAAATAATAGAAGAAAATGGTGGCACAATGGTGGATGCTTTAACAGATTATACTCCAATGACGACAGCATATTTAGAACATTTGAATTTTTTAAAACGTTGTTCTGAATGGGTTGGTTTGGGTATATGTTGGCATCAGTTAGGCGATTCTTATTTGTTAAATACTACAATAGCAGCATCCACTAATTCAAGCGGAGCAATATTAAGTGATGGTACTTTAATACAATTTCAATATCTGTCAGCTAATTGTAGTACATCTCTCGGTAGTTTGAATGATATTTGCGGGGAAATTCGCATAGATGTAAATGGATTTAAAGGTCCGAATACTTATGGTAAAGATATATTTTGCGCATTTGTTCTTAAAGACCGTTTAGTCCCTCGAGGGATACAAGGAGATGAACTTAATATAACAAATCACTGCATATATCCACCAAATACTGGTTATGAAGGTGCTGATAATAATGGCAAAGCTTGTAGTGCAAAACTTTTATTACAATAGTAAAATAATTACCTTTTAACCCATTAAATCCCTAATTTGCTCGTAATACTTGTCGGCGCAGGCTTCCCAAGAGAATTTTCGTGCCTGATAATAAGGGATCTCGCCCCAGTCTGTTTCAGCTGCTTTTTGCAAAGCCTCTGCATATTCTTCAACATCTGTCACATCGCAAAGAATTCCCGCATCACAGATTACATCCATCCTTGAACAATCTTTCGGCGCAACAACAGGCTTATTACATGCCATTGCCTCAAGATAAACAAGCCCTAAAGGTTCTGACCTCGACGGTAGTGTAAAAACGTCGCATGCTTTGTAATATGACGGAATTTGTTCATTAGGAACACATGTTGTTTTAAATCTTTTTTTCCCGAGAAGCTTTTCACCTTTTTTAGCTAATTCAGCAGAGTTTTCGCCCGAACAAAGCAATAAAACACTTCCTTTTTCAAGAAGAGAAACCGCTTCAATAAGTAAATCAAACCTTTTATTTTTTGCAGTTACCGAAGAAGCCAAAAATATCGGTTTTGACAGATTTATATTTGCAGGCTCAATTTCAGGATTAAATCTGTTAAAATTCACACCCATGGGTATAAAAGACGTCTTCACTTCGGGGTGATATTTTTTCAACCAGTATTTTAGCTCGTTTGTATAAACCACATATTTATCCGGCTTGAAAAAAAGATTCCTGCGGGCATTTTTTCCACCTTCAATAAGCCCGCTGTGTTCGGTAAAAATTATCGGGGTTTTTTTTATAGTCCTAACCGCAGAAGCTGCCATAAGTCCGCCCCAATCGTTGTTAGGAAGAATTACATCGTATTTCCCTTTAAAAAGTTCCCACACAACAGGAAAAAACGAGGTCAAATGCTCTATAAAAACTTCGGGTCTGTTCGCAAAATTGCTAAGAAAATCTCTTAACTTATCGTATTTTAATTCCTGCAAAACTTGACTTCTTGGAACACAGGAAATAGGTGTGCATAAATCGTTTACTTTTTTTGAAGAAAGAATTTTCACTTCACACTTATCTTTAAGTCTTTCAGCAAGCTCAAGAACTAATGATTCTGATCTTCCTACGGAATCTCCAACTGCCGGATGAATAAGTGCTATTTTAGGTTTTTGTTTTTTCTTTTTTAAAAACTTATTCTTATTTTGAAAAAACATTTTTAAAGTACCCCAATTTTTTCAACAAATTCCTTAAGAGTATAAAGTATAAAACCAACCAACTCTTTAAAAATTAGCCTGATGGGGATAAAAGAAGTTATAATTTTCAGAAAACAAATTTAAACCTTGACCATGGTTTTTGATGATAGTATATTAATTTATACGTACTTTTAATAATGTGGGCTTGTGGCGCAGCGGTAGCGCAGGGGACTCATAATCCCTTGGTCGAAAGTTCGAATCTTTCCGGGCCCATTCTTTATTTCAAATATAGTAAGGCTTTCAGCCATCTGCCGAAGATGGTTTTTTAGTGCAAATTTTCTTTCGGTGTAATTTTGGTGTAATCATTCCGAGAAAATGCTAGAATTAGAGGGATTTACATAGCCATTGGAAAAAATATGCTTAATCATTTGACTTTGATAATAAAATGGTGCAATGAAAATTCAGGCTTTTTAAGTTTGATAATATTTGCAATTACCTTGCTTTTAGCTTGGCTTACCGGTGTTTTTGAGGCATTAAAAAAGCAACCTAAGTTTAAAATAGAATTATTAAATATTCCAACTTTTTGTTGTACATTCCCTACCGGCAATAAATATAATGCTCATGATGCACATCAAACAGCAATTTCTTTATATCTTAATATAACTAATATAGGAAATGCCGCTTCTAGTATTAAAAGTATCGAGGTCGGTTACCACAATTATACATTTAAATATACATATCTTTGGTTTTGGTTAAAAGAAACTTGTATTTTAAGTGATTTCTGTGTTGATATTGGTGAAAATACTAAAGTTTATCCACTTCTTACACAAAAAAGTTGTTTACTTGGTGATTCAGCAAATACTTTTCTAAATATAGGCCAACAGTGCAGTGGAATAGTATATTTTGAGCAACCAGAAGGCTGGGGAGGATTTAAGCCAAGAATAGTAAATAATAAGGTTATGATTAAAGTTAAAATTAAAGATGTATTTGAAAAATATCATCAAAAGATTTTTACAATCCCTGTAGTCAGCTTAGAAGAAGCAAGAAAATATAATCAAAGCTTTGGTATGACTTATAAAGCTTTAAATGATACTGAAAAGAAAGAAAAAGAAATAGTTACATAATTTCTTTGATAGTGTCAAGTTCCGTAAATTCTTTTCATAAAACAATTTAAAATCTTCTCCTTGCACTTTATAGTGGCTTATGTAGCGATATAAAGCAGGATAATTACTATGGATATTGATATTTTAGGCTCTGTTGAGTTTGATTTAACCGAAGCAATCAAGGATTTAATCTCTCAAATTAAGTTCAACAGACAGGAAATTGAAGAAATCAAAAAACGGTTAAATGCCTTGCAAATAAGCAATGAAGAGACACCTAATTTTTCTGCAAGTTCTTCTTGAGTTAGTTCTTTTTCAAGCCTTAAGCTCATATATCTATAAAACAAATAAAAGCTCAACCAACGAAAAATAAATTATTAATCTTGCATGTTTTTTTAAACTTTTGCCACGGATTTGCCACGAAATGATAAAAAGTACTCAAAAACAAAAAATTCAGCCTTAATAGAAATGGCTGAAACTTAGTTATATATTAAAAAATAAAGAGTACCCTGGATTGGATTCGAACCAATGACCTACCGCTTAGAAGGAAGCAAAGGCTCTCTATGACTGCTTTTTAAGGTTTTATATTATTTAATCGCATTTATTATCAGGCTTGCCTTTGAGTCTCTTCCTCCTTTATCGCAATTTTAATCATTTTTGAAGGCTTTATTGGGCTTGTTGCAACAAATTTGAAACAAGATTCTCTGAACATAGTCTTGAACCCCGCCCTATAGATAATTGCGAGCTTGCGAGTGTACATTTTAAAAAGAGCCCCGGGGGCAAGGAATTAAATACAGTAGTTCTCTATCAATGGTACCCATTTAAAACCGCACCATTTTTTAAGTTCTAAAGTTCCAACAGCAGGCATTTAATTAAATATTTGTATATCATATAATTTTATTTAAAAGGATGTACAAAGTACGTACAATATGTTATACTTTAATCAAAAGTTAATTTAACAAAAGGTTTATAACTATGGCGAATCCCAAAAAAATCCAAAAAGATGAGAGATTATTCTTGAGAGTAAGCTCTTCACAAAAAGAAGTGTTGGAAAAAGCCGCTGAGCTTAAACATACATCTCTTACAAATTTTGTACTTGAAAACTCTTATGCAGCAGCCCAAGAAATTCTTGCAAATCAGGTACATTTTATCTTATCTGATGAGCAATGGGAATTGTTTAATGAAGCTTTAAACTCTCCGCCCAAAGAAATAGCTGGCTTAAAGAAATTGTTCTCCAAAAAGAGTGTTTTCGATGCCCAATAGTCTAAATTCACCTGTAATATTAACAAAAGAGCATGATATAACTCAATTTGATTGTGGTAAGCCTGCATTAAACAATTATCTGTTGAAATATGCTCTTGATAACACATTAAATAATTCTTCTAAATGCTATGTCGCAACTAGAGGAAATAAAATTGTTGGCTACTATTGTTTATCTGTATGCTCAGTTGAAAAAGTTTCTGCTCCTGTCAGAATTGGTCAGGGACTAGGTGGTTATCCTGTGCCTTTAATTTTAATAACCAGGTTAGCTGTGGATTTAACAGAACAAAACAAAGGAATAGGCTACTCATTATTGATGAATGCTTTATTAATGTCTATTCAAGTTTCAGCAAAGGTCGGGGTTAGGGGAATTATTGTTCATGCAAAAGACGAACAGGCTAAAGAATTTTATTTGAAGTATGGCTTTGAGCCTTCACCAATTGATAATCTTCACTTGTATATGTTAATAAAAGATATTAAAAAGACTTTAAATTTAGATTAAAAAATCAGACAATTGTAGTTTTTATATAGAATCTATTTGAATTATAATAATATTTATCCATTTCTTCAGGGATAAGCGGGAAATCTTCTTCTATTTTTATAACACTTTCATATGGCTCTTCGATCCACGTTTTTAAATCTTTGTGGTGGTTTTTTAAAGATAAATTTAAGGAGTCATAATAAGGAAAATCCACTGAAAAAGAGCTGTTTTCCAAAATTATTTTCTTATTTAAAGAGTCATTACTTATATTTACCTGACTTTTATTTAAGGAATCAAGTATTAATAATTTTAATCTTTCTGAATTATCTGAATTAATGTTAGATATTTTAGAAACACTATTTATTTCGATACTATTTTTTCGTAAGAAATTTAATACTTCTACTAAATTCTTTTCGTCGTAGTCACCTAAATCAACTTGTTCAATAGATTTAACATTGTTAATTGCCCATTGTATTTCTTTTAAAGGTTCCGCAATACAAGAAATATCATTAATACTCTGAAATTTATTTATAAATTTTTCTATTTCTTCTTTGTTTATTTCAGTGCAAAAATATTTGAATCTATAAAATAAAAATCTTAAATATCTTTCAATTTTTTCTATTTTAATATTGTTTTTATTTTCTGATTGAAGAATTTGGTTATATATTTCTAATGAATGTTCTATCTCGTTTTTTATTTCATTTTTTATTTCATTTAAATTCTCTATAAATTTTTCTTTAAACAAAGATTTTATAAATATATATTTTTTTTCTTTAATTGTTTTTGCAGCAATACCTTTAAAAGAAGAATAAATTAAAATTTTCAAATATTCAGTATGTTTTTCTAGTCCCTGAAACTTTAATATAATATAATTTTTTGTAAAATGTTGATCTGCTCTATATAATTTACTTAAATATGAAGTAAATCCTGGTGAATTAGATTTTAATTTAATCCATTCCCAAGGAATATTAATTCCTATTTCTTTTAAACATTGATGATAAATTTTATAGTCATCATCCTCTTTAAAAATATCTTTATTAGTAAGTCCCCAAGCTGTAAAATAAATTTTAAAAACAAGTTTACTGAATTTATCACTTATTTCATCCATCTTTTTATTTGGAGATAAAATCTCATAATATTCATTATTTGCTATGATTATCGACTTTTCTTGATTGATTCCTAGTGGAAGAATTGAATTAGTAACCCATTCCTTGAATTTTTCAGCTTCTTTTAAATCTTTTGCAACATAATTAATGTCATCAACATATCTTGTATATCTATTAGTGTCAAAGCCATTTGCTTTTAATTTAGAATCAATCTTTTCAAATAAATATATATTTGCTAGTAAATGAGATAAAGGTGGACCTTGTGGTATTCCTGCCCCTCTTAAATCGTCTTTTTCTGCAATAGCAATATAATCCTTAATCCAGTGTATTTGGAAATGCTTTTTGGTGTCAGTATATTTTTTTATTATTTCTATTAACTCTTTGTGTGGAATAGAAGGATAATAATTTGATATATCAAGGTTTACTGTATAACCATCTTTATACTTTTCAACTTGCTGAAAAGTATTAAATAATCTTTTTTTAAACTGTTTCGGCCAATATTCAAAAAGAGTTTTTGTTTTTTTGAGTTCTTTTGTATTTTTATCAAGAGCAAGTCTATTTCCTAATGAAACAGGAATATTAAAATTTTTATCCATAATATTTTCCAATTGAGGGCCAATAGAGTTTATTATTTGCATTTCAACTATTGAATCAATCGGAGATAAAAAAATTAAATCTCTAAAATTATTATTTTTCTTTGGGTATTTATATATTTTTCCTTTATCTATTAATTTAGCACTATACCAACACTGATAAGCAAAATGTAATGATTCAATTAAATATTTTTTATTATTATTAGACCCTTGTATTATTTTCCATAAAAACTTGCTGGATGGGTACTGAAATTTTTGATGCCAATATGCTTTTTCATATAATATTTTTAAATTATCTAGTGGAATATTTTTTAAATCCTTTAAAATTGATTTATTGATTTCAATTTTAAAATTAAAATCAAAGCCAATATTTAATAAATTATCTTCCTTTCTCGGATCATTACATTGTATACAAATATATTGATTGTTGTTAGATGGCTTAAATTCATCGCTTTTATTATTATGTCCACTTTTTTTTGCCCACTTAGACAAAAATGATCCCACTTTATTTAAATTATTTTCTATAAATTCAATTATATTATTTTTATCTTCCTTTAAATGTGCATTAATTCTCAAATAACCTTTGATAGGATGAGTTGTAGTAATCAAACAGCTGTGTATTTTTTCAATTACTCTACATCCCTCTTCCTCTTTTAACCACTTGAATAAATTTGATGCTGTAAATATATAAGGTTTATTTGGATCAATACAATTAATGTATTCACCAAAAGTTTGATCTTGCACATTATCAACAAATACAAAATCTTTTATTTTTATTTGATCATCATTATCATATTTAAGAATTTTCTCTCCAATTTCTAAAGATTTTTGCGACCTATCTACTCTAACAAAATCAAGGTAATATGGATAAATAGGGAGCTTTTGTTTAGCCAAATTTTCATTTAAATATAAGTTATTACAAATAATTGATTGAGGAATGGTCCCATATCCTGAACCTAAATCGATTACGGAAAGAAAATGATTGTTCAAGAGACTAACTAATTGCTTTCCTTTTGGATAATTTTCATGATTAATACATATTTTAGAAAGCAATGTATATAATTTACCTGCATGACTTGGAGATATATGGATATAAGCTTTAGCTATGTCAGCCAAATTATTATCATCATAAGTATCTTCAGAGGTTATGGTTTTATAGTCAGATAAATTATATAAGCCACATAAATCTTGACATATACTTAAATATGAATGAGTATAATGTTCAGGTAATTGAAGAATATCACCTTTTATAAAGGTTTTTAAAATTTCCGATATGTTTTTATACATTGAATTAAAACTTATAATACTATATAAGTATTAATTTTATATCGAACTTGAAGGAATACAATATATGTCCAATAAATTTTCAACAATTTTATTTATTGATACAGAAACTACTGGTCTTGTGCATTCAGAAGATAAAATAATTGAATTTTCTTGGATTTTAACTGATTTAAATTTTAAAATATTAAGTTCAGCCTCTTTTTTAATTTCTGATTTTATAAAAAATATTAATGATAAATCTTATAAAATAAATAACATTTCTTATTCTGATTTATTAAAAGCAGGTATTCCAATAAAAGAAGTACTAAAGTCTTTCAATTTTTTCTTAAAAAAAGAACCTTTACTAGTTGGTTATAATTTGGATTTTGATTTTTCGTTTATCTTTAATGAGTTTGAATTAAATAAAATCAATTATGTTATCCCAAATTCAATAGATTTGCTAAAAATCTCAAAAGATAAAATTCAAAATTTAGAAAATTATAAACTTGAAACAGTATGTAAACATTTAAATATTAACAACCTGAATTTTCATAGGTCTTACGATGATGCTTTAGCTTGTATTGAAATACTCAAAAAGTTAGATATTTCAATTCAAAATATAGATATAACTAAATATCAACCTGGAAAAAAATATTTATATAATTTTATAAAAACTTCATTATTAAAAAGACAGGAAGTCTCTTTTACTTATGCAAAAAGTCAAAATGAGTTTCTAAAATACATAGCAAGACCATATAGTGTAACCAAAGATAATCTTGATGCATATGATTTAAAAGCGGATTTTATTAAAAAATTTAATTTGAGTAAAATATTAAATATTCAAAAAACAGGGAATGATTATGAATTTCCTGATTCTAATCTGATTAATGATTTTTCTGGTATTAACTTAAATACATAAAATATAAAAAATTTATTTGATCTTCCTTATAGACATATTTACTAAAATTCACTAAGCCTCTCAGGCTAAAAGGCTCTCAAAACTTCCATATTGCGTTATTTTAAATTATACAGCTAGAAAAGCCGTATATAAAACGCAAAGGAGCATAAAATAATGTCTGAAATGATTGACGCAGTAGCTAATGATTTAAAGATTTCTATTGACGATTTAATCCATGAAATTAAGAAAAACAGAAGAGAAATTATAAAAATTAAGATGAAGCTCGGAATGATAGAGCCTGAGGACGTCTTGAACTAATCAAAGTCAAAAAGTTCTTTTGGCTTTACTTCAAGAGCTTTAGCCATTGTGAAAACTTTTAACAAAGATGTGTTTCTTTCTCCACGCTCAACCATACCGACAAAGTTTGTTGACAGGTTTATTTTTTCAGCAAACTGCTGCTGAGTTAATTCTTTTTCAAGCCTTAACTCACGAATTTTTCTACCAAAAGATTTTAATTGTTTCTTGCTCATAGAACTATTTTGGTAGTATTATTTATAAAAATACACAAACTGAGCGTGTTATTTATCCTGAAAAACATTTGTATATTAGAAAATTTCAATCACAATCAGGGGTGTTAAAAATCAAAAGGAGCAAATAATGGGTATATATCCTAGTACCAGCCCAGATGAGTATTTTATTAAAGATTCTTTCGTGGAAGCTCAGTCCAAAGATGGATTACCGAGTAAAACCATAAATGAACTAAGAGAAAAAGAATTTAATACAAGGCAATCTGTATCATTTCAAAAAGAACATTTAAAAAAAATACAACAGATAGAAATGACAAATTGCTCAGGCAAAGATGCAAAAATATCAGCAGATAAAGCTAATCAAAAATATAAAGATTTTAAATTAGGGTCAAACAAATCTTACAGTTATAAACTGGACTTTACAAGCCCGATTTGTAAGGCTTCAGCTGAATATATAACAAAAGAAAGAGCTTATGATGTTGTACTTGCAAATGAAATAAATAAGACTAATTCCCTTGAAACATTAACAATAGCTCAAAGTACAGACTTTGCAAGGGT
>DNRP01000084.1 GCA_003499955.1 Cyanobacteria bacterium UBA9971
AAAAATCCTTTAAGACAGCCGATTCTATCTATGCTTGAGACAAAATTGGACAGTAATCTGTCAAAAGAAGGGCAGGAATTCAGCGCAAAGCTCATGGAAGATGTGTTTTATGACGGACAGGCTTTAATTCTCAAGTCCAGCATTGTTTACGGTTCGGTTTTAAAAGTAAAAAAAGCAGGACAGTTAAATAAAGACGCTTTTATTCAGTTAAAAATCGTTGAAATTAAAACCCCTGATGAAAAAATTATTTCTATCAAAGATAAGCCTATGATTGTAGAAGTTTCTCAACCTGTTTACAATACAAAAAAAGAAAGTTTTATTAAACAATTACCGGGTACAATCGCAAGTACAGCAACTTCTGTTGTTCTTGGAAATACTTCTTCCATTGCTGACGCAGCCGTATGGGCTATCAGTACAGGCGCGAAAATAACAGTAAATTTTGTATCAGGAATTATTTCCCCCGATGAAGGAAAATCAAGAGGAGAATCCTCTGCTAAAAGAGCTTTAGATTCTACACCTATAGGTTCTGTAAGTACGGTTGTAAAAAAAGGCGAGGATATTTGTCTTAATCCGGGGCAGTATATTTGTATTTCCTTTGACAGAAAGACTGTTGAATATATAAAAGAAACTATTTCCTATACGCAAAATAATCAGGCTTTAAATTAAAATTTTAAAATCTTATTAAAAATTTACTTAAAAAAATTATACAAACCCCCAAACAGCCTCTGGATTTCAAAAAAAAATTTAAGCTTATTTATTTTAAAGAAAATTAACAAACTTAAAGAAAATTATGTTGTAACATGCATGCCTAAGCACTAAATTTTTTATATTTTGGGATAGGAAAAATAAGAGTCGGAAAACATAGTCTAATTGGGGAGGAAACCTGTGACATCATTCTTATCTGAGTCAATAAAGCTCAGCGATAACGCAAAAACTGTTTTAAACAAAAGATATTTAAAAAGAGATCAAGACGGCACTCCTGTAGAAAGTCCTGAAGATATGTTCTGGCGTGTTGCACAGGCAATTGCTTCTGCTGACATACAGTACAATAAAAGCGATGCGGAAGTAAATAAGCTGGCGGAAGATTTTTACGGCATGATGGCAAATCTTTATTTCATGCCAAACAGCCCTACTTTAATGAACGCAGGTAGAGAACTCGGGCAGCTTTCAGCATGCTTTGTGCTTCCTGTCGATGATTCTCTTGATGCAATTTTTGAAGCAATAAAAAATACCGCCATGATCCACAAAAGTGGCGGAGGAACAGGATTTTCCTTCTCAAAATTAAGACCAAAAAACGATGTTGTAAGATCAACAATGGGCGTTTCTTCAGGTCCCGTATCCTTTATTGAAGTATTTAATGCTGCCACAGAAGCGGTTAAACAGGGCGGAACAAGAAGAGGCGCTAATATGGCGGTCCTTCGGGTTGATCATCCTGATATTATTGAGTTTATTAACTGCAAAACAGACAATAGCAGACTTAATAACTTTAATATTTCTGTCGGAATTACTGATAAATTTATGGATGCTGTTATCAATAATGAAGAATACGATTTAATTCATCCAAAAACAAAGAAATCAGTCAAAAAATTAAATGCAAGAGAAGTATTTGATATCATAGTCGACCATGCCTGGAAAAACGGCGAGCCGGGTATCGTATTTATTGATAGAGTAAACCAGTACAATCCCACTCCTCAGCTTGGAGAAATTGAATCCACAAATCCATGCGGCGAAGTTCCTTTATTGCCTTATGAAGCATGTAACTTAGGTTCAATTAACCTTGCGCAATTAATAAAATATGTTGACGGCAAACCTGAAATTGATTGGGAAAAACTTGAATACGTTACAAAACTTTCCATACATTTTCTGGATAACGTAATTACCGTTAATAATTATCCGCTTCCTCAAATAGCAGAAATGGTTAGTGGAAACAGAAAAATTGGTCTCGGCATTATGGGCTTGGCTGATATTCTCATGACTCTTAAAGTTCCTTACAGTTCAGAAGAAGGCACCAATCTCGCCACACAGATTATGGAATTTATTGACTATCATTCAAAAGTTGAATCTATTGAGCTTTCAAAAACAAGAGGAAAATTTGCAAGCTTTGATGGAAGCATCTACGATGGCAAAAATTTCCTTTATAATCATTTTACAGGCAAATCAGCAGGCATGGTTTCCGATGAAATGTGGAAAGACCTCGATAAACAAATTGCAGAACACGGTATCAGAAATGCTACAACTACTTGTATTGCTCCAACAGGAACAATAAGTATGATTGCAGGCGCTTCCTGCGGTATTGAACCGCTTTTTGCTCTTGTATTTACAAGACATATTCTGGACGGAGCAAATCTTCTCGAAGTTAATCCGCTTTTTGAACAAGTTGCAAAAGAAAGAGGCTTCTACAGCGAAGAAATAATGCAAAAAATCTCGGAGCATGGCACACTTCACGGAGTTGAAGGCGTTCCTGCAGATATTGCAAATGTTTTCCAGACTGCGCATGATGTTACACCCGAGTGGCATGTAAAAATGCAGGCTGCTTTCCAGCTTCATACAGATAATGCCGTTTCCAAAACCGTTAATTTTACGGAAGAAGCCACAAGAGAAGATATAGCAAAGGTTTACGAACTTGCTTATAAAGTCGGGCTTAAAGGCACTACAGTTTACAGAAATAACAGCCGTAGTTTCAATCAACCTATGTCAATATCCTCAACAAAAAAAGAAGAATCAACAGATAATCAAATCGAATTAGGAAGTGTAAAACCAAGACAAAGACCTAACGTGACTTTTGGTATTACAGACAAAATTCAGACAGGCTGCGGACCTCTTTATATAACAATAAACACCGATGAAGAAGGCTTGTGCGAAGTATTTGCCAGAATGGGCAAATCAGGCGGCTGCGCCACCAGTCAGGCAGAAGCCACAGGAAGAATGATTTCCCTTTCCTTAAGAGCCGGCGTTGATATACATGAAATTATCGACCAGTTAAAAGGCATCCGATGCCCTGCTCCCGCTTTCGGAAAAGGCGGCGTAATTCTTNNGGCGGAAGCAAATCTGACCTGGGGCATTGTCCCGAGTGTCCTGATTGCGGAGCGATGCTGGAATTCAGCGAAGGGTGTGTAATGTGTCCGAGTTGTGGCTTCTCCAGATGCAGTTAATCTAGTTTAGGATAAATATGAACAAAGGATTAGAAAAAGAAATTGATTATTTAAGAGATTCTAAAATGCAGGCATGGGTTGCGGCTTTAAGCAGTTTTGGCGGAAGTATAACCTTATATGCTTTTAACATGCCATTAATTTTTAAATTAATAGGGTCTTTTATAGGAATTAGTTTTGCTATAGGATTTTTTGACAATTTTTTCAAAAAAGGTGATATGATAGAAAAAAGAATAAATTTTTTAAAGAAACAAGGAGAATAATTATGTCAATTAATGATATTGTTACTATAATTGTAATGGTCGTTGTTTCTTTTGTTCTTGGTTGGGTTCT